>NZ_JAASRN010000002.1:0-300000 GCF_011761635.1 Thermonema lapsum
TTGGCTGTTGATTTTCGAGTAACTGTAAAATTATAGTGACACTTTTTGCATTTGTACCTTTGCACTCCTTTAATTTTACCATTTTTTACTTTTTCGCTACTTTTACACCTTGGACACTTCATGACTTTTTTGCTACAAAATTATGAAATCTATATTTAGTTAGCAAGTCCTAATTTTTTATTGTTTTCACAGGCAGATTCGTTTAAGTCAATGCCAATACCTTTCCATCCCATTTTAAGAAAAACACTTGAAACATAACCTTTTCCACTACCAATTTCTAAGAATTTTTTTTCAGAAAGAGATTTTGAATAGAATTCTAATCTTTCTCTTAAATATAAATTTTGCAATATATTTCCAGGAGGTAGATTTACATAACTCATTTTTCTAAGTTTAATAATTCCTTTATTACAAATTTTGGTCTACTTTTTACTTGCTCAAACATTTTTCCAATGTAAAGACCAATAATACCTAATGAGAACAAAACTGCTCCAAGTGTAAATAATAAAAGCATAAATAAACTTGGCCAACCTTTGGCATAGCCGTGAATAAAATAACTGATTAGCAAATAAATAATTCCAATGATAGAAAAAAATGAAATGATGAATCCAATATAGATATTAAACCGCAACAATTTATCGGATTGAAAAACAATGGCTACTAATGCGTGTTCGAATAATCTTTTAAAGTTATATGAACTTTTACCTGCTTTTCTTTCGTAGTGTTCTATTTCTATAAATGATTGTTTAAATCCTAACCACCTTAGTACTAAAAGATAATGAAATTGATAATCTCCAAATTGCAGAAAGGCATCTGCTACTTTTCTATTAATAATACTAAAAGATCCAACTTGTTGGCTAGTAAGTAATCGCTTATCGTCTATGAGGTAATTGTAAATAAATGAAAAAATTTTGGTCATTACATTTTTCCACCAGGCATGTGCCCTTTTTTGTTTAAGAGTAAAAACAATATCATTCCCTTCCTGCAATTTTTTTACCAGGTCAGGGATATATTTAGGGTCCTCTTGAAGGTCGCAATCCATTACAATTATTGCATCTCCTCTTGAGTGTTTTATTCCGCACAAGATAGCAGGATGTTGTCCAAAATTTCTGCTTAAACTAATGCCTATTATTTTGGGATTTTCTTTGCATAATTTTTGGATAATGTCCCAACTATTATCAGGAGAGTCATCATTTACATAAATAATTTCATAATCATTAGTGATTTTACTTAATTCATCAATTAACTTTTGAGTAAGGAGCTGAATAGTTTCTTGAGATTTATATACTGGTATAACTACACTGATTTTCATAAATTATTTAGTAGTATATTTAAGAAATTGCTTACTATTTTTTCCTTCATTTAATAGTAAATCAATAATACTTACTTTATGTTCAAAAGGTGGATGTAATTGTGCATATTCTTTGTAGCCGCTGTAATCTAACCAATGCACTTTGATATTATGTTTTTCAAAAAGAGTAATATCCAAATAAGATTGAGCGGCTGGTCCTGAATAATAATCTGTAGCATTGGCAAGTTGGCATATTTCAATTAATCGTAAATTTCTATCTTCGCTTTGATATGGATATTCATATGAAAATTTCATTGGTGTATGAATATCAAGGTATTTACAAATTTCGGACAAAAATAAATAATTTATTTCAGACAAGTATACAAAATTTTTTGCTTTTTGATAAATGTTTTCTAAAAACGGAAATACTTCTTTAAAGTGTTGTGCTTTGGCATAATTTAATTTTATTGCTTTAAGATGATCGTCTGCCCAGTTTTTATCACTAATCTTGGTTTCTTTAATTTTTTGAAAATATTTTCCTTTTACTTCTACAGGAATTGTAAGCCACTGCAAGCCCTGATAAGTTTTAATTAAATTTCTGTTACGCCAATCTCTGCGAGTATATTGAACATCATCATATAATATAAATTCATCAACTAATGCAATACTGTCAAAATAACCTTTCCATGGAATATAATTCGACTGCGTGATAATTACTTTTTTTCTTGTTGGGCTCATATTAAATTTGAGGTAAAGCTTACTTTAAATATAATGGCACAGAGAGTTCAAATGTAAAACCACTGCATAAATTAGCTCCTGATATAAATAGTTTATAAAGATACATCCGTAAATTTATGTCAAAAATGTAACAAAAAGAAGAATATTATGTGGCTTACCTTTATTACTAACTGCATAGGGTTCATAACGGCAGTGGTTCTCATTGTGGTATCTGGTTTTGTGCTTCTTAAACTATTCAAAATCAAAACTGGGCTTGCTCTTCTTTCCTATCCCTCTATCTTGATTTACCTACTCACCGGTATCCTTGCGTGGGTCACTGCAACCAGCATCTTTCTTACACGTGGCAAAACCATTTTTCTTTTTGTTATACCTGTCATAGCTCTCTATCTCTTCTTATTTCGGAAAAGTAAACATACAGAAGAGCAACCTATTTTCAACTCAATCTCTCCAAGTCCAGCTTTACAGCTTTTGAAGCTTGCCCTTCTGCTCCTTGGTATCTATACTTTTTTTTTCGTAATCTCGTATGACTTTCAAAATAATGCTTGGCAAATAGTGCATGGCGATTACCTATATTATGCCAAGGTAGCATGGCATATAGGGAAGCATGGTGTAGAATCGGCGGTCTTTCTCCCACCAGAAGTAACAACTAACCCCCCTCTGTTTCCCTATCACTACATAGAGCTTTGGTTAACTTATATTTTCTATACTCTCGGTATAGCATCCACCACCTATGTAAGCCTCTTATTGATAGTATATCCTTTGTTTTTGTTTAGCATAGTTATCGCCATTGCTTCCTTGTTAATGTTCAATAGGGGGCGTTTCCCCTTGATTCAAGCCTTATTACTCTCTTCGCTTACAGGCATATACATCCCTATATATAAACATGTTCATATTTTTCGATACATTGACACCTTTTTCATAAACCCATGGTCTTATTTCAAAATATCTATTCCATTCTTGTTTTTAGCCTCCTACCTCGTCATCAGCTTCATTCCAAGATTTAAAACATATAAATACCTCCCTCTTTTACTGCTTCCATTGGGTTATACCACTATTTTTCCGGCTTGGTGCATAGCTTCAGCAGGATTACTACTCTATTTATGGCTTAGGAAAAAACACACCAAGTTCTGGGCATTCCTATTTTGCTTTGTCGTCTGCACAGCAAGTATTCTACTGTTTTATACATTCACAGCCACAGAAGTCATGCAAGCTACTCAAAGTGGTATTGGTCGATTGCTTACCTTATCTGGTCTACGCTTATCATTCAACATCACAATCGGAAGCTTTTTACAATTAGGATTACTGTATGCCCCTTGGCTTGTTTGTATCTTCTTTCTGTGGAAAGAAAGTAGAAAAGTGTATAGTGTGCAATATCTCTTATGGCAAGAGCCAATTACTTACTTTATTGCATCAATAATAAGTGGTGTTTTGGCATGGGGAATTTTGCAGACTCAGGTCGATACGGTTCAATTTATAACAAACTTCGGTGTACCAGCAAGTGCACTACTCATCATACTGTTACTTACCAAATTGTTGCCCAATACAAAAAATCACATAGTAAAAGGCGGTATACTTCTCTTAGTTTTATTCTCCTTTGTAATCCCCCCTATTCGACACTTTACATACTCATTCAACTACCCACATCATGCCGTAGCAAAGCTAAAAGATTTTAGTAAAATCACTGCATGGTACCTACCCATAAAAGGAAGTGACTCTTTTTTTTCCCTTAACGGGCTTTCTTGCATTTCTTGTAACCATCCTATCCTATACTATCCAGAGTTTTACAGCATCCAAATATATCCTGTTGATATTGAATCAATCCCCTCTAACGACCCTCACTACGAAGACAAAAAACGCCTACTTAAAAACAGAGCATTTGAGTACTACATTCGCTCGCTTAAGAGCAAAGGCAAGTACACCTCCATAGAAGATGCCCAACGCTCCCTTATCCGTGAATTTGGCATTGAGCTGATAATCACGCGCTCAGATATTTACTTACCTCCGCACCTGCAAGCACTTGTTAAAGATTCCTTAGAAGAAAAAGGATTCAAATACATGATTTTAAAGAAAAGCGAGAACTAATTCCCTACCTTTCCCTTTTCTTCAACTGCTCTTTCAAGGCAAAGAGCTCGTCGCGCAAAGCTGCTGCCTGTATGAAGTTCAAGTCTTTGGCAGCAGCTTCCATGGCTGCCTGTACCTCTTTGATACGCGCTTTCAGTGCTGCAACATCCATGGCGTCGTAGGCTTGTGTCGGCTCGGCTACCTGCTTGCTTTCACTCTGCATTACTTTATAGCCTTTACTTTCCTTGCCTTGCCCCACCAAGCGGCTGCGCTCCAAAATGGCTTCTTTGGACTTGAGCACTGTCTTCGGCACAATACCATGCCTACGATTGTAGACTTCCTGCTTGGCTCGCCGACGGTTGGTTTCATCAATGGCTTTTTGCATTGACTTTGTGATATGGTCAGCATACATCAGCACTCGCCCGTTGGCATTGCGGGCAGCCCGTCCGATGGTCTGAATCAGCGAACGCTCATCACGCAAGAAGCCTTCCTTATCGGCATCCATGATAGCCACTAAGGATACCTCTGGCAAATCCAAGCCTTCACGCAGCAGGTTTACCCCTACCAGTACATCGAACTGACCCAGACGCAAATCGCGCAGTACTTCTACACGCTCGAGCGCATCCAACTCCGAGTGGATATAACGTGCCCGTATGCCTATTTTGTCCAGATAACGACTCAACTCTTCTGCCATACGCTTGGTGAGCGTCGTTATCATCACTCGCTCACCTTTGGCGGTGGTTGCAGCAATTTCGTCCAGTAAATCGTCAATTTGGTTCAAGGTGGGGCGCACTTCTATGAGGGGGTCTAACAAGCCCGTAGGGCGTACCACCTGCTCCACCACAGCCCCCCCTGACATCTCCAACTCATAGCTTGCGGGCGTCGCACTCATAAATATGACTTGATGAATCAGAGACTCGAACTCTTCGAAACGCAGCGGGCGGTTGTCCAAGGCTGCCGGCAAACGAAAGCCATGCTCTACCAATGACAGTTTGCGCGCACGGTCTCCGTTATACATGCCCCGTATTTGCGGGATGGTTACATGGCTCTCGTCTATCACCATAAGATAATCATCTGGGAAATAATCGAGCAAACAGAAAGGTCGCTGCCCCGGTTGCCGGCGGTCAAAGTAGCGTGAATAATTCTCTATACCAGAGCAATAGCCCAATTCGGCAATCATTTCAAGGTCAAAGAGAGTGCGTTCTTTCAAGCGGCGCGCCTCTTCGCTTTTACCTTCTTTTTCAAAAAAAGCCACCTGCTTTTCCAAGTCCTCTTCTATTTCGCGCATGGCTATGTCCAACACTCCCTTACCGGTAATAAACAGGTTGGCTGGAAAGATACGGATATAATCTTCATTGCTGATTTTTTTTCCCGAATCAGGTTCTATACGACTAATTTCATCAATTTCATCATCAAAGAAACTGATGCGATATGCCCAATCGGCATAGGCAGGAAACACATCTACTGTGTCGCCTTTTACGCGGAAGCTGCCATGCACAAAATCACCTTCGGTGCGGTGATACATGATATCGACCAGCGAGAAGAGAAAATCTCGCATGTTGCACTGCTGCCCGCGTTTCAGATGAATGGTGCTGCGCGCAAACTCATCGGGATTGCCCATGCCGTAAATGCACGATACCGACGCCACGACTATCACGTCGTTGCGCCCCGACAGTAAAGCCGAAGTAGCACGCAACCGCAGTTTTTCTATTTCTTCGTTGATAGCTAATTCTTTTTCTATGTAGGTATCGGTGGTGGCTATGTATGCCTCTGGCTGGTAATAGTCATAGTAGGAAATGAAATACTCTACGGCATTATTTGGGAAAAACTGCTTGAACTCGCCGTAAAGCTGCGCTGCCAATGTTTTATTGTGACTGATAATCAAAGTGGGCTTATTGAGTTGGGCAATCACATTGGCAATGGTAAATGTTTTGCCCGAGCCAGTTACACCCAGCAGCGTTTGTGCCTTTTCGCCCCGACGGATGCCTTCCACCAGCTGACGGATAGCTTGTGGCTGGTCGCCTGTAGGCTGAAAAGGAGCTTTTAGTTCAAATTGACTCATAATGAAGTGAGGTTCAGTTGCTTGTGTTGATTTACCGCTTTTAACAACAAAATAAAGGGGCTTTAAATTCCTCCCTCCGGCGAGGCACGGTTCTTTTCAAGAGACCGAAGAAAGGTGGAGAATGAAAACAGGCGTCTGCCTTTTGCAAGACAGACGCCCGCTGAGGAGCCGGTCAAGCCAGCATTAAGCATCGATATTAGCATATTTGGCATTGCGCTCTATAAATTCGCGCCGAGGCGCCACGTCATCCCCCATTAAGATAGAGAAGAGGTGGTCGGCTTCGGCAGCCGATTCAATGGTTACCTGTTTTAATTTGCGTGTTTCTGGGTTCATGGTCGTTTCCCAAAGCTGCTCGGGATTCATCTCACCCAACCCCTTGTAGCGCTGTACGCTCACCGACTCATCGTTGCCCCCGCCCAGCTCTTGCAGTGCCTGCTTACGCTCTTCTTCTGTCCAGCAATAGATTGTCTGTTTTCCTTTTTTCACCAAATACAAAGGCGGCTGCGCTATATACACATATCCTTTTTCAATCAACTCGCGCATATAACGGAAAAAGAGCGTCAGGATGAGAGTGCGTATGTGGCTACCATCCACGTCGGCGTCAGTCATGATAATGATTTTATGATAACGCAGCTTGCTCAGGTCTAAAGCCTTAGCGTCTTCTTCTCCCTCTTCGTTGCGCACGCCCCAGCTTACGCCCAAGGCACGCAAGATATGCTGTATTTCTTCGTTGGCATAAATTTTATATTCCTGCGCCTTCTCTACATTGAGAATCTTACCTTTCAGCGGCAGGATGGCTTGAAAGTTACGGTCGCGTGCCTGCTTGGCAGAGCCCCCTGCCGAGTCGCCCTCTACCAGATAGATTTCACACAAAGCAGGGTCTTTTTCTGAGCAGTCAGCCAGTTTGCCGGGCAACGAGTTACTTCCCAAAACGCTTTTGCGCTGCACCTGCTCACGTGCTTTGCGCGCTGCATGACGGGCTTCGGCAGCCAGTATCACTTTATCGATGATGGCACGTGCCACTTTAGGGTTTTCTTCCAAGTAGTAGCCCAGCGCTTCGCTCACGCAGGTATCTACTGCCCCTCGCACTTCGGAATTGCCCAGTTTGGTTTTGGTTTGCCCTTCGAACAAAGGTTCGGCTACTTTCACCGAAATCACGGCGGTAAGTCCTTCTCGGAAGTCATCCCCGCTGATTTCTACTTTTACCTTTTCAAGCAATCCTTCTTTTTCGGCATATGCCTTCAGGGTGCGGGTCAGGGCGCTGCGGAAACCTGCCACGTGGGTCCCCCCCTCTATGGTGTTGATGTTATTCACATAAGAAGCCACATTCTCTTGGTAGGACTTGTTATAGACAAAGGCTACCTCCACGGGCACAGCGTTTTTTTCACCCTCTATGTAAATCACTTCCGGGATGATGGCTTCGCGGTCAACGTCCAAATATTCTACAAACTCAATCAAGCCACCTTCGGAAAAGAATTCCTCCCTCATGGGCTGCCCGTCTTCTTCTTTCTGCCGCAAATCTGTCAGCGTCAGACGTATGCCCTTATTCAGGAAAGAAAGCTCACGCAGACGCCCGGCTATGGTGTCATAGTTGTAAACAAGCTCTTTGAATATCTGCGGGTCCGGTTTGAAGTGTACCGTAGTGCCTGTACGGTTGGTGGTGCCTATCACTTCTACCGGATGAAGCGGTATGCCTCTTTCATAAGACTGCTTAAATATCTTGCCTTCGCGATACACGGTTACTTCCAGCCACTCCGACAGGGCATTCACGCAAGACACCCCCACCCCATGCAAACCGCCGGACACTTTGTAAGAGCCTTTATCGAACTTACCGCCGGCATGCAGCACGGTCATCACTATTTCCAGGGCAGAACGCCCTTCTTTGGGGTGTATATCCGTAGGGATACCCCGCCCGTTGTCCGACACTTCCACCGAATTGTCTTCATGCACAATCACATCGACCTGCGTACAGTAACCTGCTAACGCCTCATCGATGGAGTTGTCAACCACCTCCCAAACAAGATGGTGCAAGCCTCTAACGCCCACATCGCCAATATACATACCGGGGCGCTTGCGCACGGCTTCCAAACCTTCCAGTACTTGAATGCTCGCTGCTGAATAATCCGATAAAACGCTTTTTTGTTGCTGTTCTTGGTTCATACTTTTTTTGTCTAAAACCATTAAAATCCATTATCCTCTCTTCGCTACGAAAAGACAGTTTATTTATGTAAAGATACGAAAAAAATGGGGATTTTGAAAGATTTTTCAATGATTAAATGACTGATGCAAGGAAAAAAGATGCTGCCTATTTTTTTGTATTTTTTCGTGAAGTAATCGCATCTTTTCGCCAGAAGCAGTAAGCTCTCCGGTCTTTGCCAACCAGCAGTCACATAGCCTGTAGGCAATGCCAGTAAGACGCGCCAGCTGCACCCAGCTCACATAAGGCTGAATACTTCCCATCTCTATTTGATGCAGTAGGTCATCTACCAGCTCACCTATCTCATCGCCCAATACATACAAATGCTCTTCCCAAGAAACTGCCTGCACGCAAATGTTCAGCAGATTCAAAGTGCGACTTACCACAGCATAGTCATGGCGCCCAAAGTGATAAATTTGGTCAAAAGCTTGGTTTACAATTTGGTCAAAAGTAACACTGCGGACATACAGGGGCTCGGAACGATAACGGTTGATTTGTCTGGTAGGCATGCGATACTCGGTAAGTGACAGCACCAACTGCCCCAAATAATCCAAGCAATTGATAGCAGTGGTAGGGTCATTCACTGCTGGCGATATTGCCCGCACGGCGATATCGACTATCTGACGGATACCGAAATGGATGTCTTGACGAAAACTACGAAACTGCCCAACCGAATAGCAGCTTTGCAAAAAACGAACGGTCTTTCTGCTCATGTGTTGCCGCTCCATTTCGCTGAGCTCTTCGCTCAAACGAAAACGGAAGATGGGAGCACCAGCAGTTAAGAAGGCGCCTACACTCCTGCTTTGCTCTATGAATACAATTTGCGGATGGCGACGCAGCCACTTCCTTATACGCTCATAATCAACCTCTTGTATATAACCAAAGCGGATGCTTTTCACATATTCATCGGCAGTGGATATTTCCGGCGAATCTACTCTTTCCATCTGCTCCCACTCCTTGGCTTCTTCTGCAACCACATCCAAGGTATGAAGAGCTATTTTGCGAATGATGTGTGCGGCATTGATATTTTGGGCGATGGTCAAAATAAAATGAGGCAACAGCACTGCAAGCAATATAATAGCCCCGTAAACGGCTACATTAGCCCATACCGTAGCTTCATAACTCAAAGGGATATGGGATGGCGAGGGTGCTAACACCCAAAATTTGATAACCAAACAAAAGATTATCCAGCTCAAGAAGCTTCCCAAGGTAATTTGCGTATATAAATCTTGCGAAAGCAAATGACGGATGACTCGAGGTGAAAACTGCGTAGAAGTAAGCTGCAAAGCCACAATAGTAATAGAATAAGTAGTAACTACGATACCCGCCAACAAACCAATGAGCAGGTTCATGATGTCGTGGAATGTCTGAACAGTGGCATAAATCAGGAAAGTACCATGCAGCATGTAAACAGCCACTGCTGCCACGCCTGCCAGCAGAAAAATCATAAGGAAAGAGGGTCCTTTCAGTAAAAGAAGTGCCTCCCTTCTCAACTCTCTGTATTTCAAAGACATAAAGCAGGTATTTTATTATCTAATAGCCTATGCAGCAAAACAGGGCAGAGTACAATTTAGTCAAAAAAACTTGCACTGGAAAGAAAAGCCCCTGTTATTGTAGTGAAATAGAGCCATCTCTTTATCAGAGAAGGCTCCGTTTTCCTTTGCTAAAAACGACTGTTAAAAAAATCATGCCATAAGGCTTCATAAGCAAGCGCCCGACGACGCAGACGCTCGTGCTCGGCAGTGGGCTCAGCGGCTTGCCATTTACCTGTAGGCTGCCGATGTAAATACACTGTTTTTTGTTGCCGTATGTCGACAACCGCTTTATCACGGTCAAAAGCAGTGGTGCCAGCGTTCAAGGCAAAGAAATGGCGAGTACGTGTAGTATCGAAAAGGTTCTCACCTAAACTCCAATAATCAGCATCTGCCAGTGCCAGCGGAAAAATGGTAGCAAAAATATCTTTGTGTGAAGCAGGTACCCGCACATCTACTGCATGTTTGGGGCGGTAATCTTCCGGTATATAAAAGATGATGGGCACACTTCGCTTCGCCATCAGGCGGCTGTCATCATAAGGGATAACCATCAAGTTATTGTGGTCACCGGTAATCACCACAATCGTACGCTTGCCAGCTTCGCTTTCTTTAAGTCGCTTCAGAAACAGCCCCAACTGATGAGCCGCATACTGATAGTTGTAAAAGCTGCGCTGCGCCATGTCTGGCTCGGTGAGCATCACGCGGCGAATAGAATCGGGGATGCTGACCGGCAAAGGGTCGTAGGTAGAAGGCAAACGGAAGGGGGTGTGGTTGGTTGTAGTCAACAAAAAGAAAAACTTGGGTTTTTCTGGTGCTTCCTGCAATTTTTCAAGTGTGTAATCAAACAGGAATTCATCATATACCCCCCAATCATTTTCTTCGGCTTGCGGATAGCGCTTGCGCAACAAAGAACGCCCTACCTGAAAATCGAAATATTGGTATGGCAGGAATTCCTCCAAGTTTTGCCAAGCCAGCTTGCCACTGGTCAAAAAGCCTGTTAAGTACCCTTTCTGTTTGAAAGGATACGCTACCGAGCTTTCGAAAGAAGTGCGCCGGTGGCGCGACTGCGTAATGGGATGCAAGGGACTATTGAGCAGCAGCTCCTCCACAGTGGGTATGGTACCGTTTTGTGCCGAAGTGGTATTCAGAAATACATACATTTCGGGCAACAAGTCGGCGAGGCACCCCAAAGTATTGCACTGTTGGCTATGCATACGCAGATAATCGGTGCCCATGCTCTCCATGATAACAAACACCACATTGGGCGGATGGGCAGCCAAGAAATCGTTGGGTGGGGTTTTCTTGTGCAGGTCTTCGTGCCCCAACGCTTCCAGCGCTTCTTTTTTGTTTGCAAAGCCATACAATCTCCACACCGACGGTTTAGGTTCAAACAAGTCGTTGCGCTCCTTAAATGCTTCTTTGAAAGTAAAAAAAGCATTAGGTGTCAAGTAATTTACAAAAGTGTTGTCAGAAATAGAAGCATCATCGATGAGCAAGGGAAACTCGGTAAAAGAGCCTCGCAAAGCCACAAAATACAAAGCGTGCCACAGCAACAGGCATAAAACCATAATACCTTTTGAAAGCTGCCATGGAAGCAGTGCCGGACGCCCAAACCAAACGCGAAGCAGTTGGCGCAGCCCCAAAGTAAGCAGCAGCCATATGCCTAAAAATAAGCCTGGTGAGTGGTCAGACCATATCGAACGCAATATATTGACCGTGTCGTCTTCAAAAAAAGCAAAAACAAACACATTCAAATGACTCTGAAAGTAGGTATAATACTCTTGGTCAATGAGTAAAACCAACATCGCCACTGAAAGAATAAAAGTAGCATAGTAATACTGAAAGCGACGGATAGGAAGCTCCCATGCCTCCCCTTTCACCCAATAAAACCAAGAACTCAGCAAAATGGGCAAGAACATGTAAGCAATCACCAGTAAATCATAGCGAGCACCCACCACAAAAGCCCAAACGATGTCTTTTTCATATCCCTGCAGGTTTTGTCCAAAACGCCACAGCAACGCCAAACGAGCAAGAGCAAACAAAAACAAAGCTAAAGCAAGCAATTTCAGCAAGCGCTTTTGGCTTCCCCAAAAAAGCCATGCTGCCTTGTGTTTTTGTTTCACAGCATCCATTAACACTCTTGTTTTCATATGTTTACAATTTCTTAACACCAACAACCAAAGAAAAAGGGCAAGCTCATTTGGTATGAGTGCCCTCACTGGATTACAAGATACTTGTTTGCAACTTAATAGCGATGGTTCTCAATGTGTACCTCGATGGGCACCACCCGGTCTTCGTGCCCAACAAAGAAGCGAGTTTCTATGCTGCTGCGCAGGCGCATATACTCCCGAAACTTTTCCGAGTAACCAAAGCGCTCTTCAATAGCTTCTTCAAAGACGCCGCGAATACCCAAAATCAATTCGCATATTTCGCGCACGGCATTGTCTTTACCTTCGTGCCCGGTGATGTACTCGCAATAATTGTGCTTTCTGACGTAGTCATTGAAGAGAATCGCTGCAGTACAACGCACCAAAAAGCGCAAGCCTACACGCTTTGCCAAGGTGATATCTGCAATGTCGTCGAAGGTCATGGCTACTTCGTGGTCCTGAATGCCGTACTCTTTCTCGAGGTGTTCGAGTGCCAAGGCTTTGTGGTGAAACTTGTAATACACCACATCGAAATGCTCTCGCTTTGCCAGATGGAAAGCCGAGTGATTTTCTTGCCCGGTGATGATGCCCACTTTGGGTATCTTACCAGTTTGCAGGTAATAGCCGAAACGGAGCATATTCAAGCCCATCGAATCGACTTCGGCATAGAGGCTTGTTGCTCCCTTTCCCTTTTCGCCGGCATTGAACACACCATCCCAGTCGAAGAGGAAAATACGGGTGCTGTCGAGCCGCTCCCGCAGTTCTTGCGGCGGAACGCAAAACTCTCCACCAATACTACGGAAGCGGTCGGTGATTAGGCTTGTCAACATGTTTATACAAAGATATTTAGTTGCAACAGGTCTTGCACATCCAGCATGCCGACGAGCTTACCTTGGTCGGTAACCACCAAGTTATCCACGGACTTTTGACGCAACAACTCCACGGCTTCATGCAAGAGTGCTCCGGCTTCTATGGTCAGCGGTTTGCGCCACTCAAACTCATTCATCCTTTTTTGCAGGATGTCTTTACCATTTTCACGCAAGCGGCGGCGCAGGTCACCATCGGTAAAGATGCCCACAATTTCTCCCTTGTCATTCACCACGGTTACAGCACCAAAGCCCGACTCCGTCATTTGAATGGTAGCATCGAGCACGCTTTGATCTAAACGCACAACTGGGTTATAGGGCTTTATTACATCTTTCACACACATGGTCATGAGCTTGGTATGCTCAAAGAACTGCTGCGTGCCCAGCGTAGTGAAGTTGTTTTCAGTGAGCATCTTCATCACCTTCCAAGGCACCGTACAGGTGTGTACGCCTATATTGATGGCGTTGCGCACATGCTCAGGATGACGCACCGAAGAGAACATAATCTTTGACGGATAGCCATAGTAGTTTACAGCTTTCACGCACTGCTCTACCAACGCCAGCGCATCATGCCCTTGGTCTTGCAGGCGCCCCACCAGAGGACACACATAGGTAGCCCCCGCAGCCATTGCCATATAAGCTTGCTGCAAGGTATATACCAAATGTACGTTCACTTTGTATCCTTGGTCGGTCAGGCGTTTGCATGCCTTCACCCCTTCCAAAGAAACTGGTATTTTGAAAACGGTTTTTTCCTTGTCTAAGCCCAAACCAATAAGACGCTCGGCTTCTTTCACGATTTCGTCGGCGGTCTCGCCCAATGCCTCTATTTGTAAGATGGGCACCATCTTCGACAGTTTGATGATGGTGGCGTCGATGTCGCGAATCCCTTCGCGGTGCATAAAGGTAGGCGTGGTGGTAAGACCAGTCAGGAAACCCAACTTGAAGGCTTCCTCAATTTCCTGCATATTGGCAGAATCAAGATACAATTCCATAGGCTTTTATTACTTTGTTTCTGTTTGTTCTGAAAAGACAGGTCTGTATTTTACTTCCAAGTTGTGAATTTCAATCAAGGGTTTCAAAAACTCTTCGAGGTCAAAAACGCACATTTGGCTTGCCGCATCACAGAGGGCTTCTGCGGGATTGGGGTGCGTTTCAATGAAAACGCCATCTACTCCGGCAGCCACTCCGGCGCGGGCAATGGTAGGTAAAAACTCACGGGCGCCTCCGCGCGGGTCAGCACTCGGGATGCCATACTTGCGGATGGAGTGGGTGATGTCAAACACTACGGGGTAGCCTGTTTGGTTGAGATGGTAGAAACTACGGGGGTCTACTATCAAGTCGTTGTAGCCGAAGGTATATCCGCGCTCGGTCAATATAATTTGGTCATTGCCGGCATCTACCGCTTTTTGCACCGGCTTTATCATATTTTCGGGTGCAAGGAACTGCCCGTGCTTGATGTTGATGACTTTGCCCGTCTTAGCAACGGTTACCATCAAGTCGGTTTGCATGCACAGATATGCCGGTATTTGAATGACATCCAACACTTCGGCTGCAGCCGCCACTTGCGAAGGGTAGTGCACATCGGAGAGCACCGGAAACCCAAAAGTATCTTTTATCTTCTGCAGGATGCGCAAGCCCTCTTCTAAACCGGGACCGGTATAATACTTCAGAGAACTGCGGTTGTCTTTTTGAAAAGAAGACTTATAGATGACCGGAATACCGAGCCGCTCGGAAATCTCTTTCAGCTTCTGGGCAGTCTGCATCATGATACTCTCATCCTCAATCACACAAGGACCTGAGATAAGGAACAATTGCTCGCTGCCACAAGCAATATCACCTACTTGAACAATTCGTTTTTTCATTGTTTACAGAGCAGTTAAATTCGGTGCAATTTAGAAATTTTTCATCAATCAGACACTTCCTGTACTTGTTCTACCTTTTTTTTACTGATAGAATACGGAATTCGATACGGCGGTTTTGTGCTCGGTTCTCATCAGAGGTATTGGGCACTGCCGGTTGAGTTTCTCCATAGCCTTTATAGCGCAAGCGCTGCGGCTCTATGCCTTCGGCTACCAGATAGTCGTACACTGCCTTTGCCCGCTGCAACGACAGTTGCATGTTGCTCTTTTCGTCGCCTATGTCGTCGGTATGCCCGGCAATTTCTCCTATCACCTCAGGATTTTGCTGCATAAACTCCACCACTTTACGCAATTCAGCTTTCGACTCTTCGCGCAGGGTATATTTCCCATAGTCAAAAAAGACATTCGACATCACGAATTTGGCACCTTCCGTAATAGGTTCTAACATAATATCCAGCGTTAAGGGGCGCAGGGTATCGTTGATTTCCTTGAGCCGGAAGGGTATGCTTTTCATCAAATAGCCCGGCTTGTTTGCTTCCAACGCATAATCGGCGCCCTCGCTGAGCACAATGAGGTACTCGCCTGTGAGGGTATCGGACCACACTTTCGCCACCAAACTGTCTTCCTGCACATTATACAGCTCAATTTTTACCTTCAGAGGCTGCAAGGTTTGTGCATCGCGCACCACGCCTTTTACATAAGCCGTTTGCTCTTGGGGAACAAGCTGCGGGGGCATATCGAAATACATAAGTACGGCTGAGAGCTGCTGGCGTCCTTCCCATTTTTCCTGTGCATAGTAGCCCTTCTTGCCGTCGGCAGTTACAAATAGCGACACCTGCGACTGATGGTCATTGAGCGGGTAGCCCAAGTTGACCGGTTCACTCCATCGCCCACGGTACCAGTCGCTATAATAGAGGTCGAAGTCGCCCATACCGATATGCCCGTTAGAAGCAAAAAACAGACGTTTGCCGTTGGCATACAGGAAAGGCGACACCTCGTCGGCATAAGTATTTATGGGTGCCCCCAAATTCACTGCCGGCAACCAACGACCGTCTTCATCGCGGGTAGTCATATAAATATCGCGCTCGCCCATACCACCGGGGCGGTCTGACACAAAGAAGAGCGTACGCCCATCGGGCGATAAGGTAGGCTGCGACTCCCACGAAGAACTGTTGACATTGGCACCCAAGTTGACAGGGGTAGTCCATTCATTGCCATAACGGTAGGAAACAAAAAGGTCGCAGCTGCCATAGCCTCGCCGCGACTGACAGGAAGTAAAAACTAAGACGGTGCCATCGGCAGAGATGGCACAGGTGCCTTCGCTTGCCGCCGTATTGATAACCGGCGACAAAAGCTGTGGCTCGCCCCAAGTGCCATCTTCTTGGCGGTAGCTTATGAATATGTCTTCGTCGCGTCCTTTCTCTTTTCTGCGTGCTGTGAAGATGAGCATTTCCTCATCGGCAGTAAGCACGGGGAAATATTGTAGATAATCTTCGCGATTGACCTTACCGGGCAGTGGCTTGGGCGCAAAGGGCAATGGTTTCTGCATGGCTTCCATAGCAAACTCTGCCGAAGCCACCACTCGCTCTGCATCCTTAGTAAAGTTGTTACGTTCGGGGTGAAAGCTCAAAAAACGCAAAGCATACTCTTTGGCTTCGGCGTAGCGCCCTTGCTTCAAATATTCGATAGCCAGAGTATAGTAAGCGCCCACCACCTTGAGGCTTTTGGGGGCTGCTTTCACGGCTGCCTCATAGTGTTCCAGCGCTTTGGACAAATAACCAAACAGTTGGAAGTTATGAGCCAGAGACATATGAGCCTCCACAAAAGCGGAGTCTTTTTTCACGGCTTGCAGCAGCAAGTTCATGCCCGTTTCGTAGTCGCGCTGACGAAAGCTCGCACTTGCCTGCTCATAGAGTCTTATGGCTTTCTTGTTCTTAGTTGAGTATTGTTGGGCATAGCCCAAGAAGGGGACAGTCAACAACAGCAAGCTTACAATCAAAATCAATCGACGCATAGACTTTCTTTATGGGATGTTCATGTATTTATGAGTCTGTAACGAAATACGCCAACGGGGGTTGGCTTTTACATACTCTATGATAGAAGGAAGAAGGCGTTGGGCACGGCTCCACTCGGGCTGTAGAAACAAAAGACAGTTGTCCGGCACTTTCAAGGCATATTCTTCTGCCCAAGCAAAATCGCTCTTATGATACACCACTACTTTCAGTTCATCTGCCTGCTGGCAAACACTTTCGTGGGGGCGTTTAAACTTTTTCGGGGAGAGGCAAATCCAATCCCATATACCGGAAAGTGGATAGGCGCCCGATGTTTCGAGGTGCAGGCGGAAGCCTGCTTCTCTCCAATAGTTGCACCATTCATCCAAAGCATACATCAAAGGCTCGCCGCCGGTGGTTACCAGCAAGCGCGCCGGATGGCGCCGGGCTTCTTCGATGAGCGCTGTCACGGGTAAGTGGGGATAGCCCTCAGTATGCCACGACTCCTTGACATCACACCAGACACAGCCCACATCACAGCCGGCAAGACGTACAAAATAGGCAGCATGCCCTTGATAAGCGCCTTCGCCCTGCAGCGTATAGAAATGCTCCATCACTGGCAACAGTGGCACCTCCGCCTGTTTCCAATGATGTTTTTGGTTTTCTTGCCTATCTATCATAGGTCCGTCCTCAAAGGTCCAAGCTCGCAAAGATACGCAGGTTTACCTCTAATACTTTTAAAACGACACTTTTTCTTTAATACTCAGCAGGTAGAGCTGTTGCCCTTCGGCTTCAAAAGCGGCTCTTGCTTGCTGCTTGTCAATACGAATGGGCTCGAAGGTATCGTAATGCATGCCTATGGAGTATTTGGCTTTCAGCCAGCGAGCAGCAATGGCAGCGTCGGCAGCATCCATGGTGTAGTGCCCACCTATGGGCAGGAAAGCTACATCTATATCATAACGTTCTCCGAAATACTGCATATCGAAAAACAGCCCAGTATCACCGGCAAAGTAAAGGGTGCCTTCCGGCGTTTGCAGTATGAAGCCTGCTGCTACACCACCATAGGAGCCATCGGGCATGCTGCTACTGTGGGCTGCAGGCACTAAGGTAAGTTTACCGAAGTCGAACTGTGCACTGCCTCCTATATTCATGGAAGTTACCCGCTTCACACCTTTTTGAGCAAACCAGCGGCTCACTTCAAAAACACCTACCAGCTCTGCCTCGCAATACTGATACACGCTCATCACCTCTGCCACGTGGTCTTGATGCCCATGCGATACCAACATGTAATCGCAACGCAAATCTTGCATGCTCACTTTGTCGGCAGCCAGCGGGTTGCCCCACACAAAAGGGTCAAAAAGGATTTTGCAGTTGTTTACTTCTACCAAAACACAAGAGTGCCCTAAATATTGTATAGTCATGGCTTTTTAAAAAAGTTTAATGACAATTCTTTCTGCAATTGTTTGGCTTGCAGAGCCACCTGCTCTGCTTCTTCACCAAGATAATAGAATTCCTGATAATAGAGAATGTCAAGCAAAGTATTAGGACTTTCTTCCACGTGTATGTACATGGCTTTTTCTAGGAAACTATTGAGCTGAAAATAACGCACAGCAGCAATATGATAGAGTTTTTTCAAGGGGTCGTAGGCAACTACCCAAAAATTTTCATCTTTATCAACCCCCAGATAGAAGAAAGCAAAATCGCGCACAAAGTTAAGCGACTGAAACAAAACAGATTCACCGCTCAACGGTATTTGCAGGTAGCCTAAATAAGCCAATGGGTAAGAGAAAGCGTCGTAGAATACGGCATGACGCTCCAACTGCTCACGCAACAGGTGGTGCTTTGAACGAATTGCTGCTGCCAGTGTGTGCTCTCGCATCGAAGGGTCAAAGGGCACCCAATGGCGATTCCAGTCGTAAACTTCGGCTTGCCCTAAACGCAGCTTGTAATCAAACAACGGATGGGCATCCAAAATATAGCCCGGATAATAGTATTGTATTTGATGTTGCCGTGCCCACTCTATTTCCAACAGCATAGTATATATTCCCAAGCTGTAGCGGCTATATGCCGGGTCGAAGAACCCTAAGATGCTTGCTATGGCACGCATGCCTACATCGAAGTAACTGACCGCCACAACGCGCCGTCCATCATAGACGGTTACCTCCATGGTGTTGAAAGGACTGTACTCATGGAAACTACCTGCCATAAAAGCATCTAAAGTAGGCACCACCATGCCCTTGAAGCGCTTGATGTGCTCTTTATACATGCAGCGACGGCGCTTAGTAATACGCGCTGGGCGCACTTCGTGCCGAAAAAGGCGATGATTACGCCGCATCAGCTTGCGTAGCCGTTTGGGGTATTCATAGTCGCGCAGGTTGTAACGTATGTTGATGGTTTCGAGCAGCTCGCCTTCTACACACAGCACATTAGAGCGTAGCATCATGCGGCTACTACGGAACCATCCCTCCTCCAAGTAGTTGTCCAACCACAGACTATCGGCAAACTCGGGAACTTCTATGTCGAAAAATATATTTTGAATCATATTTCATTTTCAATGAATTGCACACTGTTTTAATTACAAACGACAAGACAAAGTTAAAAATTTCATACCCATTGCTTGCACAGAAAATAAGCTTGTACTAAATTTGCATCAGCAAATGGGGAATTAGCTCAGCTGGCTAGAGCGCTACGCTGGCAGCGTAGAGGTCACCGGTTCGAGTCCGGTATTCTCCACCAAGGGCACCTAAAAAGGTGCCTTTTATTTTTTATTATCCTTGTAATGCCTGCCCTGCTTGAGCCCCCTTTCAGTCTTGGGAGCAAGGCTGTTCCAGCTGCATAATGCTTTTTTCTTTCGCGGGCTGCTCTATTTCTTTCGGTAGGGCTTGTCGAGCGCTGTGCTTGCCGTGATGGCTTTGCGCAGGCAGGTACAAAAAGCATTTTCACTGGCATTTGAATGAAGCTTCGATGCGCACACTGTCCCATGCAGTTGCTTGAAACGCCCCCTGTGCCAAAGTGCCCTTATGTTTTCCCTTATGTCTTTTAGCTACCCCATCGCTGTAGCATCGCTTGCAGGAATGCCCAACGCGCTTGCCAGCCGACGGGCGCTTGTGGGTTTGTCTTGAGTTCTATTGCCAAGCAAAGCATCTGCCACTGCAATAGCTTGGGCAACACCTCGCCAGCCTCTTCGCTGCTGCGGAGCTGCTGTTCAAGTGTTGCCTTCATTTCCAGCAGGCTGTCGAGTGGTGGCAAAGAGGTGCGCCATGCCTCAGCATCTTGTTGCATGCGCAAAGCAGTGGCTTGCCGTAGATTTTCTTCTTCTTTTTCTTCACAGACTTGAAACTCTTCACCTAAGGTTTGCGCTAAAAGCTGCTCTACTTCATGCCCATGCCATTGCGCCTGACGTATGAAGTCTGTAATGCGCTTATCGACACGTATGCAAGTCGGGGGTATGTCGCTTTTGAGACGCAAGCCCTCAAGCGAACGACAACGGCTCAGCGCCACATATACCTGCCCATGAGCAAAAGCACGGTGCAGCTCGGCATACACCTTTTCAAAGGTCATGCCTTGACTTTTGTGCACGGTGATAGCCCACGCCAAGCGCAGAGGATATTGCACGAAACGTCCTACTACTTCGGTCTCCACACTTACGGGCATGCCCTTAGTTCGTTGTGTTTTGTAACGTATATTTTCCCACTCTTCACGCTCTACAACGATTTCTTTGCTTTTTTCCGGCACTTCCACTAGTATTTCATCTTCATCGATGGCACGCACAATACCCACTTCACCATTGTAGTAATCTTTGCTCCAGTTGTTTTTGGTAAACATCACTTGCGCCCCTTCTTTAAGCGATAATTCCTTTTCAACCGGATACATAGAAGGCGGAAAATCCCCTTCTACAATAGCTTCAAAGGTATGCTGCTTGCCTTTCAGGCTGTGCAGGTTGTTGCGATTGATAGCGTCGGCTTGGCGGTTGTGGGTGCAAAGCATCACATAGCCGCTGTTCGGCTCTGGGTGGAAGTGCGGGTCTATACGCGAACGCAGCAGGGCTTTATCATCGGGCGTGAGTGCATTTTCACGCAGGCGGTTCAGCAAATCCAAAAAGCGCTGGTCTTCCTGCCTATAGACCTTCTGCAGTTCTATGCAAATGGGGCGGTAGTTTTCACGAAAAACACGCGCTTGGAAAAAGTAGAAATTGGGCTCATAATAAGACTCTAACAGTTTGCTTTCTTCTTCACGCACCACTGGTGGTAACTGATAGAGGTCGCCAATCCACAAAACAGGCAACCCTCCGAAAGGCATCAGGGGCATTGCGCGCGCGGCACGCAAAATGCGGTCCATCACATCGACCAAGTCGCAACGCAGCATAGACACTTCGTCGATAACGAGCAGTTCGAGGCTTCGCAACAACTGCACAAATTCTTCTTGCATGCGAAAGGTCTCTTCTACTTTGGAAAAAGAAAGGCGTGGGTCGTCGGGCAAAAAAAGCTCTTTGTAGTCTATTCTGAAAAACGAATGGATGGTTTGTCCACCTGCCCGCACGGCAGCAATGCCCGTAGGTGCCAGCACCACCATTTTTTTGGACAAGTGCTCACGCAGGTAATGCAAAAAAGTGGTTTTGCCAGTGCCTGCTTTGCCGGTCAAAAACAAGGACTGCGTGGTGTGTTTTAGTAGGTCGAAAGCCAAACGAAACTCCTTGTTCTTGTCAATAGCTGGTAATGGTACCGATGCCATAAGCTCTTAGGGTTTGCTTTGCGCCACACTGTCCACAATCAGATAGTCGTCGGAATCAAGGTGTACGGGAAACTTTTGCCGGAAGTCATCGAGTGCAGCCTTTGTGAGGGTTACACGAAGGATGCTTTCTTCTTCGCCGGCTTGTGCCAGCACTTGCCCCTTGAAATCATACACTGCCGAATGTCCGGGATAAAAAACTCCGTTGGGGTCTATGCCGCTGCGATTCACCCCTGCCACATAAGCGGCATTCTCTATGGCTCTTGCTGCCAGCAAGGTATTCCAAGCGCCAATGCGCGGTTGGGGCCAGTTGGCAACATATATGGCAAGGTCATACATAGCATTCCGATTGTAAGACCACACCGGGAAACGTAAATCATAGCAGATGAAAGGTGCAATGCGCCAGCCTTTCAGGTTGAATATAGGCAGGAAGCTGCCCGGCGTATATACCTCGTGCTCGCCTGCCATACGAAACAAGTGACGTTTGTCGTAATGCAGTACTTCCCCATCGGGCGTAGCCCACAACAAGCGGTTATAGTACCGTTTTTGTTCTTTGACGATGATGCTTCCGGCAATGACGGCACCAGTATGGGCAGCCATCAAGCGCATCCAGCGGCAGGTATGGAAATTCATAGGCTCGGCATAGGTAGGCGCTTCCATGGTGAATCCTGTGGTAAACATCTCGGGAAGCAACACCACATCGGCGCCTTCGACTTGCCGCAGTTGCTCTTCTATATGCGCCCGGTTGGCATCGGGGCTGTGCCAGTGCAAGTTCAACTGCAGCAAAGTTAGGTGCAGGGTATCAGACATAGTTTTTTTGCTTTCGGAAAAAAGAAAGGTAAGCAATTCCGGAAAAAGAAGAAAGCCAAGAAGCAAATAAATGCCCCTTTGCAGGGTGTTTATTCTGTGTATTTTTCTTTTTCGACGCAAGGTCGCACGAGCGACCGCCCCGGCGTTTAACGCCATTTACTCTAAGCTGGCGCCGAATCAGCCGGGCGGCTTTCTACCTTCAACACTTCTTTGATGTAGCGAATGCTGGCTTTCAAACTCTGCAGATTGTCATCTATGATGGTAACATGCCCCATCTTACGTCCGGGCTTGGTTTCAGCCTTACCATAGAGATGAACATACACCCCTTTGCGAGCAAGCGCACGTTTAAGCCCTCGATAATAGACAGCCCCCTGGTGCCCTGCTTCGCCCAGCAAGTTTACCATAGCCGCCGGACAACGGCTGTCGGGACACCCCAAGGGCATGCCCGTGATGGCACGCAAATGCTGCTCGTATTGCGACGTATAGTTGGCTTCAATGGTATGATGCCCGCTGTTGTGAGGGCGTGGTGCTACTTCATTGACCCAAAGACTACCGTCACGGTTCAAGAACATCTCTACAGCCAAGATGCCCACCATCTGGAATGCCTCTATAAGACGGCAGGCAATGGCTTGGGCTTCGGCAGCTTGGGCATTAGTGATTTGTGCTGGCGACAGCAAATAATCCACCAAGTTAAGTTGCGGGTCGAAGACCATCTCTACTGGCGGAAATGCCCGCACTTCACCCGCTTCATTGCGTGCCACAATCACCGATATTTCTTTTTCGATATCGGCAGCTTTTTCAAGCAAAGAGGGGGCTTCAAAAGCATGTACGAAGTCTTTGGCAGTACGCATGAGCAGGACGCCGCGCCCGTCATACCCTCCTTTGCCCACCTTCATAAATGCCGGCAGAAAGCCCTCGTGCTTGTAGAGCTCTTGGGGGTAGTCAATCAACACAAAGGGGGCAGTAGGTATTTGGTGCTCTTCAAAGAATTGCTTTTGGCGCCGCTTGTCCTGAATGGTTTCAATCACTTCGGGCTGTGGATACACTTTTACGCCTTCGGCTTGCAGGCGTTTAAGCGCCGCTACATTTACGTTTTCTATTTCGATGGTGAGCACCTCCACCTGCTTACCGAAAGCATAGACGGCAGCTTCGTCCTGCAGGTTGCCCGTTTTGAAATATGGCGTAGCTGCCGCACAGGGTGCCTGCGGGTCGGGGTCAAGTACATGCAGTTCCACCGGGTAGTTGAAGGCTGCCTGCAGCAGCATGCGTCCGAGTTGTCCGCCACCTAAGATACCTATTTTCATGATTGCAGTGCCTAAATTTCTTATGGTTAAAAAAAGAGAGTGCTACTCAAAGCTAAATGGTGTGTCGAAATCATGTCGATACCTACGGCTGTCATTATCTTACGAAATGTAAGTGTATTTTGTCATTTGAATCCAAGGCAAGTTGTTATGACAAACCGAGCTTAAGCGTGGTGAGAAATATAAACTTCATTGTGCCAAGCGTTAAGAAACAAAATAGGTCTCTTTTGCGCGGGGAATAAGAAGAAAGGCGCGAATGAATAAAGCTTCCTCTGCTTTTCAGTTTGCCCTTCTAAAAAAAGAAAGCGCCTTAGGGCGCTTTCTACATGCTAATATACTAAGCCTTCGTCTTGACAAAATAACGCTTAAGCCACGTTTCGGCTGCGGGCACACACCCCCACGCTGCCTTGACCGCTGCCTCGTGGCGATATACCGGGCTTTCGGCAGTGAGGCGCCCTGCGGCAATGGCTTCTTTGAGAGCAGACAGAGGCAATGACTCGATGCTGCCAGCGTTGCGAAAATAGACCTGCCCACGCTCGAGGAAAGCCAAGCCATGGCGCTGCGCCAATTGGCGTATAAAACCTACCTGTGCATCGATAGAACAACCCGAAGGAGGCTCATGATTGGGGTCAACGGCAACAAGCAAGAAATAATCATCCACCACGACGGCTGCCGCGCGCAGCGGCTTGCCATGGGCACGCCATCCCTGCAAGAATGCTTCCACCTCCTCGAGGATGGTTTGCTGCTCTTGCCCACTAAGGCGACGCCCCGCTGGATATACCCAAAGGTGGGCATCGTCAGGCATATGTTGCCATGAAGTCGTCATACGGTCGTTTTCTCTTCTTCTTGCGCTTGTTTCAATGCCTTGGTGCTTTCTACGGCAATAGCCGTCTTTTCAAAGACCACCTTAGTGCCTTTGCCATCGATATCGAGGGTTACGGTAGCATCGCCCACTTCTGCTATTTTACCATGGATGCCGCCTATGGTAACTACCTTCATGCCTTTCTTTAAGCTTGCCAAAAAGTTCTTTTGTTCTTTGGCACGCTTTTGCTGCGGGCGAATCATGAAAAAATAGAAAACGAGGAAAATAACCCCGAAGAAAATAAGATTAAACATCACACCACCACCTTGCGAGGGGGCAGCTTTTTGCTGAAGTAATACGAAAAGAATGCTTTGTAACATGGTTTTATTGCTTTTTTTTGAAAATTACTTTTTACGAGGTCCTTGAACATCGATGACTGTGTTTCCGGTACCCTCTACAAAAGTTTTGATGGTTACTTGCGATATTTCGGGCTTGGTGTTGGCAGTAATGGTTACTTGCTTGGTTTGCTGCCCTACTTTGCCCTTACTGTTGAACTGTACTACAATTTCGCCATTACCTCCGGGGGGTATGGGTTCTTTGGTCCAAGTGGGCACGGTACAGCCACAAGGCGCCGTAGCGTTTTGTATGACCAATGGCGCATTGCCTGTGTTTTTGAATTTAAATACGTGCTCCACCACATCACCTTCTTTGATAGTGCCGAAATCATATTCTGTTTCTTCGAAGGTGATGACAGGCAAGGCTTCTTGGCTGTCGCCTGTATCGTTTGCAGCCGATGTTTCCTGCTTCGTGTCTTGTTGCGCAGCTTCCTTTTCTCCGGAAGAAGCTTCGTTGCAAGCCCACAAGCCTGCAAGCAAGCACAACAATAAGCTTAGTTTTTTCATAGTACTGTTTTGATTTGTTGTTTTACTTCTCAATTAACTCCATTTGCTTTATAACGTTCCGAGCAAACTCCATAGTACTTGCTTTGCCGCCCAAGTCAGCAGTGCACAGTTCTTTCTTTGCCAGAGTGCGGTCAATGGCAGCGCTTAGAGTCTTTGCCAATGACTCTTCGCCTATGTGTTCAAGCATCATGACCGACGAACGCAGAATGGCAGTGGGGTTGGCAATACCCTTGCCCGCAATATCGGGGGCAGTGCCATGTACGGCTTCAAAAATAGCGATATCGTCGCCTATGTTGGCACCCGCTACGACACCCAAACCGCCAACCAATCCGGCGCACAGGTCAGAGAGTATGTCGCCAAAGAGGTTAGAAGTAACTATGACATCGAACTGCTCGGGGCGCAGCACCAGCTGCATCGCCATATTGTCTATGATTTTATCGTTCCACTCAATGCCCGGGTACTCTTTGCTGATGGTCTCGGCTGCTTGAAGCATCAAGGCGCCCGATTGCTTCAATATGTTTGCTTTATGCACTACGGTTACCAATTTGCGCCCGCGCTGCTTGGCATACTCGAAAGCAGCACGCACGATGCGCATACATCCTTTTTTGGTGATGCGGCTCACCGAATCAGCTATTTCAAGGCGCTCATCGTAATAGTTCAGACCTGCATACAGCCCTTCGGTGTTTTCTCGAAAGATGACCAAGTCCACATTGTCGAACTTGCTGTTCAAGCCGGGGGTGCTTTTGCAAGGGCGCACATTGGCGTACAGGTCAAACATCTGACGCAAGGTTACGTTGATGCTGCGAAAGCCTTTGCCTACGGGCGTGGTGATGGGTCCTTTCAGTGCCACTTTGTTGCGCTGAATAGATGCGAGCAAAGCTGAGGGTATCAATTCGCTAGTTTCTTTGAGGGCAGTTTCACCGGCAGGATACTCTTCCCACTTGACAGGTGCACCCATTTCATTAAAAACAAACTTCACCGCTTCAATGATTTCAGGACCGATGCCGTCGCCGGGTATTAAAGTGATGGTTTTCATAGGACAGGTTTTTAATACAGAAGGGACAGGGGAAAAAAGCTGAATACTACTTAGTTTTTTGAATCTGCTCTATGAGAGCTTCTACTTCGCCCAAGAGGCGTTCGGCTTTTTCTTTAGTTTCACTCACTAACTGTTCATTCTTTATTTTGGCTTGACTGACTACTCTTTCTCCACTCTTGAGACGATGAATCAGCTGCTCCAAGCTTTCCTTGGCTTTACGCAGCTTATAAGAAAGCATGCGACGTACTTCCTTGCCTTCGGCGGGGGCATAGAGCAAAGCAATGGTAGCGCCGGCTACGGCTCCAAGAACCAGCCCCAGCAAGAAATGGTCATTGGATTTGTGTTTTTGTTCAGAGTACATAGGATTATGCTGTGTTTTGGGTTCGTTACTGATTATCGATAAGTCCGCGCCCACTCTTGCGTATCTGTCCTTCGGCTTGCAAGGTGGCAGCGATGCTATCGAGCAGACCGTTTACGAATTTACGACTTTTCGGCGAACTATAGTGTTTTGCCAGCTCCACAAATTCATTGATGGTTACTTTTACGGGTATTTGCGGGCAATATTTCATTTCTACGATAGCCATTTGCAAGAGGGTTTTATCGACCAGCAGTAGGCGGTTCAGCTCCCAGCCTTTCAAATGGCGGTCAATGATACGTAGGTTCTCTTCTTCTTCCTCGATGGTTTTGTTGTAGAGGGTCAGGATAAAGTTCTCGTCTTCTTCCCAATTGAGCGACAAATCCAAAAGGCGGAATTCATCCGGACGGTCGGGGACTACCGATTTGAGGGTTTTCAATACCATGCTACGCAGTGCCGAGCGGTTTTCGACCCATTTCAGATCGCGCTCTTCAAAGAAAGTGTACATGAAAGGTTCTTCCTCTACGACTTGCCCTTCTTCTTCCCACACATGCGTGGCGCGCGGAAAAATGTGCTGCCGCACGATGTAGTCTAAAATATTGTAGTCGTCTTCAAATGAAGCTTGGGGCAGTTCGCGGTAAGCAATATAAGTGGGGTCATTGCGCAAATAGTCGCGATACAAGGTCTTGACCACCTCTTGGTCTTCTTGCCAAGAGATATAATGACGTTTCAGCGCTTCTTGAAGGTCTTGGTTATTCTGTAGGAAGCGTATGATTTGATTGTCTGCCAGCTTGTAGTGCGCCGCTACTTTCACTTGGGTGGGGTCGAGCGGCTTTCGGTCGCGTTCGGCAGCTACCAACTTTGCCAACTCAATCAAAAGTGCTAATACGGACAAATAGCGTTCATACAAGCCTTCCACTTCCTCGATAAGTAAACGGCGGAAATGGCGTTTGTCGCGTTCCAAATTTTGTTCGTAGAGGCGAATGGCTTGCTGCACCGCCACTTGCACTTCTTCCGATATCTCATTGCCCGCTTCAATGACCCTGGTCTTGTGCGCTTGTTCAAAAGCACGCAAGGCAATTTGTGTATTGCGTTTGAGGGTCTCGTAGTCGGGCGGTGTCATCGAGTTCAGGTCTGGTTGAAAGTAGTTGCGTATGTGCTCCTCTGCCACATAATAATCAGAAGAGCGGCTTTGAAAATAGGCATACAGTGCCTGCATGACCTTCACTCGCAGTAATCGTCTATTCAGCATAAAAGTCGGGGTTCGCTAAGTTTTGTATGGCAGTGCAAAGCTACACAAAAAAAGCGAAAGGAAGTCCGCTCTGGCAATATATATCGCTTATCCTTTGCTGGATTGGCTTTGTTTCTACCATCCTTTCCGGCTTGCACGGTTTGCTTCTCATGACAAAGGCATTCACTTGCCAGCACAAGACGCCTTGATGGTGAATGGCTTCCTTTTGTTTCACTTTAAGCGCTCGGTGAGCAATAAAGTCAGGCGGTCTTTATCCAAGCGCAACACCCATAAATAGAGGTTTCCTCCCTCTTTTATCTTCAATTTCTTTTTCACCTGCTCCACGCTCAAAGGCACATGGCGCAGCAAAATGTGGGCTTTGCCCTCGGGCAACACACGGGCAAGCGCTTTGCGCTCGAAGGGCACATTTGCCAAAAAACGAAAAGCGCGTCCGGGGAAGTTTTCTTTGTAATGTATCGAGGTAAAAAGGTGTATGTCTGGGTGCAATTGTTCGCAATCATACTTTGCGGCAAGGTAATCCCATGCCATCGTTTTCATAAGTGCGGGCGCGGGTTCGTACAGGAAAGTCTGCGGCGCAGAAGCAATCGCAGGCGGTTTTCTTTCGGCAGCTATTTCATGAATCTCATGATGTTTTTCATGCAAGGTTACGGCATAGCGGCGGGGTTTCGGTGGGGTAGTTGCTGCCAAGTCGAGCCAAGCAAGTACTTCTTTACATTCTTGTGGGGTGCCCACCACCCACACATCTTGCAAGTAAGGCGCAAGCTGTTGCTCCAGCAGGCTCAGGTCTAACATGGGCGACAGCTTTAACAGCAAAAAACGGCTTTTTTGCTTCAGGAGTGGCAAAAGACGCAGCACATCGGGGCTGCAGTCTTGCAGCGCCCACACCCTACGATGCGCCGCCCGCCGTGCCGGGTCCAGATAAATGAGCGTATAATTTTCTGTAGTTTGCTGCAAGAAATCTTCTGCCCCAGCACAAAAGGTATGCAGCTGCTGCCTACCCAGTTCACAAAAATTGTGGGTTGCCAATGCACAAAGCTCTGCCTGCTGTTCTACATAATGCCAGCGCTCAAAAATAGCAGACAAATAGAAAGAATCGACGCCCAGCCCTCCGGTCAGCTCTGCCCCCCATCCTCCTTTTAATCCATAGTGCTTTTCTACCAAAAAGCGCTTAAAAGCAGCTGTCTGCTCCGAAGAAGCCTGTTCGAGACTTAACAAAGGGGGCAACAGCAGGCGCGTCGATGCCGCCCAAGTGGGCAGCTTATCGGCTACACGCCGATGCCGTTCTATCTGCTGCGCTACCGCCTGCACAGGTAAACCGGGATAGTGCTCTGCACGATGACTCAGGACAAAAGGGTCGTCATGGATATGAGCTTTCCAAAAAGCCTGCGTATCGGGGTGCAACAGGCACTCGATGAGGGCTTGCGTCTCTTTCATGCTTGTTGTGGAATGTATCGTAATATACTCAGGCTTTCGAGACGGAATACCTCTTGGGCTACTGCTTGCAGTTGCTCGGCAGTGATAGCGTCTATCTCTTCAAAAAGCTTGGGCAATGGGTCTATATGTCCATAATCCAAGATGGTTTTGCCCATCATCAACATCAAGTTCAAGTTATTTTCTTCTGCCATTGCTAACTGTCCTTTCAATTGGTTTTTCGCCTGCTTGAGTTGGCGCATGCCCAAAGGCTGCTCACACAGACGCTGCATCTCCTGCACAATAAGCTTTTCAGCTTTAAGCAGGTGCTTGGCATCTATGGCAAAGAAGATGCCCCACAAGCCCGTATCGCTCATGGGGGTATAAGACGCCTCTACCCCATAGACATAGCCGTAACGCTCGCGCAGCAACATATTGAGGCGTGAGCTCATTGCCGGTCCTCCCAATATGTTGTTCAGCAAAAAGAAAGGCAGACGGTGCGGGTGGTGCATAGAATACGCAGGGCGTCCCATGGCGCAATGCGCCTGACTAATCGGTAGAGATTTGTCTTCCTGCCGGGGGCTGTACAATTGTTCGGTAAAAGGCAAGCGGCGTTGAGGCAAGCGGCGCGGGGATATGCCTGCCACCAAGCGCTCTACTTTTGACAACACCTTTTCGAAAGGCAAACCGCCTATAGAAGCTATCACGATGCGGTCGGTGCTAAGATGGGTATCTATGAATTCCTTGAAATCGCGGCGGCTGAAGCTGCGTACGCTCTCTTCTGTACCCAAGATATTGTAGCCCAAAGGGTGATTGCCAAAGACCAAGGTGTCGAAGTCGTCCTGAATGGCTTCTTCGGGTGAGTCCTTGTACATGGCAATTTCTTCAAGAATAACCCCCTTCTCCCGCTCGATTTGCTTTTCAGGAAAAACAGAATCAAAAGTAATGTCTGTGAGCAGGTCCACCGCCTGCACGTAGTAGTCATTCAAGACCGAAGCATAAAAGCATATTTTCTCTTTGGTCGTATAGGCATTCAATTCTCCCCCTACAGCTTCCAGACGGTTGAGGATATGATAAGCTCGACGGCGGCGGGTGCCCTTGAAAGCCATGTGCTCCCAAAAGTGCGCCAAGCCTTGTTGGTGAGGGGCTTCGTCGCGACTGCCTATATCCAGCACATAACCTATATGAGATACTTGGCTAAAAGGCAGGTGTTTGTGAATAAAACGGATGCCATTGGAAAAAGTATGCAATTGGTATTGCGCATCCATCCCCGCTTCCCTTGACATAACTTTTTGTAATTGCATGGTGCGTTCTATGGCTTTTTGTTTTTGTAAACAAAAAAAGCCATGCAAAGGTCGCAAGTTTTCGGCTAAGAAAAAACAGGCGGCTGGTGGTCAGTAGTAGGAAGCGAAAAGCTGCACAAAATAAGTATAACCGTGCAAGCGGTACACGGCTATGGCTGTATGCGTAAAATCCCCTTCGATATTTTCGCGATGCCCAGGGCTTGCAAGCCAAGAGGCTACCGCTTCATTGGCAAGATGCGGGATGCTGTTTTCAAGATAAGCCACATTTTCTGCCATCGATTTAATAGTTCGTCTGCGGGATACCATACGCACCCGGTGTTCAAAACCATCGTGCCCAAAGGCGGTCTTTCCTTCTGCCATATTGCGGGCATGGGCATGTGCTTGTTCATACAAAACAGCATCATTTTGAAGTGCCGGTTTGCCTAAGCTGGCGCGATGGGCATTCACTCGACGCAGCACCTCCTGCTCTATGGTATTCTCCGGAGATGAGTCGGCTTGCGATTGGGCGGAAAGTACAAGTAGGCAAGCCCATAATGAAAAAAGAATTGTTTTCATCACAGATGTTGAGGTTTAAGTAAGTGTTAAGCCTGCTTCCTTCCTCGCAAAGAATACGCCAAAAGGCATCTGCTGCTCCAAAAAAATGCCAATATTTATGGACTCACCTTAACAAAAATGTGTGTGAAGTAGTAACACCCGTCTTCGGACTTTGCTACTGCCAAGCCGCAGTGAGTATAGTCGCCCAACATGTTTCTATTATGCCCACTGCTGTTGCGCCATTGTTCAAAGGCGGTTTGTGCGGGGTCGCGGCTGTAGGTAGAAGCCACGTTTTCGGCAGCAGCTCCAGCCCCATCCAACTCGGCGCGGATGCGTTCCACGCGGGCGCTGAATCCGTCGTGTCCAAAAGGCACCTTGCCTTCTGCCATATTGGTACTGTGCTGATATGCCTCAGCATAAATCACCGCGTGCGTTTGCAAAGGGTCCTTGCCATTTTGAATGCGGTACTCATTGATAAGTTGCAAGGTCTTTTGCTCAATATCGAAGTAAGGACTTTGCGGGGCAGTACCTTCATTTTTGCAATCCAAAAAACAAAAGCAGACTACTAAGCCCCAAAACATCCACTGTTTTTTTCTCATATTCGCTTATCTTTTATGCAGCTCGTAATATGGGAACATACGAAGAAAAAACACAGAAAGATGCCTTGTGCATCTGCTGCCAGCATAAAATAGTTTTAGGCATCTTGTTTTCAACATCAAGGTTTGTGAACTTTTCTTCTGCTCTTTTCAAGAAAGTTTTCCAAGAAAAAGAAAGCTCCTCAGTAGGCTAAAAGATATGGCTTATGAAAAAAACATGGCTGCTTTTGCTTGTCCTATTCGGTGTATTGCCTTCCGGACAGGCTCAATATTTCGGTAAGAACAAAGTGCGCTATACGCCTTTTGATTTTCGTGTGTTGCTGTCGCCTCATTTTGAGCTATATCACTACTTGAAAGACAGCAGCCGGGCAGCAGAATTTCTCCAGTCTGCCGAACAGTGGTATGCCATTCACCAAGCGGTTTTTGCCGACACCTTTCACCAACCCAATCCTATCATTCTTTACAATCACCACGGCGACTTTCAACAGACAGGCGCTATCTCGGGATTGATAGACGTAGGCACTGGCGGGGTTACCGAAGGGCTGAAAAACCGGGTGGTCATGCCGCTGATGTTCACCCGGCAAGAAACAGAACACGTATTGGGGCATGAGTTAGTACATGCCTTTCAGTATCATATACTCAAAAACGAAGACAACCTGTCATTGCAGAGCATTCAAAACCTGCCCCTTTGGATGGTAGAAGGCTTAGCAGAATATCTGTCTATCGGGCGTATAGACCCGCATACCGCCCTCTGGATGCGCGACACTTATATGCATGATTACTTCCCTACTTTGGACGACCTCGACCGCAAACCCCACATTTACTTCCCCTACCGTTATGGGCAAAGCTTTTGGGCATTGCTCGCTGGCTTGTGGGGCGATGAAATCATACGTCCCTTTTTTGTGTACACGGCACGTTATGGTTTAGATGCTGCCCTGAAGGATTTGTTAAGCACCGACCGGCAAGCATTCAGTAAGTTGTGGAAAGAATATTACCATGAATATTACGCCTCTATCGGATTGAAACAGGGACAAAAACCTGTGGGAGATACGCTTTTGCGCGACAAACACCCGGGCAAAATGCAGTTGTCGCCCTCACTTAGCCCCGACGGGCGCTACTTGGCTTACCTCTCCGAGCGGGATTTATTTAGCATAGACTTGTTTCTGGTGGATATGCAAAGCGGGCGAGTGGTGCGGCGCCTCCTCTCTACTGACAAAGAAGGGCATATCGATGCACTCAGTTATTTGGAAACCGCAGGCAGCTGGTCGCCCGACGGGCAACAACTGGCTTTCGTCGCATATATCAAAGGCAAGCCCCAGCCTATAATCATAGATGTGCAAAGCGGAAAAATAAAAACACGTATTGCGCTACAAGAAGTGGAAGCCGCAAACCATCCGGCATGGTCGCCCGACGGGCGCTTTTTGGCTTTATCGGGTTTGCGGCAAGGGCAATCCGATTTGTATGTATATGACCTACAAAACAAAGAGCTACGCCAGCTGACTCATGACGCTGCTGCACAGATACAACCGGCGTGGTCACCCGACGGGCGGCTGCTCGTCTTTGCCACCGACGCTGTGGCACTACAAAAAGGCTATGCCAAAGCGAATTTGAACATAGGCATCTACGATGTGGAAAGCGGCAAAATCCACCAACTCGACTTCTTTGCGGGTGCCGACAACCTCAACCCTCTTTTTACTCCCGACGGGCGCAGCATCTTGTTTCTTTCTGACCGCGATGGCTTCCGCAATCTTTATCGCTACCACATCGCCAGCGGACGCATAGAGCAGCTCACCCACCTGCCTACGGGCATTACAGGGGTTACAGCTCTTTCTCCTGCCATTACCATAGATAGCCAAGGGCAGCTGGTTTATATTTACTACGAAAATAAAAGCTACCGGCTGTATCGTGCTCACCTGAGCGACTTCACTGCCCAAGAGGTGAGCCCTTCGGCAGTAGACCTGACCGCCGCTACGCTGGCACCTGTTTTCATCAACAAAAGCAAGATAGTCAACCGGCTCATTGCCCGCTTAGCGGTGGCTTTGCCTGCCGATAGCCTACATGCTCAACCGCTGCGGCGGCGGTTTCAGCTCGGCTATATAGGCAATACAGGCATAGGTATCGGCACAAGCCGCTGGGGCACTGGCATTGCAGGTGGTGTGGTGATGTTGTTCAGCGATATTTTGGGCGACCATCAGCTTTTCGCCTCGCTGGGCTTGAATGGCACCCTATTGGATGCCGGGGCATCTGTTTTTTACCTCAACCAAAGGCGCCGGCTCAACTGGGGCGTGCAAATATCGCATATTCCCTACCGCTTCGGCAATGTGGGCATCTTTGCCGACACGCTGGCAGTAGTGGTAAACGGGCAGAAGAGCCTACTGCCTGTCGATGTGGTGCAGTATGATTTAGGACGCCTGTTTGAAGAAAAAATAGGCGGTCTGCTGGCTTATCCCCTCTCGCGTAGCCTACGCTGGGAAGCAGGTATCAGCTATGCACGCTATCATTACAACCTCCAACGCTTCAAAACTTACTATTACTTCGGGCAAGCAATTGCACAATCGAAAGAGCAAGTAAAGACACCGCCGGGCTTTCAGCTATACAGCGGCTATTTGGCTTATGTGGGCGATAATAGCTTTTACGGATTGGCATCGCCGGCACGCGGCTGGCGTTATCGCTTCGAGTGGGGGTTCAATGCTGGTGAGTTTGAGTATCAAAGTGCCTTGCTCGACTACCGCCGTTATTGGTTTGTGCGCCCCTTCACTTTTGCCATACGGGCATACCATTTAGGGCGTTACGGGGGTAATAGCCAAAGCATCACCCCGCTTTATTTGGGCTTCCCGGGCTTGGTGCGCGGCTATGACAACATCGCTTATCAAAATTACCTGTCGGGCAGCAGCAACTACGCCGCTTCCATAGACAACCTGTATGGCAGCCGCCTAGCGGTATTCAATGCCGAATGGCGCATTCCTCTGCTGGGTCCTCGCTCCTACGCTTTGCTGGGCTCCAATTTCCTGCCGGCTGAGTTGAATCTCTTCTTTGACGGAGGCATGGCATGGAACGAAGGCAGCCGCTGGACAATAGATGAAAAGGAAGCAAGTCAAAAGAGAGCACGGGTACCCGTATGGAGTACGGGCATCAGCATACGCTTTGCCTTGTTCGGACAAATTGTGCTGGAGCCCTACTATGCCTTTGCCCTTCAACGCAACGACATCACGGGTACCTTCGGTTTTAATTTGCTTCCTGCATGGTAGATACCATTTGCTTTGCGTACCTTTGTAGGTCTTGAAAACGCTGAGGAAATTCATGAGTATGGAGTTAATGAACAAGTATCCTTTTTCGGTGGTGTATGAAGACAACCACCTGATTATTGTCAATAAACCCGCCGGCATGCTGGTGCAAGGCGACCACACCGGCGACACCCCTCTTTCTGAATATGTAAAGGCTTATATCAAAGAGAAATATGAGAAGCCGGGCAATGTGTTTTTAGGTACCATTCACCGCATAGACCGCCCAGTAAGCGGATTGGTGATGTTTGCCCGCACCTCCAAAACCTTAGAACGCATGAACGAGATGCTGCGCAAACATAAAATTCAAAAAAAATACTGGGCGGTAGTACGCCAGCGCCCACCTAAAAAATACGGACGGCTGGTCAACTGGCTGGTCAAAGACAGCGAAAAGAATCAAGTGACGGTTTATGACTATCCGCGCAACGACGCCCAAAAAGCCGAAACAAGCTACCGCATCGTAGGCAAGCTGAATCACTATTACTTGTTGGAAGTAGAACCCCACACCGGGCGTCCTCATCAAATACGAGCACAACTGGCACATATGGGTTGCCCCATCCGCGGCGATGTCAAATATGGCTATCCTAAACCCAACGAAGACCAATGCATCAACTTGCATGCGCGCCGCTTGTATTTCATCCATCCCGTACGCAAAACCCCTTTGGTGTGCGTAGCCGCTGTTCCTCCACAAGCTTTCTGGGAAGAATTTCTTACCTTAGATGACGAAAAAGTAAAGCCGGAACATTTGGATTTTCGCTATGAAGGATAACAACGGCAGGCAAGCATCGTGGCTCCAGCGCCTACAAAGGCGCTGGGGCTTGCAAAGCAGTGCCCAAGTGTGGGTAATACTGCTGGTGTTTGCCTGCACAGGCACCACAGCGGTATACATCAAAAAGCCACTTTTTTCCTTGCTGGGCATCGATGCCGACACACCTTGGTATTGGCGCACCTTCTGGTGGCTGCTCATTGTGTTGCCTGCCTATCAAGTGCTGCTGCTCTTCTATGGGTTTCTTTTCGGGCAGTTTCATTTTTTTTATAACTTCGAGAAACGTCTCTTTGCGCGCCTGCTGGGCTGCAAAAAAAAGCCCTCGACTAAGTCTGAAGAAAAAGAACCTTCCACATGAGCGAAGCCAAACCGCCCCTTGTCAGCATCATCACCGTGTGCTACAATGCCGCCGATGCGCTCACGCATACTTTGGAAAGTGTAGCCCAACAAACTTATCCGCACATTCAACACGTCATCGTAGATGGCGCCTCTACAGACCATACCCCCGAAGTAATAAAGCGCTTTCCCCATGTCTGTTTTTACAGTGAGCCAGACGAGGGCATTTACGATGCTATGAACAAAGGACTAAGCTATGCTTATGGGGATTATGTGCTGTTTCTGAACGCAGGCGACACGCTTCATGCCCCCGACACCTTGCAAAAGATATTTGAGCAGTTACCAGAAGGCGATGTTTACTACGGCGATGTCATGATGGTAGATGCATGGTATCGTCCCTTAGGGCTGCGCAGTGAAATCACCCCTCATAAGTTGCCTGCGAACCTTCACTGGAAGAGCCTGCGCTTTGGCATGCTTGTCTCGCATCAAGCTTTCATTGTGCGGCGCAGCATTGCCCCACATTACGACCTTAGCCATCCCTACAGTAGTGATATAGATTGGGTGATTCGCTGCCTCAAGCGGGCACGTAAAGTGGTGCATACCCAACAGATAATTGCCCACTTCCAAATCGGTGGCTTTTCCTACAAGAACCGCCTGCCCTCGCTCATCGACCGCTTTAAGGTATTTCGCAAACACTATGGTTTGCTGCCCACCATAGGCGCACACATTTATATTGCCTTGCGGGCTGCCCTGTTCAGACTGCGAAAAGGAAAGTATTAAATCCTCAGTAATAAGCCATGTAGCTACCTCAATATTTTCACACACGCCAGCGGATAACAACAGGTAGTGTGCCCGTTTCCTGAAAAAGTTTTCAATAATTGGAAAAGTCTTTCAGTTAATTTATCGCAAAAACTGAATATTTATCCTTCTGATTTTAGACCTTTGGATATTTCTATTAACATCCATTCGTTAAACTGGCAGCAAGTCTAATGAATAAGTATCCTCAAAACAACAAGCCACTCACCGTATTGAATGCCTCTGCCGGTTCCGGCAAAACCTACAATCTGGCGCTTTATTTTTTGAGTTACCTGCTCAAAGAGAGCGAAGGCGAAAAAAAGTCGCCGCTTTATTTCCGCCATATACTGGCAATCACCTTCACCAACAAGGCAACCCGCGAAATACGAGAACGTATTATCAAGTTTTTGCGTCTGCTGGCACACCCCCGCACCAGTAAAGAAAAAAAGGAAGCCCAAGAAATAAAAGAGCACCTGAAGAGGTTAATCTTCCAAATACAAGGAAACGATAACGACCCCGAACTGCCTGCCAAAATATACCACAAGCTGCTGCATCATCTGGATGAACTGCACATAAGCACCATCGATAGTTTCATTAACCGCTTGGGCAAAGCCGCCGCTTTCGACCTTATGTTGCCTACCGGCTATGAGGTTACTACTGCCGCGCACGAGTCGCTCGACCAAGTGATAGATTACCTTATGTTGCAAATACGCGACATAGAAGACGAAACACAGCCCGAAGCTCGCCAATGGATGAGCATAGTAGAAGAGCTCAAAGAGTTTATCAGGGAGCAGGCGCTTGCCGGCGACATGAGCTGGTCAAAGCTGCTACAGGGCGAAAAGCTCAAGGAAGCAGGCAAAGAGCTTTTCGACAGTCATACGCTCGACATGGTCGAAGAAAGCCGGCGCCAGCTTATGGAAGGGCTACCTGAACCCACTTTAAGCGCGCTGTTTCAAAGGCTGAAAGAGCAACGAAACGAAGCACAGCAAAAACTAAAAGAAACCATAAAAAAATACCACAAGCACTTTCAAGATAAGCAAAATGAAATTGAAGAGTTGATACAGAGCGAAGGCATCGACCCCGCAGAAGACCTTGCCGCACGAGCAAGCAAGAACAGCTGCAATGCAAGCAAAGGGTTCAAGACGCTAAAAGAGTTTTCGCACAGTCTAAATCTTCTCAATCAAAAGACAGACACCATCCCATGGCATGAAGTTGAAAAAGAGCTGGACGATTTAATGAAATTTCCTTCCTTAGCCGAGTATTTTGACCTCGACAAGGAATGGACAAAAGCCAAAAAAAGTACATTAAGCCAACAGACGAAGCAAAAAATAGCCCGACTTACAAAGGAAATAGAACAGCTTCATGCCACAACGCAAGCCCAACTGCTTTTTCAATTGAGTGTCATACACACCACGCAAAAGTTGTTCATCTACTTCCTCATGCACAGGCTACTTGAAACCACGCTTTCTAAAAACAGCAAACTTTATTTGGGCTGGCTTTCGCTGAAATTATCCCGCTACTTGACTACCAACCCCGAATGCCCTCCACAGATATATGAGCAGCTGGGTAGCTTCTATAAGCATTTTCTTATCGACGAGTTTCAAGATACCTCCGTCACACAGTGGCGCATTCTTTACCCTTTTCTGGCTGAAAGCACCTCGCAGGGGCTGGAAAGCCTGATTGTAGGCGACCCCAAGCAGTCTATCTATGAGTGGCGGGGCGGTGAGTCGCAACTCTTGGTAACGCTTGCCCAAGCCGGCGAAACCACAGCCGACGCTACTGCGCCTCAAAAGCTTGAAGAGCTGAGCCGACAGATGCTCCACTATCTGGGATTTGAAGAAAAACATTTGCCCGAAGTGCGGGCGTTCATGCAAAGAATTAAGACTGAAGTGCTGGGGAAAAACTTCCGGAGTGCCCGCCGCATCGTGGAGTTCAATAATGAAGTGTTTCACCAAACAATAGGAGAAAAAGACAAAACCCATAGCAAAACAGGTACGGGCAACCCTTTCATAGCAGCAGTGTATGGCACCAAAGGGCAAGCCCCTCACCAAAGCAACGAAGCGGGCTTGGTTGCTTTTTGCTGGCTATCTGGTTCTAAAAAATACTTAGAGACCGCACAGAAAGTGATACGCAAGCACATCAGGGAGTGGGCTGGCGGAGAAGATAATTACAAGGGCGTGGCTATACTATGCCGCAAAAACGACGAGGTCAATGCAATCGTGCAGGCACTCACCTCACACACCGAAGAGAATACACAAGAAACTGCCTCGCCTGTGCCGGCTTATGCTCCCGGCTCGCTGACCATTGACCATGCCCATGCAGTCAATTTCCTTGTGGCTTTCCTTAAAAGCCTGGCGCAACCCTCCAACCGCTTGGCAAAAGCAGAAGCTCGCTTCTTCTATTATCTTTACCGCAGAGCCCTCAATCAAGAAGATGGGCAGCAACAGCCAAGCGAACGCATAGAACACAAGACCCTGCAAGAGATGTTCAGCGAAGTACCCGAAGGCTTTGACTGGGACTATTATCGTAACATGTACCAAATCGACATCGCTTTTGAACAACTCAACGGCAAGAACATTTACGATATCGTATTAGAAGTAATCGACGGTTTCGGCTTGTTGGAGCTACCCAACGAACAAGCCTACGTATTCCGCTTTTTGGAAGAAGTGCACCAGTTCGTGCATACCGAAGGGCAGCAGTTGCATGCTTTCGTAAAATACTGGGACAAGCTCAGCGAAGTGCCAGCTTTGCAAGACAGGCGCAGCAATGCCGTGCAGGTAATGACCATCCATAAGTCCAAAGGGCTCGAGTTCCCGGTAAGCATACTGCTGCCCAACTGGCAGCTCATCGACGCCAAAAGAAAACATACCATACGACTCAAAACAAAAAACTCGCCGCTCCCCTACCTGCTTTTAACCCTGAGCACAAATAAGTTCAATACCCTTAAAAACTATGAAGCACAGCTGCAAACAGAGTGCCCAGAAAACGAATGGTTGAAAGCCGTCAACAAAGCGTATGACACCCTCATTCAAAGGGAACTTCTTGCACAACTCAACATACTGTATGTGGCATCTACCCGACCCCAACACAGAGCCTATTTTATGCTGCCCTTGCAAGGCAAGCAAGACAGCAACAATAAAATTGAACGAATACACGATTTTCTACCTGAACTAAGTGCAACCCATCAAGACAGCGGCGAAGTCCATACTACAGAGGGGATAATCTCGTACACCATCGCTTACGTTAAAGGCAATCCAGAAGAGCCCTTGCCCAAAGAAGAGGTAGGCAAAGCCACACAAGACATAAAAACCTTTGAATTCAAGCCGGAAGTTTAAAGAAAAGCATCGGGCAGCAGCCCTTTCCACACAAAACGCCAAGGCAGCAAAGCATCTTCGCCGGCATAGTCAATGCCTATGCGCGGCGTGGCTTCAAGCGCTCGAGACGGTGGCACAATGCCCCTGTCTTCGAGCCACAGCAAACGCCCGGCAGTCAAGTCGTGGGCGTTGTGATGAAGGTTTATGCCCAGGGCTTGGGTGAGGGTGCCCGGACCAGCAATCAGGCGGGGCGTCAGGCGCTGGTGTTTCCGGCGTCGCAACATATGTTCTACTCCTTCAAGAGGCAGCCCCGCACGAATCAGTACGGCATCGGCTTTTTCCTTTTGGTTGGTTACCACATTAAACAAACGATGGATGCCGTAGCATAAATACACATAGGCATGCCCTCCAGCACCAAACATCACTTCGGTGCGCGGGGTGCGTCGGTTACCAAAAGCATGACAGGCGCGGTCGGTAGCGCCACAATAAGCCTCTGCCTCTGTGATGACAACGGCAGTGCGACATCCTTCTATTTCTGACACAATCACTTTGCCTATGAGCTCACGAGCAATCTCCACCACATCGACGCGCTCGTAAAAATCTCTGTCCAAAATCATGGGCAAGCGCAATTTCCTTGCAAAAATAAAACAAAGCGCCTTCTCGATTCGGCAAAGTGGCATGTGCTGCTCTACACAACGAAAGTACGCAAAGCAAAAGAAGGCAGAGTGGCAAGAACAGCTATTCGGCTTGCTCTCCAAAGGCTTCTATTAGGCGCAGCTTGGTTTCCTCGAGCTTTTGGCGGCTATTCGCCGACAAAGCCGAGTTCTGACTGTGTCGGTTCAGATATTCCATAGCCGCTTCGTAAGTGATGTAACGATAGTCTTGAGCTGCTTCTGGTTGCACCGGATATGCCTTTTTCACACGTTCTAGGTCTTCATCTTTGAAAACCACCACTTTGATGTCGTAAGCTTTGCCTTCCTCTTCGCTCTCTTCCCATTGATACCATTCGTTGCCCAATAAGGTATAGGCAAGGTATTTTGGACCAAAGTCCTCGTAATTAAGCACTACGGCACGCAGCGGTTGTTTGCTTTGTTTTCGACAAGCGGGCAGGCAAACAGCTGCCCACAGCACGAATAAGAACAGGGCGGTACGTTTCATAAGCTTTTTTGCTGAATTTGTGCAAAAAAGTTTAAACAAGCAAGCAGAATTTGTTTACTGCCCACCCAAAGGTAGATTGACTCCTATGCTGAAAAACAGCAGGTCGGCACGGGAATTCTTTTTGTTGGCTTGGGTGCGCACCACACCTATGTCATCTGCCGATACATTGTTTGGGTTATAAGAAGAAGGACTTTTCTTAAAATCTACACTCCACCCCCTGGTGTCGTTCGAGTCGTAATAGCTGACCTCACCACTCATCAGATACAAAGCACGCAACTCAAGATTGGCACTGCCCAAAGAGATGAGCAAGCCGCCCCCACCACCATAGCTCCATGCAAAATCGCTGGCTTGATTCTTGGCTGTAATCAGACGGTCAGCGTTGCTGTTACTGCCCTGATTGTTGCCTCTCGAATAGCGCCCGTCAATCGAATCGTCGTAGATTTTGGTGCGTGTGTAAATATATTTAAAGCCGCCCATGAAGTCTATATAAGGGCGCACATAAGGAATAGGCGCTATAAAGCGACTAATTAAGTGGGTGTGAAAAATGTTATTATTGACCACAATACGCAAGGGCATGTTGATTTGGTCAATGGTTATCCTGTTGCCGTTGTTGTCATAAGCGACCAATTCGGCAGTAAAGGTTTCTCTTTGTTCGTTTCGCCCATAAAGCGAATACCCCACATCCAGCCCTATTTGAACAAATTCGCTACCACCAATACCTCCCATGCCGTAAATATTAAAACCGATGCCTACGGCATCCGTATTTTCTGCAAACTCACCTGTAGGCACAGCTACCTGAAGACCCCCTCCCAAATATTGGGCATGCATGCCAACAACAGGCAGCAAAAGCATGAAGTAGAAAAGAATCGTACGCATAACTTTTTTCTTAGCTACTCCACTTTGGTTATTCAATAAAAATGCCACTGCCAGCAAATACCGCGTACTCTCTTTGAATTTTTCAACACATGAAACAAGCCACTCATCAAGAAGTTACTTCTTTTTGCTGCTTTTTTTTCAAAGCCGGTGTAAGCACCACATTCAGTATTACCCCAGCTAACACAAGCAGCATGCCTGCCAGCGTTTGCCATGTAAAAGTTTCGTGAAAGAACACATAACCCAAGCCCAAGGCATAAACGATGCCGATATAACTAGCAGCTGCCACTTTCGCCGCTGACTCTGCCTGATAGGCTTTGGTCATGAGCACCTGAGCCCATTGGGTAAGCACTCCTATCGCCAACAGCCAAAGCCAGTCGTAACCTTGCGGCATCACCCAATCAAAAAACAACCAAACAATAGTCAAAGGCACCGTTACCAAAGGAAAATAAAGGACGATGACTACGGGATGCTCGCTCCCTTTCAAATAGCGGATACAGTTGTAGGCGCAGCCGGCACAAAAAGCAGACAACACCCCCATGCTCACATCGAGCCAGCCAATACGCCAGTCAAACGATTTCATGACAAGGATACCAGCAAATGAAAGTAGCATAAAAGCAAACTGCAAGGGTAAAAGACGCTCTTTGAGCACCACAGCTGCCATCAGTGCAGTAAATATAGGTGCAATGAAATGCAAAACAGCGGCACTTGCTAAAGGAATGCGCTGCAAAAGCATGAAAAACAAAAGCAAAGCAATGGCACCAAACAGACCACGAAGCACCAGCACTTTGCGGTTGTTGCCCAAAATAGGCACGCTGGCACGCCGCAGTGCCCACACGCTCATCAGCAAAGTAACCACAGAACGGAAAAAAACAATTTCAATGGCAGGAATGTGAGGTAGCCTCTTTACGCATAGGTTCATGAGCGCAAACAAGAAGCTGGCGGCAAACATCCACTTTATTCCTCTACTTATTATTGGCATCGTGCATGAGGTTGAAGATTGGCAAACTGCCCACTTACGATTGTTTCAACATGCGCAAGCGGTCTAACAGCTGGTCTATGTACAAACGGAAATCTGCGTCTTTTTCGCGTAGTTCGCTGATGTTTTGCACAGCGTGAATAACCGTGCTATGGTCACGCCCGCCAAAGTGGTAACCAATCGACTTTAAAGAAAAGTTGGTATATTCTTTACACAAATACATAGCTATCTGACGAGGTACTACGATTTCTTTCTTTCTGGATTTCGATTTCAGCGCTTCCACACTTAAGCCAAAATAGCGCGCTACCTCTTCCATGATGGTGTCTATACCCACTTCTATGTCTTCATGCGGCAATTCATCTTGTTTTTGCACCACACGCTGCACCACTTCTTTCGCCAGTGCCATGTCTATGGGGCGACGATTCAAAGAAGAATGAGCCATCAAAGACACAATAACCCCTTCCAACTCACGTATGTTGCTGTCTATAGTGTTGGCTAAATATTCAATGACCTCAGCGTCTAAGCTGATGCCTTCATTTTGCAGTTTTCGCTGAATGATGGCAAGGCGAGTTTCAAAGTCGGGCTGCTGCAGGTCGGCAGTCAAGCCCCATTTAAAACGTGACAATAGGCGGTCTTGTAAGCCCTTGAGCTCACGGGGTGGGCGGTCGCTGGTCATGACTATCTGCTTACCTTTTTGGTGCAGATGATTGAAAACATGGAAGAAGAGCTCTTGGGTCTTTTCCTTGCCCGCAAGGAATTGCACGTCATCGATAATCAACACATCGATGAGCAGGTAAAAGTTGGTCAAAAACTGCAAGTTGTTGTTTTTGAGCTCCTCTATAAACTGACTCGTAAACTTCTCGGAAGAGACATAGACAACTATTTTCTCTTCCTGCGTTTTGCGTATATAATTACCGATGGCTTGCACCAAATGGGTTTTACCCAACCCCACACCGCCGTATATCATCAAAGGGTTGAAAGAAGTAACCCCGGGTTTTTGAGCAACAGCAAAAGCTGCTGAGCGTGCCAATCGATTGCAATCACCCTCTACGAAGTTTTCGAAAGTATAGTGTGAGTTTAGCTCGGTTTCTTCAAGCAGTGCCCTGTATTCATCCGGTATCTTCTTTGCTTTGCGTTTAGGTCGCAGCGAAGCACTTCCCCCTTCTTGTTCTCTGACGGGGGCAGTCTGTTTTTCCTGCAGCTTTCCTCTGTCTCCATTGTTGGCTTTAGCAGTGGATATATTCATGGCTAAGGGGTGATGCGAAGCGTCGCCTCTATCTACTATTACCGAGTAATCGAGGCGCCCCCCTTTGCCAAGGACCTGCACTATAGCCTTGCGCAAAGCATGTACATAGTGCTCTTCTATCCACTCATAGAAAAAAAGGCTGGGGACCTGAATCGTAAGCGTGTTGCCCTCCAGATGCAATGGCACGATAGGCGAAAACCATGTCTTAAATTGTTCATCATCCACCTCTTGGCGGATAACCTTAAGACACTGGTTCCATATCGTTGTTGCATCACGAATACTCATATAATCATAAGGGCTATGCTTAATACTTGGGATAAACATAAGCAGAATGCAAAAAGGGCTGCAAAGTTGACAAAAAAAGGGCAAATCCCCAACCTTTCCGGATTACACACGCGCCGTATGCACAGGCAAAGCGCGGGCTGAAAGCATGCGTTTTTTTCCTTCTTCTATCAGAAGGTCGATACGTCCCAAACGCACTCCTGCCCATCCTACCTGATGAATAATGGTGTGATTGCCATCGGCATGATGCATCACATAAGGCTCCTGCATGAAGGTGTGGGTATGCCCTCCCAAAATGATATCAATACCGGGCACTTTGCTTGCCAATAGCACATCCGATATTTTTCCGTCGGTATACGAGAAGCCCAAGTGCGAAAGACAGACAATCAATTCACACTTTTCATCTTTGCGCAAGGTCTTGACCATTTCGTGTGCCACACCCACGGGGTCTAAGTAGCGGGTTTTTCCATAAAGTCGCTCATTGACCAAGTTCTGAAGTTCTATGCCTATGCCAAAGACACCTATGCGCACGCCGCCCCGCTCAAATACCTGATAAGGTTTGGTTTTACCGTGCAAAGGGGTACGGCTGAAATCATAATTGGCAATAAGGAAGGGAAAGTGGGCGTGCGGCATCATCTTCAGCAGCCCTTCCAAGCCGTTATCAAAATCATGATTGCCCAGTGTAGCCGCATCATAGCCCATTTCGCTCATGAGCTTGAACTCCAGTTCTCCCCCAAAGAAATTGAAGTAGGGCGTTCCTTGAAAGATGTCGCCACTATCGAGCAGCAGCACATGTGGATTCTCGCCGCGTATTTGTTTGATGAGCGTCGCCCGGCGTGCCATGCCTCCTTCGCCAGCATGTTGTGGCGCCGACAGTGGAAACGGCTCTATGCGCGAATGCATGTCGTTGGTATGCAGAATGGTGAGGTGTACCGCCTGCCGACGTGCTGCCAACAACTCAAAAGGGGCTACTGCCGCCACCCCGCCCGCAATAAGCGCTTGCTTTAGAAAGGTTCGTCTGTTCATTGTGCACTCTTCTTGCTGATGGTCAATACCTTATTTGCATGTACGCTCAAGCGTCGCTTGAGGTTAAGGGCTACAAAGATAATGAACTCTGTGTGTACTGTGGCAGCCTTATTGTTCAATCAGCACAAAGGCAGCCCAAAAATAGGGGTGCGGATAGCGCTGCCGTAATTCCAATTGGGCTTTTTTGAAGGCAGACGGTGGCACTTCACCTCGCATCAGATAATCGTAGAAGCGGCTCATGAGCTGCTGTGTGGCTGCATCATCGACCCGCCAAAGGCTCATGACCAGATAATTTGCCCCCGAAAGCAAGAAAGCACGCTGCAAGCCATAGACGCCCTCGCCATTTTGCACTTTGCCCAAGCCTGTTTCACAAGCCGACAATACCACCAGCTGCGTCTGTGATAAATCCAACTGGGTAGCTTCATAAGCGGTCAGCACTCCGTCATCGCGGCGTCCTTCGCGGTATCCGTTGAAGTAGTCGGTCACGCCGGCAAGCACCAAGCCGGAACGCAGCATGGGGTCTATGGGCTCCTCCTCAAGCGCTTCGCGACTGATGAAGCGCTCTGTCTGCACTTTGTCTTTGGGGGAAGGGATGAAGAAACCATGAGTAGCAATATGCAGTATGCCCGGCTTATGGACGGTCTTAATATGCTCTTCCCGAGCCTCTGCTCCTTTGAATACCTTCACTTTCCAAGAGGCTTTTTGCAGTAGCTCTGCAATCTGATTCACCTCTACCTCTGTACCGGGCAGAGGCAAAAAGCGTGCCCCCGCAAGCCAGTAATCTTCTTGATTTTCCATATCGACTACCGCCGCTTCACTTTTAAGCGAAGCGTTGATTTGATAGGTCGGATTGCCTATTAGCACTGCTTCTTTTTTCACTTGCATTTGCTCGCCGGCGCCTATCAAATATTTGGTATTGGAAACCCACACCAGCTCTATCTCATCGACTACATACCGGTTTTGCTCCGTATCATACAAAGCATAAGGATTGATTTGATAGTAGGCGCCATCGGCAGAGAAGTAAAGACGGCGTACTCCTTGCAAGTGCTGCTGTATAGGCGCCCACATCACCTCATAGCTTCGTCGGTCAGGAAGTTTAAACTTCACGGCATTGCGGTAATAGTTCACGTGGCGCTCTATGTTCTTTCCATCGGTAAGCACAAACCAAGTGGGCGTATTCGCTTGCGGACGTGCTATCAAGCCGATGTAGTATATGCTATCGGGTTGAGGCTCAATGCGTATGAGCTCCAAAGCTGCTTCACCGGGCTTCAACACTGCCGTCAAGGCATGAAAATCGTACTGCTGCTCGCGGCTGTTTGCGGCAAACTGAGCCGAGTGCTGCGAGAGTATTTTTTCTAAACGATTGGCTTCCTGCTCGAGGGATTTCACATCTACTCCCCGCGCTTGGGCAACATGCAATCCTTCTGTGTAAATATCGGCAATCAATTCACGCAGTTTTTGCCAGCGACGGTAAGTCTCTTTCAGGTTTTCGTCTGTGGTGTTTTCTATGAAAAGTTGCATGCGTCCGGCAGTGCTCAACAAAATGCCTTTCAGCTGCATTTGCAGGTTATAGGCTTTCACCAACAAGCGGTGGCTCAATGCAGCATCTATCTTTTGGGCGGCATGTTTTACCACAAAGAAGAAGAAGTTTTCATAAAAAGGACGGTATTTGTAGTAAAATGAGCGCTTTTCTTTTTCGCTCAGCCCAGGGAATATATTTTTTATGAAATTGCCCAGCACGTCCACACTTTGCTCGTAATACAGGGCTGCCTGCGCATAGTTCTTTTGTTCGTCATACAAAATGGCAAGGTTGTTAAGTGTAGTGATATAGTCTGGATGCTGCTTACCCACGGTCTCTTCTAATGCCCGAAGCGCCTCGGTATAGTAACGCAAAGCGTCGGTGGATTTACCTACTGCTTCCAATAAAATAGCCAAATTGTTAGCGGAAGCGGCTGTTGCCGGATGTAGCTTGCCATAGAGCGTCAGACGGGCATCGTAGGCTTTTTTCAAAAGGTCAATGGCTTCCTGTAGCTTGTTTTGTTTTTTATAAAGGTTTGCAAGGCGCTCCGAAACCCCAATGTATTCGGGGCTGTATTCGCCTTTGGCGCGCAACATGCCCAGTGCCTGCTGGTATAGTTTCTGTGCTTCGGTATAGTTACCCACCTGCTCATGATAAGCTGCCAGGGCATTGAGTGCCAGGGCATAGTCGGGGTGTTGCGGTCCTGCGATGCGCTCCCGCAACATCAAACTTTGTTGCAAGAGCTTAATAGATTCATTGGCGCGCCCCATTTTATTGAGGGTTTTAGCCAAGAAATAAAGTACATCGGCATAGTCTGGTATTTCCTTAGCCCCTTGCTGCTCATACAATGTGCGTGCCTTGTTCAGAAACTCTTCGGCTTCCACGTAACTACCCATCAGATAGTTAGTTACCCCCAAGTGCAAGTAGGTTTCGCCTACTGCCAAATGCTCCTCCCCGAATAGACGCTGACGAGCACTAAGATTCTGAAGCAGGATTTGCTCAGCTACATCGTAATATCCCATATTTTGCAGCAAAAGCGCATAGGCTTCACTCAGGTCTAGATAAAAAGGATGCACCTCACCCAAAGTTGTGGCTGCCTCCGTCATAGCTTCCACGTAAAGCTCTTGGGCAAATCCATACAAACCTCGGTTGGCATAAGCAGCCGCTAAGTTGCGCACTGCTGCAATGTAGGCAAGCTCACCAACCGCAAAGTTCTTTTTGTAAATATCTATTGCCTGGCGGTAATAATCTTCTGCTCTTTTGTAGTCGCCAATTTCGTAAAGTAGGTTGGCAAAGCTCGACAATGCATCTGCATATGCCCGGGCTTCTGTCCCTAACAGTTGGACTAAAGCGGGCAACAAACGCTCGTACTCTTTTTCTGCCTCGCGATACTTTCTGGCAAGCATTAGTGTGCGCGCGTAGTCGGCAGCTGTCAGCCAATAAGCGAGCGTTGGCGTTCCGTGAATACGCTTCCAGCTGTCCATAGCTACCTTGTACTTATCCGCTGCCGCCTCGTAATCTTGCATCCCTTTTTCCAAAATTTCTCCCCATAAGCAATAAATGCGCGCATACAGAGGTTCTTGTTGTGCTTTGTTTTTATTCATCAGCTGCACAGCTTCATGAACATGTTCCATAGCATCTACCCAAAGCTCCAAAGCGCGCTCCACTTGCACTCGGTTATACAGCAGCGTAAGGCGCTCTTGCCATGTAGCACTCCCTTGCGTAAGCGACTCCATTTTGTCTAAATATGCCAGTGCTTGGGTATATTCCTGACGGGCAGTCGCCAACATAGCCCGCGCCTGATAATAATCAGGCAGCAAACGGGGCACCGCCTCTACACGCCCCTGTACCGTGCGCAATTGCTGCTCTGCTTTTGCATAATTGGCACTTTTTACGTAGAGGCGAGCCAAAGCGACAGAGGCAGCCACTGCTTCAATACTGCCCATATCTGCCATAAGAAGCAGATTTTCCAAGTGCTCAATGGCTTTGGCTGTCTGCCCTTCTTCCTCATCGATGAGTGCCAAATCTAAAAGCGCTTGGCGCTGCAGGTCGTTGGCTTTGCCTGCTTGTGCCAACTGCATTCCTTGTTGCAAAAGCGGTTTGGCATCCGTATAATTGCCTTGCTCCACGAGCAAATGCCCTTTGCCTATCAACACATAGGCATATTCGGGGCGCGCGGTCAGTTGTGCCTGACGAAATAGGGTATCAGCTTGGGCAAAGTAAGAGGCTGCTTCGTCCCATGCCGCACGGCGAATAGCCAGCTGCCCTAAATACGACAAGGCAAGCGGATAATAAATAGTTTGTTGTGTTTGTTGTTTACTCAACTGCACTACCTCTTTATAGATGCTTTCGGCTTCTGTGTGCCTGTCTTGCGCCACATACAAAGCCGCCAGCTGAAAAGCGGTAGAGAAATAAGCCGTCATATCTTGTTTTTTTCGCAGTGCCATCGAAGCCTTGAACATCTCTTCGGCATCGGGCAAACGCTGCGCCCTCATATAAATGACTGCCATGTTTTGATATAGCGCTGCCAGTTGTTCCGGTTTGCTCTGCAGTGCCTGCCCAGCCATCACACGCAGGCTATCGGCAAAGTGTGCTGCCTGCCGGACATCTCCCGCCTTATAAGCGGCAATCATGGATTCATACAAGCGAGGAAAATCTTGCTGCGCCTTTGCTGGCAGGGCAAAAAGCAAAGAAAGCAAAGGGAACAAGTACAAATATTTTTTCATAGAATTAGCAAGCACACAAAGCATAATGATTACCGTCTTTTTGTTATATTTACCCTAAATATAAACATAGCGTACGTTTTATACTCAAGCATACCCTATGAAAACACAGATACGGTTGCTGTTTTTATTTTTTTCTTGGATTCCACACATACTTTTTGCCCAAAAGATAGACTTGCGGGAGGAGCAGATTGTAGTTAACCGCAAGGAGGGAAAGGTTATTTTGCCCTATACCTTAGAAAATGGTCCACTCATTTATGAGTTTGATACAGAACTATATTATTCCCACGACGGTGGTAAAACGTTTCAAGGTCCTTTGAAAAGGGTAAGCGGTCATATAGGGAAACGCGTACTTGCCGGCGATAAGCGCGTCATATGGCATTACGAAAAAGAAGCCCCTGACTTTGACGGCAAGAACATACAATTTAAAATAAAAGCCCGATACGAACCCAGCGTATTGAACCTGAGAAACGAAGGCGCAGCGCTTTACTCGCTGGTAGTGCCCGGCTTGGGCAATCCCAAAGTACGCTATTACAAGGGGTGGAAGTGGAAATACCGCTGGGTGGTTACCACTCTTTTAGCCTATGGCACAGCCGGCGCTGCCATCTGGCAGTACAATACAGCCCAAGCTTCCTATAATGATTACTTGCAAGCTGACCTCCCCGACCAAGCCATTTCTCTCTACGACAAAGCCAACCAACAGCTGCTGCTTGCCAGTGGGCTGGCAGCCGTAAGTGCCGCCATTTGGGGAGGCGACGTGGTGCGTGTCTTCTTCCGTGGACTATACAACCGTAAGGACAAACACCATCTCAAAAAACTTAACGAAAAAATGGATATAGAAGCGGGCATTGTACCACAGGCTACCTCCCAGCAACAACTTGTGCCATCATTACGCCTCACTTTTCGGTTTTAACTCTTCGTCCTGAACAAAGTCATACAGAAAATGAAAAAGCTTTTGTATATTTTTCTTTGTGCAAGCACCAACTTCATGAGTATAAAAAGCTATGCCCAAATACTTGAAGATATTTCTCCGGTTATTCAGGATTTAGGCATCAGTACCTTCTCTACCGAGTTCATTATTCAAGATAAAGAACTGGGCTCGCCCGTAGAAGCTCGCATAGAAGTACGCGACGTAATAGCAAGTCAAACGATTGCAGTTCAAAAAGCTACGGGGGGTAGCCTATCCTTAGACCTCCCGGTCAAAAAACTATACAATATACGTATTTCCGAGCCAAAGTTTGAAGACACCACCATTACGATTGACGCCAAACGCCTCGATACCTTCCAGTTGGTTTACCGTATTCCGCTCACGCCAAAGAAAGTAGAGTACGAAATCAATATTCAAGATATTGCTTCGGGCGAAGGTCTTAACTTCGGCGTGGTACTTACCAACCGCAACCGCAACGAAATCATAGAGCTTAGCCCCGAAGACGCTCAAGACGGTCGTTACTTGGTCAAATTGCGTGAAGGCGACGAGTATGAAATAGAAGTAAAAAACCCCAACAGCTACCTTTTCTATGCACGAAAGTTTGTGGCTTTGGCTACCAAAGATTTGCAACAGGCAGAAGCCAAGTCCAAATTCGAGATAAAAATGACGGGCTTAAAATTAGGTGCCAAAATACCACTTCGTAACATCACCTTTGATTACAATAGCTGGGAATTGAACGAAGATGCCAAACGTGAAATAGACCGTATATATAAGTTGTTGAAAGAAAACCCCACAGTTATCGTTGAAATTGCCGGACACACCGACGACCGCGGCTCAGCGGCTTACAATCTTACACTCTCGCAGAAGCGCGCCAATGCCGTAAAAGAGTATTTGCTGCAGAAAGGCATGCCGCCTAACCGGTTTGTTACTAAAGGGTATGGTGAGTCGCAACCTATCGCCGACAATAAAACGGAGGAAGGGCGTGCCAAAAACCGGCGTTTTGAATTGATAGTGCTTAGCATGTGATACGGTCAAGCACTCACAAGCCACATGCCTTGTAACAATACATTGCCCACATGGCGACCATGCCTGTCCCGTATCCGCCCATGAGCTGCAGGTGCGTGTGGGCTCCGAGTTCCAAACGGGCGGCGTAAACCCAGCCGCTTGCCCAAATAGAGGCAATCAAGGGAAGTAGCCATGCCGTATGCTGTGTGTGATAAGCCAAAACAGCAAAAAAAGTGGTAGCCCCGCCCAATGCCAAAGTATGCAGGCTTATCTTGGAAAACTCATTGAGCAAGAAAGCCAACAGCAAGCTAAGCGCCACGCCCGCCGGCAAGGCTTGCAGACGCACGTCCAGCTCCCATAAGTGCATAGCCCAAGCCGAAAAAATATATACTGCCAACAAGCAAAGTAGAGGCAAACGCCGTTCCCGGGCTTGTTCCATCTCCCATGTTGTAATGATGCCTGCTTGTTTAAAGATAAATAATAAAACGGCAGGTAGCAGCAGCCAGCAAATAGCTGACAGTTTCAAAAGCCATGCCGGCAATTGTTTGCTCCATAAAAAAAACGAAGAAGCATAAAAATGCAGCACTACGAAAAATATCAGCCAAGGCACCCACAAAGGATGAAAAAGCACCGACAGTATCCAAGCCCAGCCGGGGCGTTTCATACGACAATTACAGTTCTTTGCGCAAACGTGCCACAGGAATTCCCAGCTGCTCGCGGTACTTGGCTACTGTACGGCGTGCTATATTGTAACCTCGCTCTTTGAGCAGTTGCTCAAGTTTTTCGTCGGAGTAAGGGGCGCTTTTATCTTCACTGTCCACCAACTCTTTCAACACATGCTTGACCTCGCGACTGCTGGCTTCACCCCCATCTTTAGTTTCTATACCTTCCGAGAAGAAGTATTTCAGAGGGTAAATGCCAAAGTCGGTTTGCACTGTTTTGCTGCTTGCCACGCGCGAGACCGTTGAGATGTCCATGCCTATTTTATCGGCAATATCTTTCAAAATCATGGGTTTTAGCTTCGACTCGTCGCCTTCTAAGAAGAACTCTTTTTGATGTTCTACAATAGCGTTCATGGTACGCAGCAGGGTATCTTGCCGCTGTTTGATGGCATCGATGAACCACTTGGCAGAGTCAAGTTTTTGTTTTACAAACGAAATGGTCTCTTTCAGCTTTTTGTCTTTTTTGTCGCTGCTTTCGTATTGCCGCAACATCTCGGCATACACACGGTTGATGCGCAGTTCTGGGGCATTTTTTGAGTTCAGGCTTACCTCGAGTTGTCCGTTACGGTTTTTTACAATAAAATCTGGAATGATGTACTGGTTGCGTACAAAAGAATTCCCCGACACCTCGCCCGGCTTAGGGTTTAGCTTGGTAATCAAGTGGACGGCTTCACGCAGCGCTTCATCGCTAAGATGCAACTTGCTTTGTATCTTATCGTAGTGTTTCTTTTTGAACTCGTTGAAACATTTGCGCAATATCAACAGCGCGTTGTGTACGTGCTGTTGTTCTTCTTCGGTAAGAAACTCTTCCTCCAGCTTACGTTCCAATTGAATCATTAGACACTCTTTCAGGTCACGAGCTGCAATGCCGGGCGGGTCGCAGCGTTGTACCTTTTTGAGCACCTCTTCTACTTCCTGCTCTGTCGCTGCCACATTTTGCGTAAGCATGAGGTCATAACACAAGCCCTTTAAGTCGCGTCGCAAGTAACCGTCGCCATCGAGACTGCCGATAATTTGCCGAGCTATGATTTGTTGTTTTTCGTTCAAATTTAAGAAGCCTATCTGACGCTCAAGGCTTTCGAGCAAGGATACACTGCTGACTATAGGTATCTCTTTGTCGTTATCATCATCATCTGGCGAATAGTTCAAGTAATCTGAACTATATCCGTTTTTCACGTCCTCATGCTCGAGATACTCTTCTATGCTGATTTCTTCCTGCACATCTTCCAACTCTTCGGATGTATAGTCTTCTTCTTCTTTCGCCTCGAAATTGTAAGGGTCTTCTTCTGGGCTGCCCTCTTCAAGCAGTGGATTGGATGCCAACTCTTCCTGCACTCTTGCCTCCAGCTCTACACTGGGGATTTGCAACAGTTTGATGTATTGTATCTGTTGAGGCGAAAGCTTCTGCGTCTGTATCTGTTTCAGGTCTAACTTTTGCATATCCCTGCTTCTGTTTAGGATTGAAGTAGTTAAAGTTAAAAAAAAATGTGGATACTTCCTGCAGAAAGCTCCACATTTTTCAGTAAAAGGCACGTTTTTTGCTCACTTCATTCTACCAACAGCAGGTCTATAGTACGGGCTGTCAAGCTGGTAGATTTCACTTTGACCTTCACTTTGTCGCCAAAGGCAATGATACGCTTGGTTTTACGCCCTATCAAACGGTAGTTTTCTTGGTCGAGCTCGTAATAGTCTCCTTGTAGGTCGCTCATAGCCACCCGCCCCTCGCACTTGGTTTGCACAATTTCTGCATATACTCCGTGTTCGGTTACTCCCGTCACAATAGCGTCGAAAACCTCACCGATACGATTCTGCATAAATTCCACCTGCTTGTATTTAATAGAAGCGCGTTCTGCCTCTTCGGCACGGCGCTCCATTTCGGAAGCATGCTCGCAATACGACTCATATTCTTCCTTGTTTACCGATTGTCCATTGTGTAAATAGTGCCACAGCAGGCGATGTACCATCATGTCGGGATAACGACGAATGGGGGAAGTAAAATGGGTATAATGGTCAAAAGCCAAGCCAAAGTGTCCCAAAGGCTCAGTGGTGTATTTTGCTTTCGACATGGTGCGAATAGCCAAGGATTCAATAAAGTTTTGCTCTGGTTTCCCCTCTACGGCTTCGGTTAGCGCATTATAGGATTGGGCTAAGCGCCGCGGGTCGCTGGTATCGAGCTTATATCCAAACTTGGCAATAAACTTAGCAAAGGTTTCGAGGCGGTCTTCGACCGGCGGTTCGTGTACCCGATACACCATAGTCAAACGTGGCTCTTTCTTTTTCAGATGATAGACAAATTCTGCTACCTTGCGGTTGGCAAGCAGCATCCATTCTTCTATCATCTTGTGTGCATCTTTGCGTATTTTGGGTATTACCTCCAGCGGGGTGCCGTCTTGTGCCAGACGGAAGCGAACTTCCACAGTCTCGAAGCTAATGGCACCATGGTCGAAACGACGTTTACGCAGTATTTTTGCCAAGCGGTTGAGTGTGCGTATCTTTCCGGCAAAGTCCCCTTTGCCTGTTTCGATGCGCTCTTGTGCTTCTTCGTAGGTAAAGCGGCGCTGCGAATGAATAATAGTTCTGCCAAACCAGCTGTTCAGTACGCGGGCATTTTCGTCTACTTCAAACACTGCCGAAAAGGTAAGGCGGTCTTCATGCGGACGTAAAGAACACAGGTCATTGGAAAGACGCTCGGGCAACATGGGCACCACCCGGTCTACCAAATACACGGAAGTTGCGCGCTGGAAAGCTTCTTTATCCAAAATAGAGCCGGGTTTCACGTAATAGGTTACGTCGGCAATGTGCACGCCTACTTCCCAGTTTCCGTTCTCCAGCTTGCGAATCGAAAGGGCATCGTCAAAGTCTTTAGCATCTTCGGGGTCTATGGTAAAAGTAGGGACGCCACGAAAATCGCGCCGTCGTGCAATTTCAGCTTTCGGTATTTGGGTAGGTATCTTTTCAGCTGCCTGCTCTACCTTCTTAGGAAATTCGTAAGGCAAATTATACTCTGCCATAATGGCATGCATTTCGGTATTGTGTTCACCGGCTTTACCCAAGATGCTCACGACCTTTCCTACGGGTTTTTTGCCATTCTTGGGCCACTTCACTATCTCCACTATCACTTTGTCGTCAGTTTGAGCCCCGTGTAGCGATTCTTTCGGCACAAAGATGTCCATGTAATAACGACGGCTGTCGGGCTCCACAAAAGCAAACTCGCCGGAACGGTCTATGGTCAAGCGCCCAACGATGCGATTGTGCTTTCGCTCTATGATTTCCAATACTTTGCCTTCGGGGTTCAATCCTTTCTCTGAATCAAAATAAGCGACTTTCACCACATCGCCATCAAAGGCAGTATTCAGGTCTTCGACTGACACCCACACGTCGGGAAGAGCAGGGTCTTTGGGTACTACAAAAGCATAGTAAGGGCTGGATTGCTCTACTACTCCCACAAGCACATTCTGACGCTCAAGCGCCGAGCGCATACGCCCATCGGATGTAAAATACAGCTGTCCTTCATCCAGCAGTTCTTCGACTGCCTGCTCCACTGCCCGTTTGCTTTTTTTACCTTCGACATGCAGCTTACGCATGATGGTGCGTATGGAATAGCCATGTTTCAAGGGCTCTTCCATCACTTTTAGTATCTGCTCTTTTAGTTGATTTATCGCCAATGCATCTTTGTTTTTTCTGTTGTGCTTGGTAACAAGCTTTGCTTTTATTTTTTTCTTCTTTTTTGTCATAGTCGTTTAGTCATTGATTTCGTTCATTTAAAACACAAAGAAAAAAAGGGAAAGACACTCCCCGACGCAACAAGAAGCTGCCGGGCAGTTCACTTTTTCTTTGCTTACGAAAAGACGCAGCTTGTTTATTTTACTCATCCTACCTCATTTTCATGGGGCTTAAGAGGTAATACAGGCGCGACTGCTGCGAATCGCAGCCCTCTCTTCAAGCTTCTTCCTAATAGCAATAATGTCGCCTTTGGGTATGGCATCCAAAAGTGCCTGGGTGTAAGGATGCGAAGGATTTTCAAAAATCTGTCGACTATCTCCTATTTCAATAATCTTGCCATCTTTCATGACCATCACTCGGTCGGCAATAAAGCGGATGACGGCAAGGTCGTGGGAAATGAAAATAGAAGAGAAATGATATTGCTCTTTCAGCTCATTGATAAGATTCAGTACTTCGGCTTGTACCGATACATCTAAGGCAGACACCGATTCGTCGAAAATAATAAACTGGGGGTCGGTAGCCAAAGCCCGTGCAATGCAAATGCGCTGGCGTTGCCCTCCCGAAAACTCGTGAGGGTAGCGGTGAAAAACATGACGGGGGTCCAAGCCCACATCTTCCAAGAGCTTGAAGGCACGCTCTTTTTGCTCTTTAGAGCTTCCATATAGTTTAAACAAGCGCATGGGCTCTGTGAGTATTTCTCCTATGCTCATGCGCGGATTGAGCGAAGCAAAAGGGTCTTGGAAGACAATCTGTATATAACGCCGCAGCGAACGCATGGAGCGCTCACTCAATGCAAAAATGTCATGGTACTGTATGCTTCCATCGCCAGCACGCACACCAAACTCCACTCGCCCACTGTCGGCTTCCAAAAGGCGTAAAATCAGGCGACTTAAAGTAGATTTGCCACTTCCCGACTCACCCACCAAGCCAACAGTTTCGCCTCTAAACACTTCGAAACTCACATTATCAACGGCAAAGAAGCGTTCCTTGCGCCTTTTGTTTTTCTTTTTCATCCAAAAGACTTTGCTTAGACCTTCCACCTTGAGCACAGGCATTGACGGTTCAGGTTGCCTGCTTTGCGACGACTCCTCTTCAATGTCTATCATCGAAAAAATGGTTTCGCCAATGCCTATGTTGTCCACCTTTTTGGCTTTTACATTGCCTCGCGCATCCACTTCAATGAAATCCGAAATGGTGGGCAAGCGCTTGAGGTATGCAACAGAGGTATCCAGAAAACTCAAATCCACCCGTGGACGGCAAGAGAAAAGTCCTCTCGTATAAGGGTCTTTCGGGTTGTCGAAGATAGTAAGCACATCTGCCAGCTCGCGCTGCTTGCCTTGATACATCACCATCACGCGGTCCGACATCTCGGCAACTACCCCCAAGTCATGGCTGATAAACAACACCGATATGCCGTCTCGGCAAGTCAACTCTTGAAAAATATCGAGAATGGCTCGTTGAGTACTCACATCTAAGGCAGTGGTAGGCTCATCGGCGATGATAAGCTCCGGGTCGCAAGCCAAAGCCATAGCAATCATCACCCGCTGTTTCTGCCCCCCGGACAACTGATGCGGGAAAGAGTGATAGATTTTTTCGAGTTGCGCCATGGCGGCTTCGTCGCTGTCGCCTTCATCGCGGCTGTCCAGATGCACATCCCGGAACTTGCGAAACACCAGTTGGCGAGCCTCTTCCTTGCTCAACTCAGGACGATGCAAGCGAATAGCTTCCATTACCTGTGCTCCGCAGGTCATCACGGGGTTGAGCGAAGTCATCGGTTCCTGAAAAACCATAGCAATCTCCCCCCCTCGAATCGAGCGCATTTGTTTTGGTGGCAGACTCAGCAAATTCACCCACCCTAAGCTATTGGAATTGAACCATATCTCACCGCTCAATTTGGCATTGGATGCCAGCAAGCCCATAATAGCCAATGAGGTTACCGACTTGCCCGAACCCGACTCGCCTACTATGCTTAAAGTGGTTCCTTTCTCCAAATCGAACGACACGTTGTCAACAGCCAGAAAACTCCCTTTCTCAGAAGTAAACTCCACGCGAAGGTTCTTTACTGAAAGTAAAAGGTTTGAGCCTTTATCCATAATGTGCACAAAATTACGTAATGCATGTAGCGTAAATTTCAGAATTTGTATCCAAATCATCAAAACCAATAGCCACAGCTACAGCCTTGTGGTGTGATGGTTGAATTAGGGAAATAAAAAAACAAGCGCAAAAAGTGTATCTACTTTTCTGCCTGTTTCTTCTTTTTGGGTCTGCCACGTTTTTGCATAGGCTCACGCACAAGGTCCATAGTCATAGCATTCCAAAGCTCCTGGTAAGGAATGATTTCCCACTCGCCAAAATAGTCTCCTTCCAGTTTGCTTTGCCGTTCCGAAAGCTGTTTTTGGGTATATCTTCCTTTACTGCGGCTACTTTTCTGTTTGAAGTCATTGTCGAGCATGATTTTAAGCGCCCGGAAAAAAAGACGGGTGCGCGGCGAAATATTCGCACGCAGATTTTGGTTGGTATATTTTTGCAATAGAGCGACCCGCTCTTGCACTGCTTCGTAGTCTTGCACACGCACCGCATAGGCTATTTGCAAAATTAAAAGTGGCAGGTGAAAAGTCAACTGATGGCGGTCATAATCAGGTAAGCGTTTATAGTAAGTTTCTACGTCAAAGAGGTGTTGCAGGCGTTTGTCGTTGGTGATATATGCCAGATAAGCTGCCATCAATTCCCACATACGCTTGCTTTCTTGAGGCAGCTGCTGCATATATTCGTTGTTGAAGGCGGCGTAAATCAACCTTTCTGCCTCTTGGTAGTTGCCAGCAAAGCAAGCCAAACGAAAATAAACCGCATGAAAATCGAACCAGCTTTCGGAAGCAGAGGGGAACAAGGGGGCATAGCGTTTGGCAAGGCTCAATCCCTCTTCGATGCGAAAGACATGCAAACATGCCTCCAATTCCAAAGTGCGGTGATGCCACAGGTCGAAACGGGATGAAAATATAGTGTATTGGCTTTGTATGGCATCCACCTCCTTTAAAAACTCAAGCATACTTTCATATTCGCCTTTGTAACTGTAGATAGCTACTTGCAGTCTATAGTAAAGCTCAAATACGTTGTAATTACCCGTTTGCTCCCATATGCTGCGCAGGGAAGCTGCTATGCCCCGGGCTTCCTCCATGAAATGTATGCGTGAGAAATAAGACTTACCTAAAGTAGCCATTGCTAAGCGATAGGCATCTTGCGCTTCCTCTTCTATGTTTTGTTGCTCCCGTAAGCGCTCAATCAAGGATTGCATCTGACGATAAGCAGGAAAGTTTTGCTCCTTTACATAGTAGTCTATCAAAAGGTTAGCTATTAGGTAGGCTATATTCGTAAAAGCATTTTCTTCTGCCTGCAACAATGCCTTGCGCAACATCTTCTCTCCCATCTTGGCATAGCCCTCTTCCATAAGTATGCGGGCTTTAAGAAAGTTTTCCCACAATAAGAGTTCATTCTTCCAATGAAATTTCACTCTTATTTTCTCCAGGTCAATAAAGTATAGATGGTTGAGAAGCTTTTGTTTTAACCGATATTTTAGAGATTTGTACCTAACATCTTTATCGTCGGTGCCATACATTTTGGCAGCAGCTTCGGCATCACTTTGAAAGTAACCCTCTTTAATTTGTAATAAAAGCTCTTCTTCTTTATTTTTCCTTTCAAAGTTCAGCAAGGGCAAATTCTGCAAGGTTTTATTTTCTACAATCTCATAGAGCTTTATAATGTCTTTCATGTTCAGGTTTTTTTACTAAATTTTTGCTAAAAGAGAACTATCCGACAAAGATACAAGAATACTTTCAATTGTAACAAGCAAAGCAGTTTTTTGTTTCTATTTTTATTTTTTATTTTCCACTTTTGGCACTGCCCCATAAACTCTTGGCTTCATATATCAATGTATATTTTGTAATATTGCAGCGTCGTACCGAGTGTACAACACTGTTAAGTTTCACTTATCAAACCTAAGCGTTGCCATGTCAAATAAACTAAAAGTAGCCATCAACGGCTTTGGGCGCATCGGGCGTCTGTCGTTCCGTGCCATGCTGCAAAAAGAGCACATAGCGGTTGTAGCCATCAATGACCTTACGGATAGCGCCACCCTAGCGCACCTGCTGAAATATGATTCTGTGCACGGGCAGTTCCCCGGTACAGTAGAAGCCCACGCCGAAGGTATCGTTGTCAACGGCACCCTTATTAAAGTGTATGCCGAAAAAGACCCTGCCAAGTTACCTTGGGGCGAGCTGGGTATCGACGTAGTGCTGGAATCTACTGGTCGCTTTCTGGACTACGAAAGTGCGTATGCTCACATCGCTGCCGGAGCCAAGCGCGTCATTCTTTCAGCACCTACCAAGTCGCCCGACAAAGTGCCTACCGTAGTATTGGGCGTAAACGACAACCTACTTACTGGCGACGAACTGATTGTATCGAACGCTTCTTGCACTACCAACTGCTTGGCACCCATGGCTAAAGTGCTTGATGAAGTGTTTGGCATCGAAAGTGGTTACATGACCACTGTGCATGCTTATACTGCCGACCAGAACCTGCAAGATGCACCGCACAAAGACCTGCGCCGTGCACGTGCTGCTGCTTACTCTATTGTGCCTACCAGCACCGGCGCTGCTAAAGCCGTAGGCTTGGTATTGCCTCACCTGAAAGGCAAGCTGGATGGCATTGCCATGCGGGTACCCATTCCTGATGGCTCGGTAACCGACCTGACTGTAGTATTGAAAAAAGATGCCAACAAAGAAAGCATCAATAAAGCAATGAAAGATGCAGCCGAAGGTGCACTGAAAGGCATCTTGGCATATACCGAAGACCCTATCGTTTCCATAGACATTGTAGGCAACCCGCACTCTTGCATCTTCGATGCCGAACTGACCAGCGTAAACGGTCGCCTGGCGAAAGTGGTAGGTTGGTACGACAACGAATTTGGCTACTCCAACCGTATCGCTGACCTCATCGAAAAAGTGGGACTGTTGATGCGCAATAAAGTCAGTGCCTAAACCATAAGCAATACATAGATGCTCGAAGAAGCCCCCTTGTAGAAATCTGCAAGGGGGCTCTTTTTTCAAAATATCCTTTTTTAAAACCACCCAAAATCATTGCAAATAATTGAAATACAAAAATATTTGCTAATGCGCATAAAAGGTTTACATATTATAGACAAACACTTACCTTTGTAATTAGTAAACCAAAGCACATTAGAGAATCCCATGGAGACCTTTTCTTATGTAGCCAATGCACATGGCAACTACCTCGATTCTTTGTATCAGGCATACAAGCAGGACCCACAGTCGGTTGACACCAGCTGGCAACGCTTTTTCGAGGGCTTTGAATTTGCCCTGCAATATCATAGTAACGGCATGGCAAGCACCGACACCGAAAGCGTGCTTAGCAGCAAGGAGCTCAATGTGTATCAGCTGATTCATGCTTACAGAAGCCGGGGGCATCTTAAAGCCAAAACCAACCCGATAAGGGAACGCAAAGACCGACGCGCCATTCTGGAACTCGAATACTTTAACCTTAGCGAAGAAGACCTCGACAAAGAGTTCAACATAGGAGCAGAAATAGGCATCGGGCGTGCCAAGCTACGTGACATCATTGCCGCTCTACAAAAAATATACACTTCAAGCATCGGATTTGAGTACATGTACATCCGCGAACCAGAAATTCTAAAGTGGTTCAAAGAAAAAATAGAATACGAATCCATTCACTTCAACCCCGATATAGAATACAAAAAGCGCATCCTTCAGAAGCTAAACGAAGCCGTCGTATTCGAAAACTTCTTACATACAAAATACCTCGGACAAAAACGCTTCTCGCTGGAAGGGGGCGAAACTACCATCCCCGCACTCGATGCCATCATCAACCGTTTGGCTGACTTGGATGCCAAGGAAATCATTATCGGGATGGCACACCGCGGACGCCTGAATGTGCTTGCCAACATCATGGGCAAAACCTATGAACAGATATTCAGCGAATTTGAAGGGGCTGTTATCCCCGATTCTACTATGGGCGACGGCGACGTGAAGTATCACATGGGCTTTGCCAGCCAAATCAAAACACCTTCAGGCAAAGAGGTAAACCTGCGTTTGGCGCCCAACCCCTCGCACCTCGAAGCCGTAGACCCCGTAGTGGAAGGATATGCGCGTGCACAAATCGACGAGGAGTTTTTTGATAAAAAATATGTCGTGCCGGTGCTCATCCATGGCGATGCAGCCATAGCCGGGCAAGGCATTGTTTACGAAGTAGTACAGATGTCTCAATTGGAGGGCTTCACTACTGGAGGCACTATCCACTTTGTCATCAACAACCAAGTAGGTTTTACCACTGACTTCGACGATGCGCGCTCAAGCATTTACTGCACCGATGTAGCCAAGATAATCGATGCCCCTGTGTTGCACGTCAACGGCGACGACCCCGAAGCCGTAGTATTCTGTGCACAGATTGCTGCCGAATTCCGCCAAAAGTTCCATCGCGACATCTTCATCGACATGGTGTGCTACCGCCGCCATGGGCACAACGAAACCGATGAACCCAAATTCACCCAACCCAAGCTCTACAACCTCATTGCCAAGCACCCCAACCCCCGCGAAGTGTATATAGAAAAGCTCAAGCAGCAAGGCAGCTTGGATGCCAAGCTGGCAGAGCAGATGGAAGAAGAGTTCAAGAAACTACTCAACGACCGCTTCAATGAAGTAAAACAAAAACCGCTGCCCTACACTTACCTCCAGCTCGAAAAAGACTGGATGAAGCTGCGCAAAGCCACAGAACAAGACTTCGAACAGTCGCCTGAAACCGGAGTTTCGCCCGAGGTAGTAGAAAAAGTGGGCAAAGCGCTCTGCACTGTTCCGGAAGGCTTTAAACCCTTGAAGCAAATCAAGAAGCTGCTTGCCGACCGAGAACAGATGTTCTTCAAAGACAAAGTGCTGGACTGGGCTTCTGCCGAACTATTGGCTTATGGCTCTATTCTTTTAGAGGAAAAAATCGTGCGCATTACCGGACAGGATGTGCGCCGCGGTACTTTCTCGCATCGCCATGCCGTGCTTTACGACTCACAAACCAATGAACCCTACTTCAGCCTCAATCACATCACCCCCGACCAAAAGCAGCATTTGCGCATCTACAACTCTTTGTTGTCTGAATATGGCGTTTTAGGCTTTGAGTTCGGGTATTCTATGGCAAACCCCAATGCTCTGGTTATCTGGGAAGCTCAATTCGGCGACTTCGCCAATGGTGCCCAAGTCATGATAGACCAGTTCATTTCTGCTACCGAAAGTAAGTGGCAGCAAATGAATGGTGTGGTGATGCTGTTGCCCCATGGCTATGAAGGACAGGGACCGGAGCACTCCTCTGCCCGTCTCGAGCGTTTCCTGCAACTCTGTGCCGAGTTGAATATGGTGGTATGCAACATTACCAAAGCAGCCAACTTCTTCCATGTGTTGCGCCGTCAGCTGGCTTGGGACTTCCGCAAGCCCTTGGTCATCATGACACCCAAGTCATTGCTGCGCCGCCAAGAGGTAGCCTCACCTATAGAAGATTTCATCCAAGGGCGCTTCCTTGAGGTGCTGGATGACCCCTATGCCGACCCCAAAAAGGTAAAGACCGTGCTCTTGTGCAGTGGCAAGATAGCCCTTGACCTACAAGCCTATCAGCATGAGCATGAACGTGAAGATGTGGCTATCGTGCGCTTAGAGCAACTCTATCCGTTCCCGCATAAGCAGTTGGAAGCCGTGCTCGCCAAATATCCCAAGGCTCAACTGCGTTGGGTGCAGGAAGAGCCCCGCAATATGGGTGCCTACACCTACATCATCACCAATTACAAGCCCATGGAAGGCATCACCCGCAAAGCCAGTGCCTCACCGGCAACGGGTTACTACAAAGTGCATTTGAAAGAGCAACAAGAAATCGTGGAGAAAGCCTTTGCTCCGCTAAAATAGCCGGCTCTTAATCGCTGCCTGTGGAACTTACGACCCACGGGCAGCGTCTTTCTTTTTCTTAACAAACAATGAAACAGCATACTTTACCATAAAAAAGCAAAACCATGAGCATGATTGAGCAAAAAATCCCCACTCTTGGTGAATCCATCACAGAAGTAACCATCGGAAAATGGCATAAAAAAAACGGTGATTTCGTAAAAGCCGACGAAGTCATCTGCGAAGTGGAATCAGACAAAGCCTCATTCGAGGTAGTAGCCCAAACTTCTGGTGTACTTCATATCGTTGCCCAAGAAGGTGAAACCGTACCGGTGGGCGCTGTCATTTGCAAAATAGACCCGCAAGGCAGCCAAGACCATAAGCCAGCAAATACAACAACCAAAGAAGCTCCTACCAGTAAAGGACCTCAACCTTCTGGGCAAGTAGTAGAAATGAAAGTGCAGCCTTTGGGTGAATCTATCAATGAAGTAGTATTGGGCAACTGGCTCAAAGAAGACGGCGCTTTTGTACAAACCGATGAAATCATTGCCGAAATAGAGTCAGACAAAGCCACCTTTGAGCTGCCTGCCGAAGCCAGCGGCATCTTGCGTCATATGGCAAAAGCAGGCGACACCCTGCAAGTAGGCGACTTGATTTGCAAAATAGAAGTTGTGGAGGGGGTACCTCAGAACCAAGAGAGCGCCTCCGCACCCACACCGCACGAAAGTAGCGAACAAGGAAACGACTACGCCAAAGGGCACCCCTCTCCTGCCGCCAAGAAAATACTGGACGAAAAAGGCATCCCTTATGAGCAAGTAAAAGGCAGCGGTCCGGGCGGACGCATCACCAAAGAAGATGCACTCAAAGCAGAAAAGAAAACAGACAGCAAACCAGACAGCAAACCAGCAACACCTACCAAGCAAACTCAAGAACCAAGCCCTGCCCCAACAACCACCGGTAGCCGTCATGAGCGCCGTCAACGTATGTCTTCGCTGCGCAAAACCATAGCCCGCCGCTTGGTTGCTGTAAAGAACGAAACAGCCATGCTCACCACCTTCAATGAGGTGAACATGCAGGCTATCATGGACTTACGCAAGCAATACAAAGACAAGTTTAAAGAAAAATACGGCGTAGGTTTGGGCTTTATGTCCTTCTTCACCAAGGCTTGCTGCATTGCCCTGCAAGAATGGCCCGCCGTGAATGCCCGTATCGATGGAGATGAAATCGTATACCACGACTATTGCGACATATCGATTGCTGTTTCTACCGACCGTGGTTTGGTGGTACCCGTCATCCGCAACGCCGAACAAATGACTTTTGATGAAATAGAGAAAGAAATCATACGTTTAGCAAACAAGGCGCGCGAAGGTAAATTGAGCATAGAAGAAATGCAAGGCGGTACCTTTACTATCACCAACGGAGGCGTTTTCGGCTCCATGCTGTCAACGCCTATCATCAACGCACCGCAGTCAGCTATTTTGGGAATGCACAATATTGTAGAACGTCCTATTGCCGTAAACGGCGAAGTCAAAATAGCACCCGTGATGTATGTGGCACTTTCCTACGACCACCGTATCATCGATGGGCGTGAATCGGTAAGCTTCTTGTACAGAGTCAAAGAATTGCTCGAGAACCCCGAACGTATGCTTATCGGTGTATAACGCTCTGTTATCACACATATTTTAATTAAAAATTACACTTTACAAGTCGATTTTTTCAAATTTTTATAGCTTCGTGTTTCCTAAAAGAGAAGCAGCTAACTGCTTCTCTTCCTTTTGTTTATCTTTGTAACAAGGACTTATTAAACGGACAGATGGGACTATGTCGGTAGGACAAAAAAACGCACAGCTGAAAAGTAAGCTCAAAGAAATTTTTGGTTATAATCAATTCCGCGGCAACCAAGAGCAAATCATCGAAAACCTCTTGGCAGGTAAGCATACTTTTGTGATTATGCCCACGGGTGCTGGCAAATCGCTCTGCTATCAACTGCCGGCTGTCATCATGCAAGGGACGGCTCTGGTCATTTCGCCACTCATTGCCCTGATGAAAAATCAAGTGGACCAACTGAATGCGGTAGGCGTAGAAGCCCATTTTTTAAACTCTACCCTTTCCAAGTCGGAAATACAGCAGGTAAGAGAGAGCGTACTAGCTGGCAGCACCAAACTACTGTATGTAGCCCCCGAATCGCTCGGAAAAGAAGAGAATCTCGACCTGTTTAAGCAAGCCAAAATATCATTTGTTGCTGTAGATGAAGCGCACTGTATTTCGGAATGGGGGCACGATTTTCGCCCAGAATACCGTAAGATAAGAAGTGTGATAGACCAAATCGGCGAGCTACCCATCATAGCGCTCACCGCCACGGCAACCCCCAAAGTCCAACAAGACATCATAAAGAATCTGGGCATTGAAGACGCCACAGTGTTTAAATCCTCTTTCAATCGTCCCAACCTGTACTATGAGGTACGCCCCAAAATAGAAAGCGAAAAACAGCTTATCCGTTTCATAAAGAAACACAAAGGCAAGTCGGGTATTGTTTATTGCCTCAGCCGGAAAACAGTAGAAGAAATTGCAGAGCTGCTCAACGTCAACGACATCAAAGCCCTTCCCTATCATGCCGGTTTGGACGCCGACGTGCGCATGCGCAACCAAGATGCTTTTCTCAATGAAGAGGTAGATGTGATTGTAGCGACCATCGCTTTCGGCATGGGTATCGATAAGCCCGATGTGCGCTTTGTCGTTCACTACGATACCCCCAAATCGTTGGAAGGCTACTACCAAGAAACCGGACGCGCAGGACGCGACGGGCTAGAAGGGCATTGCCTCTTGCTTTACAGCTACGACGACATTCAAAAACTTGACAAGTTCAATAAAGACAAACCCGTAACTGAGCGCGACAACGCTAAGTATCTGCTTGCAGAAATGGCTGATTATGCCGAATCGGGTCTATGCCGCCGCCGGCAGTTACTTCATTATTTTGGTGAGTACTACGAAGAAGACAACTGTGAAATGTGTGATAACTGTACCAATCCCACACCACAATTCAAAGTAGATAAAGAAGTACAGTGGGCTCTGGAAGCTGTGGAAGCTACCGGCGAGCGTTTTGGCATTGACCACCTCATCGACGTACTCATGGAACAGCCCAACGACTATATCAAAAGCTATGAGCACAACAAACTACCCATATATGGCAAAGGTAAGAAGTATAGCGAGAAATTTTGGCGTTCTCTTTACCGCCAAATCCTCATTATGGGCTTTCTCAGCAAAGAGATAGTAGAACAACAGGTCATCTTTAAACTCACTGAAAAAGGCAAGGATTTTATTGCTCATCCCTATATAGTTACCCTGCACGAAGACCACGACTACTCGAAAACTACACTGGAGGAGCTCGAAAAACAGGAAAGCAGCGTAGCCACCCAAACTAAAGCTTATGATGAGGTGCTCTATGACCTACTGCGCAACCTGCGCAAACGGATTGCCAAAGAAAAAGGGCTGCCTCCTTATGTCATCTTTCAAGATATATCTCTCGAAGAGATGGCTACCACCTACCCCACTACCGAGCAAGAACTTGAACAAATCAATGGTGTGGGACGTGGCAAAGTCATCAAATTTGGACGCCCCTTCTTGGAAGCCATACGCAATTATGTAGAAGAGCACGACATAGAAACTGCCAGCGAGGTAGTCGTAAAATCGACCCCTTCCCGCTCTAAAACCAAGATTTACATCATCCAGCAGATAGACCGTAAGATAGACCTCGAGGAAATCGCCGACAGTCTGGATATGGAATTCAGCGAACTGCTCGACGAAATAGAAAGCATCTGTTACTCAGGTGTGCGGCTCAACCTCGATTACTATATCAACCAACTGTTGGAACCCGAACGTCAGGAAGAAATCTATGACTTCTTCCGCAGCAGCGAAACCGACAGTATAGACGAAGCCTTCGAAGACGCCTTAGCTGAGTTCGAAGATGAATATACCGAAGAAGAGCTACGGCTCATGCGCATCAAATTTATTTCGGAATTAGGTAACTAAACGCATTCTAAAGGAGCGCCTTGCTGCGCTCTTTTGTTTTTCATATAAAGCAAATCTTATAGACACTTATCCCTATGTGTGGAATAGCATTCGTTCGCCTCAGAAAGCCCTACGAGTATTACCTTGAAAAGTATGGTACGCCTCTCTATGGCTTGAACAAACTTTACTGGATGATGGAGAAACAGCGTAACCGCGGGCAAGACGGCGCCGGTGTGGCAGTCGTCAAGCTGGACGTGCCCCCCGGTTACCGCTATATCAGCCGCTATCGCTCCATAGACCCCAACCCTACCGAGAAGATATTTAAGAAAATATACAAGCGTATTCAAAAAGCGCTGGAAGGCTACGAAGAATACGCGCTCAATGCCCAATGGCTGAAGCAGTATGTACCTTTTACGGGCGAAGTTCTACTCGGGCACCTGCGCTATGGCACGCACGGTGTGAATGCTCTCGAAAACTGCCACCCTCAATTGCGACAAAACAATTGGCGCAGCCGCAACCTTATCCTTGCCGGCAACTTCAATATGACCAATGTAGAAGAGCTGTTCAATAAGCTCATTTCTTTGGGACAGCATCCCAAAGAAAAAATAGATACCGTCACCGTGCTAGAAAAAATAGGGCATTTTCTTGACGAAGAAAACGAGCGCATTTACCGGGAATACAAAGGGCAGTACAACAAACAAGAAATGAGCCGCATCATAGAAGAAAACATAGATTTGCAACGCGTGCTTCAGCGTGCCTGCAAAGACTTCGACGGTGGCTATGCCATTGCAGGCATTACCGGGTATGGTGCCTCCTTTATTGCCCGTGACCCCAACGGCATACGCCCTGCTTATTTCTATGCCAACGAAGAGGTCATAGCTGTGGCATCGGAGCGCCCTGCCATTCAGCAGGCATTTGGTATTCGTTATGACGAGATAGAAGAAATTAAACCGGCTCATGCACTCATCATTTCAAAAGATGGGCGCTTTGAGCAAAAACCCTTCATTGCTCCCCAACCGCTGGCATCCTGTAGCTTTGAACGCATTTACTTTTCACGCGGCAACGACCCCGACATTTACCGTGAGCGCAAGCAGTTGGGCATGCAGCTGGTCCCCAAAATACTGGAAAAGATAAACTACAACTTAGAGGAAACCATCTTTTCCTATGTGCCCAACAGTGCAGAGAGTGCCTTCCTGGGCATGATAGAAGGCATCGAACGCCGGCTGTCGCAGGCGCGCATCGAGGCAGTCAAAAAGCAAGATATCGAGCAGCTTCAAAAGCTAGAGACTCAATACGCCCGCGTAGAAAAACTGGTGATAAAAGACGCCAAACTACGCACCTTCATTGCCGATGACCACAGCCGCAATGAATTTGTAAGCAGTGCCTACGATACTACTTTAGGTATTGTTCGCCCTGGTATCGACACCCTCGTGGTAATGGATGATTCTATAGTGCGGGGTACTACCTTAGAAAAAAGCCTCTTGCGCATACTCGACAAACACGAACCCAAGCACATCATTATTGTGTCGTCGGCGCCGCAAATACGCTTTCCTGACTGCTACGGCATAGATATGTCACGCTTTGGAGAGTTTGTTGCTTTTCGTGCCGTGTGGGCACTTCTGCATGAACGTAACATGGAAAACCTCTTGGAAGAGGTATATCACCAATGTAAAAAGGCTATCGCACAAGGGGGCAACCATGAAAACTACGTAAAACAGCTTTATGCACCGTTTAGCGACGAGGAAATATCGGATAAAATAGCAGAGATTATACGCCCTGCCTCCATGAAAGCCCGCCTGTCGGTAGTTTATCAAAGCGTGGAGGGACTACACCATGCATGCCCCCACCATCCGGGCGATTGGTATTTTACGGGCAATTACCCCACACCCGGAGGCAACATGGTAGCCAACCGGGCACTGGTCAACTACATGGAAGGCAAACTGGAGCGAGCTTACTAACAAACACTGTTGTGGAGGCTCCAATACAACAAAAAGGGATGCTCGATGGCATCCTTTTTTTGTCTTATGAAGTAGCATTCTATTGTTTCGGTTTTTCTTCTTTACCTCGGGCAATTAGAGAGAAAAATCTTTTTCTTCTTTTAAATGCTTTTTCTGAGCTTTCTCACTCGCTTCGCTCGTTCGGGATGGTATGCCATGCGAGGTTTGAAATGACAGATGGCATCCACACAATTTTGGCAAGAGACTTGTTTTTGAAGCAGGGCTACCTCTTATTTTTGGGCACTTTCCCGCATGATTTCTTTTTGATGACGAGCTACAAAGTCCACTTTAGCTGACCGGAAAGCTTCCACTTCAGGAGCCAATTCAATGGCTTTATTGTAGCAACGCAAAGCATCGGCAAACAAGCCTTTGTCTTCAAAATAGGCAGCTTTCAAGAGGTAATCAACGGCGGTTTCTACCGACTCGTTGCCCAACTCTTGGCTTACTTCCTCATAGAGCTTATCGCCGGGAGCAAGCAAACGCAACGAGTACATAGAAGCCCCTCCCAGACTTGCTGAATTTTCCTTGCTATCTTTGCTATCTTTCTCTATGGGCGTAATAGTCATCATGAAAGGCTCGTCTTGGAAAAGACCCAGCTCTTCACGCAAGCCCTCTTCCCGCAAGAACGAAAGATCTATTTCACCTTTATCTCCCTCAATCACAAAGACTTTCAAAGCATTACTACTTTCTGACTCTGCATCGAAGAGTGTTTTTATCTCTACCTTATAGCCTTTGTATTTAGTTTTAGCATCGGTAGCAAACAGTTCCAGATAAAGCTTGGGTTCATAAAGCACTACTGCCTCGGGCAGCACGGCGGCTACTTTACCCAACAAAGCACGCTGCACCGACCCGGTGATGTCCATATAACGGCGATGGTTGGTATTGATGTCTTGCTTTTCGGCTTTTGCCATCTCACCCACCACATAGTTTACATACTTGCTGGTGGTGCTGCTTTGGCTTTTACCGACTTTGGCACTCAGCTCTGCAATGGAGTAAGTGCCCGGCGATTTGATTTCGATGGTTTTACCAGACTTATGCACCAAACCCAAATAGCTGGCAGTACCTACCACCACTTCGTCCTTGCGCGACAACTGCACTCCAGCCCATAAACGGCTGTTGGAATTTGCTTTGTGTACTTGCCCATGTGAAGCTACCACTTTAAACTCGTAGTCCTGTGCGTGTACAAGCGAAGTAGCCAAAAACAAGGCACTCAAGATAAGATACTTAAATGGTTTCATGGCTTTTTTGGTTTTAATTTTCTGAATATCAAGGATTTATACTAAGTAATAAAGAAAGGTTAGCGTTTTCTTTGTTTAAAATTCAGTTTCAAAATTCGTGCCTAAGTGAAGCTGTTGTCAATCGCTATTTGAAGAACTCAGCTCCAAATCGACTTTCTTCAGACGTTTACGCTTATTGAAACCTTCCACCAGCTTGCTCACAATTCCGTAGTAAATCTCTACAATGTTTGCCGACAAAACAACTCCCAAGAACGCCAGTCCCCAGTCTACCTTCATAGAAAACTTATCAAATACGATGATAATCATGTAAAGCAAGAAAAGCACCAGCAGAGTCTGAATCAGCAAGCTAAGTCCGTCATACCAGAAGTCCACGGTGTGATAAAGCGCAGCAAAGAGCATCACTGCAAAGAAGAGAATGAAAGTGCCTATACTCAAATTCAACCATGTGGGCATTTCTTCGACATATTCTTCATGCAAAATCATCGATAAGATATTGGCATGCACCACCACCCCATACATATCTCTTTCTGCCCTGCCTATGTAATTGGGATTCATAGGCGTATAAAATTTGTCTAATGGCGACACCTCATTCAAGGTACTACCCATAAAACCTAAGAGCACTGCCTTGTTACGGAAAATACTTTGTAATGCAGCTTGTGCACCCTCATCGCCTTGCATGGCGGCATCATGCATCTCGAAAAGCTGAGGCCAATCTACTACTGTGAATTTCTGAAAATTGCCTCTGAAATGAATGTATTCTACTTCTTTGTTCCGCTCAAGGAAGCGTTTGGCTTTTTCAGGCGCTATAAACTCAGCCATCTTCACAGCAAAGGCGATATGCTCTTTTCCGTCTTTAGTAACCTCTTTAGGTGCGAAAGAACGGCAGGTCTCCAAACCACCTGCCAAGTCTGAAATGAGGGCATTTTCGCGAGTAGCAGGCGTAATCAAATTGGCAAAAGCACCCACAGCATGCTGCATAAAGAAAGGGTGTGAGGTAATAAGCGTATCAAAAGGCACGAGCTCACCGGATTTAATCTTTTTTGATGAGGTTTCAGGCTTATAATCTACCTTAGTTACTAGAACTGTATTGGGCGTTTGTGCCAACGCTTCGGCAAGCAGGGTATCGCCGGGCTCGCCCCGCAGATGCGAAAAAAAGGCATCTATACCTATCACTTTGGGCGAAAACTTTCCAATAATGCGCAATTGCTCGGCAATGCCTTCTCTTGGCAGGTTGCCTATGTTGACCAATACGATGTTGGTATCGGCTTCAATATCGACCCCACGAATGCGGGAATAATAGATGTCAGTAATATCAAAATCGTCGAGCGTCTGTTCTATCGGGTTAAAGGCGTCAAAATCAAAAGGGATATTCACAACGCCTATGATGACTAAAACGGTAAAAACCGCTATAAAGAATGTGTCTCTCAACAAAAGTTTGAATTTACGCATGGCTCTGTTAAGTTTATGGCTGCATCGAAGAAAGGTATTAAATTTAGCAGAATCTTTTTTAAAATCCAGCTTCTCTTGCCATTTAAGCCTATAAAACTTCATGAAACGCAGATTAAACATAGAAGAATATGCCGAAGGAGTACTTGCCGGCAACCGCATCATACTGAGCAAAGCCATCACATTGGTAGAAAGCCGTCGCCCCCAAGACCGTGCGCTGGCAGTGCAGTTGCTCGAGCGTTTACTACCTCACACCGGCAGCAGCTACCGTATAGGCATCACGGGCGTGCCCGGTGTAGGCAAAAGTACTTTCATTGAAGCCTTTGGGCTATACCTTATTGAACAGGGGCATCGCCCCGCCGTATTGGCAATAGACCCCAGCAGTCCCAAAACCAAAGGCAGCATTTTAGGGGATAAAACACGCATGGAGCGCCTTTCCCTGTGCCCCGAGGCTTTTATACGCCCTTCGGCATCGGGGCGCTCATTGGGCGGAGTAGCGCATGCCACGCACGAAGCTATGCTATTGTGCGAAGCTGCTGGCTTCGACGTGGTCATCATAGAGACCGTGGGAGTGGGGCAATCAGAGGTGCTTGTCAAGAGCATGGTCGATTTCTTTTTGCTGCTGATGCTTGCCGGAGCAGGCGATGAGCTGCAGGGCATCAAAAAAGGGATTATGGAGATGGCAGACGCCTTGGTCATCAACAAAGCCGACGGCGATAATATAAAAGCTGCCGAACAAGCCAAGCATGCCTATGAAAATGCCTTACATCTGTTTCGTGCGCCTGAAAACGGCTGGTTTCCGCCTGTGCTCACCTGCTCGGCGCTCTACAACAAGGGAATAAAACGCATATGGGATACTTTGCTGCAGTTCCGTGAGCAAACACAGCAAAACGGTTTTTGGGAGAAAAATCGCCAAAATCAGCGCCTTGAATGGCTACGCTTTGCCTTGCAGGAACAGCTGCTTGAAGCTTTCTATGCCCACGAAGAGGTAAAAAACAAATTACCCGATATAGAAGCCGCTGTATTGCACAACAAACTCTTACCACAGCATGCTGCCCGCCTATTGATTGAGCTGTTTTTGAATCAACAAACCGAAGTCTGACGCATTGTTTTAGGATGCTGCATTTAATCATTAGATTTGCAGCCAAACGAAGCAGCCCATGGAAGACGTTATCTTAGTCAGCGCACAGCTTGTGCTCCCCGGTCATCCCTTGCACCTGCAAAGAAAATATTTACATTTACGCTCCGGCGTATTGCTTGCCATTTCAGATACTCCCTTGTCAGTAGATAACGCCCTGTATGTCGAGTCGCCCAACCTCAAAGTATCTTGGGGATGGTTCGACCTGCGTGCCTATTTTCCCGACCCCGGCTTTGAGCAAAAAGAAACCCTCATGAGCGGACGGCGCGCAGCTGCCGCTGGGGGCTTCACCGAAGTAGCTCTTTTGCCCAACACACAACCCGTAGTGGACGACAAGGACACGCTGCGCTATTTGCAAAGCGACAATCCCCATGAGTTGGTGCAGTTGCACCCCATAGCTGCCGTCACCAAAAAGGCAGAAGGCAAAGAGTTCAGCGAGATGATAGACCTGCACCGGCATGGTGCCCTTGCCTTTTCCGACGGTCTGCATCCCATACAAGACAGCGACTTGGTGCTCAAAACACTTCTTTATCTGCAACCTTTCAACGGGCTGCTCATCCAGCGCCCCGAAGACACCCATATCACCCGCTTTGGCATCATGAACGAAGGCACTACGGCAGTACTCTTGGGGCTAAAAGGCATGCCTGCCTTGGCAGAACACCTGATGATTCAGCGCGATTTGGCACTGCTCGAATACGCAGGCGGACGCATCCATTTCTCCTGCATTTCTTCTGCCCAATCGGTAGAGTTGATACGGCAAGCCAAAGCCCGCGGTCTGGCAGTAACTGCCGATGTGGCAGCCCCCTACCTGCTTTTTGACGAAACAGCACTCCATAACTTCGATACTGTTTTCAAACTAAACCCACCTTTACGCACTGCAGAGGACCGCGCCGCCCTATGGCAAGGGCTCCGCGACGGCACTCTCGACGCCATCGTTTCAGACCATCAGCCCCACGAAATAGAAGCCAAACAGCTGGAGCTTGACTTGGCTGCTTTCGGCATGAGTAGTATAGAGACCGTCTTTGCCATGAGCACCATGGAAAGCAAGCTGCCTACGGAATTGGTTATTGAAAAGCTCAGTGTAACTCCCCGCAAGATTGTGGGTATATCTTTGCCTCCTTTTGAAGTAAACCAAGCCGCCAATCTTACTATCTTTGACGATAGCATGGAATGGACCTTTGAAAAAAGCCGTTCTCTTTCCCCCGCTCACCCCTTACTGGGGCAGCGCCTGAAAGGCAAAGTGTTGGGCGTAGTCAATAACCAAAAAATGGAATGGTTCCTATGAAACATCCCTTCTTCCGAACATTGAAATATGGCATACTCTTGGGCTGTGGTGTATATACCTTGTTCTGGATTTTACTTGTGCTTATTTACGACAACCCAATAGACAGCACTCCCAAAGCCATGGATGTTCTCTTGTTTATTGGCATCAGTGTTGGCACCACCATTTACTATAAATTACGAGTCGCCGGAGGACAGCTCTCCTTCTCAGAAGGCTTGGTAATGCTCACGCTCACCTACTATAGCTTAGTGGTTACGCAAACGCTCTTGCTATACATGACGCTGAAGCTTTCTCCCGACTTGCTAGATACGGTCAAGCAAGCACGTCTGGCAGCGCTGGAAGCCGAAAAGGAAAGTTGGCTTAAACGGCTGAAAACTCCCAATGATTTCGAGATACTCAAACAACAAGTGCGTATGCTGACAACAGCTGTCATCTTATGGCAAGAAACCGGCTTCCGTCTGCTTGTGGGCTTCATCGTCTCGATAGTAGGTGCTACCGGCTTACGTTCATGAACTTGTTTTTTGTGTGCAACCGGCTTTTTAGCTCCCTCCTGTCCAAGTAGCAAGATGGTTCATCGAAACGGTACTACTGACACCGTCAGATGAAACTTTTCTTTGCAGGCTTTTCTTCTTTTTCATTTCGAATGCAAGCGCAAAACCGAATACTTCCTGTAGCTTGCAGCAGCAAGCTTAAAATTTCTCATTACACTTCGACCCCGTTTGAAATGATAGCTGGGGTCAATATGATTTTGGCAAGAAGTTCATCTTTGAGCCAGCTCCCTTCACTGCAAGCTACTTGGCGTAATTATTGCCTTAGCTATACCGCCGTGCTGCCTCTTTAATAGAAGAAAGGGCACAGAATATCAAATTCTGTTTGTATATTTGCAGCCAATATCCTTTCTGAAGACATCAAAAAGCGGTGAAAAGACCCGACTACATCCAAAAAGAAACCATCCTTCGCCTTATAGACTTAGCAATACAGGAAGATGTCGGCGAAGGCGACCACTCTACCTTAGCTTCCGTACCGGCAGATGCCCAAAAGGAAGCTATTTTAGTAATGAAAACCGCTGGTGTAATTGCCGGTGTGGAGCTTGCCGACTGGATTTTTCATCGTATCGACCCTCAACTGCAAGTGAAAGCCCACGCACAAGATGGCGACTACGTAAAGAGGGGCGATGTAGTGATGCAGGTAAGTGGCGCGGCGCGTTCTATATTGCAAGCCGAGCGGCTGGTGCTCAACTGCATGCAGCGCATGAGCGGCATTGCTACCAAAACCCGTTATCTGGTGTCGTTGATAAAAGACACAGGTGCTACCTTGCTCGATACTCGTAAAACCACCCCCAATTTCCGCCTCTTCGAAAAATGGGCTGTGTATATTGGCGGCGGGCAAAACCACCGCATGGGGCTCTACGACATGATGATGCTCAAAGACAATCATATAGATTATGCCGGCGGCATACGCCAAGCTCTTGTGGCTGCCGACGCCTACCGTCAAAAACTGGGCAAGCCCATCCAAATAGAAATAGAGACTCGCAACCTCGAAGAGGTCAAAGAGGTATTGGCAGTCGGCATTGCCGACATCATCATGCTTGACAACATGTCCACTGAACAAATGCGCCAAGCTGTGCAGCTCATCAACGGGCGCATGAAAGTAGAAGCTTCCGGCAACATCAACGAGCAGACCATACGGGCAGTAGCCGAATGTGGCGTAGATTACATTTCAGTAGGCAGCCTCACGCACTCCTATCAAAGTTTAGACATCAGTTTAAAAGCAGTAAAGTAAAAACGCTTTATGATAGTAAAAACGAAAAAGTACCAATTAGACCCCAAAGAATTTCGGCGTCTGGGCATGCGGCGTATCCTGCGCACTCAATGGTGGTTACCGGCTTCTATATTTGCTGGCATCATCGTGCTGAACCTACTGCTCAACCTTGTTTATCCTAACCTATGGATTTACTTCTTGGCTCCTTTGGGCGTGTTGCTGTGGTGGCTGTTCTGGTATGCGCAGTTCACAGGCATCCCCTACATGGAACAAAATAAACCTATGTTTGAGCGCCTAAGCTATGAAATCAGCAGCCAACACATTCTCATCAAAAAGAACCCAAAAGAAGGCATGGTGCTCAAGTGGGACATGATAAAAGGCGCAGAAAAACTCAAAGACGGCTACCTGCTGCTCATGGGCAAAGTCCAATTCCTGTGGTTTCCTTTTTCGGTGTTTCAGTCAGAAAAAGACATCAAGTTCGTGGAAGTGTTGCTGAAGCGCAAAGAGCTTTTGCGAGAGAAAAGGCATCCAGAAACCGTCAGTGCAAAATAATTTATTCCTTTCCTTCGGGAAAGGATTTTTTTTATATCTACGCTTAAAGACTCCCCCAAAAAACAAAACAAAGCAATGCCAAAACGCAACGACATCAAATCCGTCCTGATTATTGGCTCTGGTCCCATCGTCATAGGGCAAGCCTGCGAATTTGACTACTCGGGCTCACAAGCAGCCCGCTCGCTGCGCGAAGAGGGCATCGAGGTGATTCTCATCAACTCCAACCCCGCCACCATCATGACCGACCCTGTGACGGCAGACCATGTGTATCTGCTCCCCCTCGAAAAAGACTCTATCGTTCATATCCTCGAACGGCACAAGATAGACGCCGTGCTCCCCACGATGGGAGGGCAAACAGCCCTCAATTTGGCAATGAAATGCCATAAGCTGGGCATCTGGGAAAAATATGGCGTAGAGATGATAGGCGTAAACACCGACGCCATAGAAACCACCGAAAACCGCGAAGCCTTCCGTAAACGTATGATTGAGTTGGGCGTGCATGTGTGTCAAGGGGAAACCGCCGACTCTTTCCTCAAAGGCAAAGAGATAGCCCAAAAGATAGGCTTTCCTTTGGTCATTCGCCCCTCTTACACCTTAGGCGGCAGCGGTGGCGGTTTTGTAAGCAACCCCGAAGAGTTCAACGAAGCCCTGACCCGCGGCTTGAAAGCCTCGCCCACGCATGAGGTGCTCATAGAACAAAGCATCTGGGGATGGAAAGAGTATGAGTTAGAACTGCTACGCGACAACAACGGCAATGTCATCATCATCTGCTCCATAGAAAACTTTGACCCTATGGGCGTACACACCGGCGATTCTATCACTGTGGCGCCGGCAATGACCCTTTCCGACAAAGTGTATCAAGAGATGCGCGACCAAGCCATCAAGGTCATGAACGGCATCGGTCATTTTGCCGGGGGATGCAACATACAGTTTGCTGTGAACCCTGCCACCGATGAGCTCATATGCATAGAAGTGAACCCACGGGTGTCGCGTTCCTCAGCACTGGCAAGTAAAGCCACCGGTTACCCCATTGCTAAGGTAGCTGCCAAGCTGGCAATAGGCTACAACTTAGATGAGCTCAAAAACCAAATCACCAAAACCACTTCGGCATACTTTGAACCTGCCATCGACTACGTGATTGTCAAAATCCCTCGCTGGAATTTTGAGAAGTTCCAAGGCTCAAAAGACAGCCTCGGCTTACAGATGAAATCGGTGGGCGAAGCCATGGGCATAGGACGCAACTTTCAAGAAGCCTTGCAGAAAGCCTGTCAGTCGCTCGAAATCAAGCGAAACGGTTTGGGCGCCGACGGCAAGGAACTCACCGACCAACAAGCCATCCTTCACAGCCTTGCAAACCCCAACTCCAAGCGCCTGTTCCATATTTATGATGCCTTCAAACTGGGCATCCCTTTTAAGACCATACAGAAGCTCACCAAGATAGACCCTTGGTTCTTGCATCAGATAGAAGAGCTGGTGCAACTGGAAAAAGAAATACAGCGCTACGAACTGCACAACATACCGCGCAAACTGCTGCTCGAAGCTAAAAAGCGCGGTTATGCCGACCGTCAGATAGCCCATTTGCTGCGCTGCCTCGAGAGCGAAGTGTACAAACGCCGTAAAGAGCTGGGCATCGAACGACAGTTCAAGTTGGTGGACACCTGCGCCGCCGAATTTGAAGCCCAAACCCCCTACTATTACTCCACTTTTGCCGAGACTCCCGAAGGCAGCCAAGAGCTGCGTCAAGAGGTGAACGAATCGAAGGTAAGCAAGCGCAAGAAGGTGGTCATACTGGGCTCAGGACCCAACCGCATTGGGCAAGGTATTGAGTTTGACTATTGTTGTGTACATGGTGTGCTTGCTGCCAAAGAATGTGGTTACGAAACCATCATGATTAACTGTAACCCCGAAACGGTTTCTACCGACTTCGACGTAGCCGACAAACTCTACTTTGAACCCGTCTTCTGGGAACACATCTACGACATCATTCAGCACGAAAAGCCGGAGGGCGTCATTGTACAGCTGGGTGGACAGACAGCACTCAAATTGGCTGAAAAACTCAACCGCTATGGCATCCCCATTTTGGGTACTTCTTATGAATCGCTTGATTTGGCAGAGGACCGCGGCAAATTCTCCGAGCTGCTTCGTTCGCTCAACATACCCTACCCTAAATTTGGGGTAGTAGAAGATGCCAACCAAGCGGCTGAATTAGCCAAAGAGCTGGATTTCCCCTTGCTGGTGCGCCCATCTTATGTGTTAGGCGGACAAAGCATGAAGATTGTCATCAACGAAGAAGAACTTGAGCAGCATGTGGTCGATATTCTCAATGAAATTCCTAATAACCGCATCTTGCTTGACCATTTCTTAGAAGGCGCTATCGAAGCCGAAGCCGACGCTATCTGCGACGGCGAGGAGGTTTATATTATTGGCATCATGGAACACATAGAGCCTGCCGGTATCCACTCTGGCGACTCCAATGCCGTGCTGCCTGCCTTCTCGCTGGGTCCGTTGGTGATTGAGCAAATAGAGCTTTACACAAAAAAAATAGCTTTGGCACTCAATACTGTGGGGCTTATCAACATACAGTTTGCCATCAAAGACAACAAAGTGTATGTGATAGAAGCAAATCCACGAGCCTCGCGCACGGTGCCCTTCATTTGCAAAGCATACCAAGAGCCGTATGTCAACTACGCTACCAAAATCATGTTGGGCGAGAAGCGAATCAAAGACTTCACATTCAATCCGAAAAGAAAAGGCTATGCCATCAAGATGCCGGTCTTCTCGTTTGAGAAGTTTCCGAACGTAAACAAAGAGTTGGGACCAGAAATGAAATCTACCGGTGAAGCCATCTACTTCATCGAAAACCTGCAGGATGAAGTGTTTCAGCGCCTTTATGAAGAACGCAATCTTTATTTGAGCCGCTAAACACACACAGACAGACGCCTCCCCGGTCAAGGGAGGCTGTTTTTTTGATGTCCAGAACAAGGCGATAAAGTGGCTAACTGCCAACATTCCACCGTCTACTCAGTTTTTCGCCTCTTTTTTAAGTTGAATTGAATGCCTATGGCAGCATGCTGGGTCGTGATACATGGGATTGCACTGTCTCTTGGCAGATGCTGTGCTGCATAAATTTTTTGGGCAGAACCTGTAGGTGAATAAAAAAATGGGGGGGCTGCCTACGGCAGCCCCCCCACCCCATTACAGTTACTCTCTATTTTCGCCTTACTTTACTTCTTCAAAGTCCACATCGGTTACGTCGTCGGCACCGCTTGTTTTCTTTTGTTGGTCAGCAGCGCCATTTTGCTGCGGTCCACCTTGATACATTTCAGTAGAAGCAGCTTGCCATGTTTGATTTAGCTTAGCTAAGGCAGCATCGATGGCAGCCACGTCTTTTTGCTCATAAGCCGAACGCAACTCTTGCAAAGCCGCATTGATTTTGCTTTTATTCGCCTCCGATAACTTATCCCCAAACTCTTTCAATTGCTTTTCGGTTTGGTAAATCATAGCGTCGGCGGCGTTCATCTTCTCGATGCGTTCTTTTTCGCGACGGTCGGCTTCGGCATTCATTTCAGCTTCGCGCTTCATGCGCTCGATTTCTTGTTGCGTCAAGCCACTCGAAGCCTCGATGCGTATTTTTTGTTCTTTGCCGGTTGCTTTGTCTTTTGCCGATACATGCAAGATGCCGTCGGCGTCCACGTCGAAGGTAACTTCTATTTGAGGCACACCACGCGGTGCAGGCGGAATGCCGTCCAGGTGGAAGCGTCCGATGGTTTTGTTGTCTTTTGCCAGCGGGCGCTCGCCTTGCAGCACGTGAATTTCCACCGAAGTCTGGTTATCGGATGCTGTGGAGAATATCTCTGTTTTCTTAGTAGGGATGGTCGTACCGGCTTCAATCAGCTTGGTGAACACGCCCCCTACTGTTTCGATACCCAAAGACAAAGGTATTACGTCCAACAGCAGTACATCTTTCACTTCGCCAGTAAGCACACCACCCTGAATAGCAGCCCCTACAGCTACCACTTCATCGGGGTTCACGCCTTTGCTCGGCTTTTTGCCAAAGAACTTCTCTACTACTTCTTGTATTTTAGGAATACGGGTAGAACCACCTACCAATATCACCTCGTCGATGTCGGAAGGCTTTAAGCCGGCTTGCTGGAGCGCCAAGCGGCAAGGCTCCATGGTTTTCTCGATGAGGTCATCAATCAGCTGCTCAAACTTGGCACGAGTAAGCGTGCGAATCAGGTTTTGCGGCTGGTTGTTGATGATGGTTATATAGGGCAGGTTGATTTCGGCTTGGGTCGAAGACGAAAGCTCAATTTTGGCATTTTCGGCAGCTTCTTTCAGGCGTTGCAATGCCATGGCATCTTTGCGCAAGTCCACGCCCGGATGTTCTTTCATGAACTCCTCTGCCAACCAGTCGATGATACGCTGGTCGAAGTCTTCACCACCCAAGTGGGTATCACCATTAGTGGCTTTTACTTCAAATACGCCATCGCCCATTTCTAGGATAGAGATGTCGAAGGTACCGCCGCCAAGGTCATAGACGGCAACGGTCATCTCTTTGCCTTTTTTGTCCAGCCCGTAAGCCAAAGCAGCGGCAGTAGGCTCGTTGATGATGCGACGCACTTTCAAACCGGCAATTTCACCAGCTTCTTTGGTAGCCTGACGCTCGGCGTCGTTGAAGTAGGCAGGTACGGTAATAACCGCCTCAGTTACTTCTTGTCCCAAGTAGTCTTCTGCTATTTGCTTCATTTTTTGCAGAATCATAGCAGAGATTTCTTGGGGGGTATAGGTGCGGTCGTCGATTTTCACGCGGGGTGTATCGTTCGGACCCTGCACCACTTCATAGGGCACGCGCTTCACCTCATCCAATACCTCGGAGTAGCGTTTACCCATAAAACGCTTGATACCGGTAATGGTACGTTTTGGGTTGGTGATGGCTTGCCGTTTGGCAGGTGCTCCTACTTTGCGTTCTCCGCTGTCAAGAAATGCCACTACCGAAGGGGTAGTGCGCTTGCCTTCGTCATTTATGATTACTACAGGCTCGTTGCCCTCCATTACAGCTACGCAAGAGTTGGTAGTACCTAAGTCAATGCCAATAATTTTTCCCATAGTTGTTTCCTCCTTTTGTGTGTTTTTTTATTGCTTTGCCTTTCAATTTGAGCAATGAATATGCCAGGCTCAAAAAGCTGCCATTTTGGCACTTTACCTTTCGTTTATGGCAGAAGTTGATTTGAGTTTGTGCCAAAAAATAACGTATCTTTGAGTATAGAATCGTAGCCTATGCCATTTCATTATTACGTGTATGCCCTTGGCTTGTTGTTGTTGAGTGCCTGCGTAGAGCTGCCTGTAGTATGCAGCGGTGCCATAGAACAGCAGTTGCGTTTGCAATTTCAGCGCTTGCTTGTCTTGCAAGACATTCAGGGACGCGATTCTTTGGCAGTTCAAGACACTGCTCTTGTCATACGTCAGATAAGCATAGAACAAAGCGACAGTTTGTTTTATGTACAGGATACTACAAGCACGGCACGCCTTCCGTTGCATCCGCAGCGCGACACTTTGCTCTACAGCATAGACATAGAAGGCATGGGACTACGCAAGCTGCAGGTGCGCTATCGTCGTATTGCCGAGCTGGTGTCGCCCGAATGTGGCGTGAAGATGAACTACAATGAGTTATCAGTCCTTCAAAATGACTTCGATTCTGCTTATGTCAGCCAAGATGCCAATAAAAACTTTGTTATACGGCTTTTCATCCGAGCAAATTAAATTTGCTTACCTTGTCTTACTTTTGGTGGTGCTGCTGCCCGACAGTGGCATGACACAAAGTCGGGGGCTGTCGTTAGGTATAGATTTGTTTGGTGCCCTCCGTGGGCAGCTACCCGGCAGTCAAATACAGCGATACGAAGGAGTGGCAGAGTATCACAATAAAGCAGCATGGGTAGCTTACGCAGAGCTTGGCTCTGAGCAGTTCCTCTCGAAACAAGACGAGCAGTCGTTGGGACAATACGACGCCCAAGGAAGTTATGGCAGGCTGGGAGTTGCCTATAATCTGCTGAAAAGTACACTTTCTTCGGGCGAAATGCTGCGCGTAGGCATAGGACATGCACGCTCTTTTACCACAGAGCAGCTGCAAAGTACTTTAGTAAGCCCGGTGTTTGGTAATAACGCTCTGCGCCTTGCTCAGCAAACGGAAGCCCAATGGTGGGAACTCAGCTTGGCGCTGCGTGCACGTGCCTGGCGCTTCCTGATGCTGGGTTTCACTGCGCGTTATCAGGTGGCTTTGAAGGTAAAAGAAGCAGATAGCTTCTCTAACTATTATGTGGCAGGCTATGGGCGCGCAGACAAAAACCGCTTCGGGTTTGCTTATCAGCTGCTGTTTCACCTACCATTCAAGAAGCCATAAGTTTGGTATCATTTTGGCACATACGCTAAATAAAAAAACTTCATTCACGCATTATGAAAAGACAAATGCTGTTCATTTTGTGTATGCTTGGCAGTCTGCTTGCCGCTGCCCAAAGCAATTATGAGTTCAAGGTCATTGCTTCTTACGGAAACAACCAAAAAGACCCCACCGGCGAACGACTGTGGGCAGGCTCCGAGCTGCATGCCCAAGACCGCATTGTAGTGGCTATAGGCGGTTATCTTGCTCTAATGCACAAAAACGGGCATACCCTTGAACTCAAAAAACCCGGAACTTATGTTGTAGCCAATTTGAGCCAGCAAGTGCCTGCAGGCGCCCAAAACACCACCCAAAAATACTTTAGACAGGTGGTATCGGAAGTAAAGAAGGTAGAACAAGAAGACCTGCGCACTGCCCATAGAAAATACATGGCAATTACAGGGGCAGTACAGCGCCGTGGGGCTGTCAAGTTAAAAGTTTTAGTGCCTGTAACAGAGCCAGTAATCGTAGCTGAACCCAACGAAGTGTTGATTGCCTGGATGCGCCCCGACAAAGTAGTGCGCTACACCTACCAAATCACGGTAATGAATATGAACCCCGAAAAAGAAGAGGTAGTAGCCACCTACAGCACCCAAGATACAACGCTTACACTAGACTTAAACAAACTCACGCCCTATAAAGACGAGGAAGGCTTTGTGGTTAAGATAACGACAGAAGAAAACCCACAAATCATTGCCGACGAGTTTTATGTGGGCAAGGAAGAAAACCAAGAGCGCCTGAAGGCAATACAAACAGCGCTTGCCGGCATGAATGACGACGGCAGCGCCTTAAGTGCCTTCCTTCGCGCAAGCATCTACAAAGAGCATGGTTTTGTGGCGGATGCCATCAAGTACTATATGAAAGCCATTGAACGAGCCCCCGAAGTAGATTTGTTTCGTCTGGCGCTGATAGATTACTTGGCTGAAAATAAAATCGCTTTCCAAAAAGCTGAGTAAGTACTTAAGTAGCATTGGCTTGATGCTAAAAATCAAAAGGGTGGCTTAACTACGCCACCCTTTTTTGTTGTTATCATCTGTCTTTGTTCTGTCCGTTTCTTCATCAAGAGGCAGTTCCTTCTTCTTTTTTAGAAGCCGATACTTTTTCCTGTGCATGATGTATCCAAGCTGCCACTTCTTCCTGTGAAGGATTGGCGACCTCTACCTTCATCTTTTTCCGCAAGCCACACACATCGTTGTGCAGCTTATTCACCGAAGCTTCAGCCAACTGTTCTAAGGTCATGATGCCGGCTTTCTGCAAAACAGGAATCAGGGCTTCCGGCACTCCTACCGACAAGTAATCTTCTTTGGTAGCATATTGAATGCGCTTTTCGGGGCGCATATGTGGGAAGAGAATCACCTCTTGGATAGAGTGCGAGTTGGTCATTATCATGCTCAGACGGTCGATACCAATACCCAAACCTGCCGTGGGCGGCATGCCAAACTCCAAAGCACGCAGAAAGTCCTCATCCAAGACCATGGCTTCGTCATCGCCGCGTTTGCCCAACTCCAACTGTTCTTCGAAGCGCTTGCGCTGGTCTATGGGGTCATTCAGCTCGGTGAATGAATTACATACTTCTTTTCCGTTGCAAATCAGCTCGAAGCGCTCTACCAAGCCGGGTTTGCTGCGGTGTTTTTTCGCCAAAGGCGACATCTCAATGGGATAGTCCATGATAAAGGTGGGTTGAATCAAGAAAGGCTCGCACTTCTCACCGAATATTTCATCGATGATTTTGCCTTTGCCCATGGTGTCGTCCACTTCCACCCCCAGCTTTTCGGCAGTTGCACGCAATTGCTGCTCATCCATTTCCGAAATATCAATGCCAGTAAAATGCTCAATGGCTTCATACATAGTAAAGCGCTTCCACGGACGTGCAAAGTCGATGACATGTTCTCCTACCTGCACTTTGGTGTCGCCATGCAGCTCAATAGCTATTTTTTCTATGAGCTCTTCCACCAAATCCATCATCCAATAGTAATCTTTATAGGCTACATATAATTCCACTTGCGTGAATTCGGGGTTGTGGAAGCGACTCATCCCCTCGTTACGGAAGTCTTTTGAAAATTCATAGACACCGTCGAAGCCTCCCACAATCAGGCGTTTGAGGTAGAGCTCATTGGCAATGCGCAGGTAGAGGGTCATGTCCAGCGCATTGTGATGGGTTTTGAAGGGGCGCGCACTGGCACCTCCATAAATGGGCTGCAAGATGGGAGTTTCTACTTCAAGGTATCCTTTGGAATTGAAGTATTCCCGCATGACGTTCACCAATTTGGTGCGCTTACGGAAGATGTCCCGCACATGCGGGTTGACAATCAAATCCACGTAGCGCATGCGGTAACGTTGCTCGGGGTCGGTAAAGGCGTCATAGGTTTTTACATTGCCTTGCTCGTCGCGCACTTCTTTCACTATAGGCAAGGGACGCAAAGACTTAGCCAGCAGTTTGAAGCTTTTTACGTGAATGGATATTTCCCCTGTCTGCGTTGTAAATACATACCCCTGTACCCCGATGATGTCGCCAATATCGAGCAGTTTCTTGAATACCGTGTTATACAATGTTTTATCCTCACCGGGGCATATTTCATCGCGGTTCACATATATCTGAATGCGCCCGGTGGAGTCTTGCAATTCGGCAAAAGAAGCTTTTCCCATGATGCGGAAGCTCATGATGCGCCCCGCAAGACTCACATTTTTATAGTCGGTCTTTCGCTTCTCGTAGTTTTGTTTTATATCCTCTACTACTACGTTCACCGGAAAAGGCTCTGCCGGATAAGGGTCTATGCCCAGTTTTTTGAGCTCTTCAAGCTTTTGACGGCGTAAAATCTCCTGTTCGCTTAGTACTTGCATATCATCGAAAAGTTTATGATTTCAAAGGGTTACAAAGATAAAAATTAAGTGTATTCAGTGCCATGAGGTATTTCTTTTATACCTTTGCATTATGCCATTCAGGTCATAACCCAAAATGCTTATGATGAAATATTTACTCTTTGCCTTGGGGCTTTGTTTGTGCTGCACGGGCTGTATGGATGCAGAACCGCCCAATAAAATATTCATCACGGGGGATTATAGCGGCTCGCTGGATTACTTGTGGAGTGAAGAACGCAATGGCAACATTCCGCAGATGCGGGCGGCTTCTTATCCCGACTCCGCCAGCATCACTTATCCTGCCTTTTATTTTGTTATCAGTAGCGAGCGGGCTATTTTATACGTACGTACCGAAGAAAACAAAGCTTTGGACTATTATTATGCAGTGAATCCAAGCTTTGAATATGCCCCAAACAGGCTACAGCTGAAAGATTTGAAAATGATTTTTGGCACGGGGCTTATCAATAATGAAATACAAAACCCCGACGACAGCCGCAGCGTGCTGCTCAATGGAAAGCTAAAACGCCCATGAATCATTTCATAGTCAGCATCTTTCAATTCATATTGCTCATGAGTAGCTCTCACGAAAAGTATAACCCAAATTGCGGCAAGCTGCACATAGAAATCACCAATCTGCGCAACCAGCAGGGGCATGTGTTGGTGAGTCTTTTTGCCGAAGAGGGTAAAAAAGGATTCCCCGAAGAAGCGGCACAAGCCTATCGCAAAGCCAAAGTGCCTATAGAGAACTTAAAGGCGGTCGTGGATTTTGAAAATCTGCCCTATGGCACCTATGCCGTAGCCGTAATGCACGACGAGAACGATAACGGCAAGATGGATAAAAACTTTTTGGGAGTTCCCATCGAAGGCTTTGCTTTTTCGAACAATGTGCGCCCGGTGTTTGGTGCACCTTCGTTTCAAAAAGCTGCCTTTGAACTCAACCGCAGCAGCAAAAGTCTTTTGATTAAGATGCTTTATTTTTAGAACATAAGCAGGCATTTCTGCAAAACAAAACTTATCACTTCGAACGGAGCGTAAGCGCAGTGTAAAAAGTCTTATTAAAGCAAGGCACGAAAGCAGTAGATTGCTCACCAAAAGTCGAAATAACGAAAGGCGGGATTCGAAACGACAAAAAAGAGTGCGTTCGAAAGGAAAAGAGAATATAAACGGAAATGCAGAATGCACTCAGCAGTATTCTCTCTGCAAAAAGGCATACAGAAACGAATCGCAAAGCAAAAAAGAGATAGAGCAGTTAGAAAAAGTAAAGGAGGCACATAAAGTGCCCCCTTTACCAACAAACATTAGCCATGAAATTATACCAAACTCAGACTACTTTTTTCCTTGTTCTTTTCCTTTCTCCATTTGCTCTTTCAGATTAGAAAGCTCTTCCAAATCACCCAATGTCACTTTGTTTTCTTCTTTTTTGTTGAGCTTTTCTTCTACCACTTTGTCTTCGGGAGTATAGGTTTTCACATGAGAAAGGACAATGCGGCGCTCACCCTTTGAGAGCTCAAGCACAACGAAGTCGAGCTTATCTCCTTCTTTGGGCAGTGAGCCGTCTTCTTTGGTCAATTCGCGTTTGGGGCAGAAGCCTTCCACATTTTCTTCGAGCTCTACTACTGCGCCTTTCTCGTTTACGTTCACCACCTTGCCTTTGTGTGTGCTGCCTACGGCATAGCGCTCTTCAATGGCATTCCACGGGTCGGGCTGCAGCTGCTTGTGTCCGAGAGCGATGCGACGGTTTTCAAGGTCGAATTCTAATACTTTCACTTCGAGCTCTTCCCCTACTTGGATAAACTCAGAAGGGTGTTTGATTTTTTGAGTCCAAGATAGGTCCGATACGTGTACCAAACCATCGATGCCTTCTTCCAGCTCCAAGAAGAGCCCATAGTTGGTCATGTTGCGCACAATACCTTTGTGCACGGTACCTACGGCATACTTGGTGGGGATTTCGGGGCGAGTCCAAGGATCTTCGGTCAGCTGTTTGATACCCAGAGACATTTTGCGCTCTTCGCGGTCCAGAGTGAGCACTACGGCTTCCACCTCGTCGCCTACTTTCAGGAAGTCTTGTGGGTTGCGCAGGTGCTGCGACCACGACATTTCCGATACGTGAATCAATCCTTCTACGCCGGGCATGATTTCGAGGAATGCGCCGTAGTCAGCTACATTCACAATCTTACCTTTCACACGCGAACCTACTTGGATATCTTCAGGCAGCGAATCCCACGGATGCGGGGTCAGCTGCTTCATGCCCAAAGAGATGCGCTTTTTTTCCTCGTCGAAGTCCAACACAACCACTTTTACCTTCTGGTCGAGTTCGAGCAACTCAGAAGGATGGCTGATGCGACCCCAAGAGATGTCGGTGATGTGCAACAGACCATCTACCCCACCCAGGTCGATGAACACCCCGAAGTTGGTCATGTTTTTGATAACCCCTTCGAGTACCTGACCACGCTCCAAGTTGTTGAGGATTTGCTGACGCTGCTCTTCGAGATCTTTTTCAATGAGTACTTTATGCGATACTACTACGTTATCGTTCGAGTAGTTTACTTTTACTACTTTCAGTTCCATTTTCTTGCCCACGAAAGCATCGAAGTCGCGGATAGGCTTCACGTCTATTTGAGAACCGGGCAAGAAACACTCAATGCCGTAGAGGTCAATGACCAAACCACCTTTGGTACGGCGCTTCACTATACCTTCTACTACCAAGTCGTTTTCGTAAGCTTCCGAGATTTTCTCCCAAGCGCGTACCAACTTGGCTTTTTTGCGCGACAACTGCACCTGCCCGTTTTGGTCTTCTGCCTTCTCCACATATACCTCCACTTGGTCGCCGGGTTTCAAATCGGGCATGTCGCGGAATTCAGTCAAAGGCACCAAGCCATCGGACTTGAAGCCTATGTTGATAACTACGTCACGGTCGGTGATGCTTACTACCGTACCGGTTACCACTTCTTTTTCGTTGATTTGGCTGAGCGACTGCTCATAAAGCTTCGCCAACTCCTCTTCTTTGGCTCCCGAGAAGGTTGCGTCGGCGAATTTCTTTTTGTTCTCGAGTTCTTCCCAGTTAAAATTTTCGATTGGTTGATTACTCATACAGGTTCTTTTTGCCTCCTTTCTTTAAAATTTTTGAAGAAAAGGGTTTTAAAGGTGAAACATAAATTTGAAACGCAAAGATAAGCCGCTCATTTTAAATAAACAAGTAAAAGACATGGAAATTACAGGCTCATTTCGTTGGACTGTTTCCAGCGAGCACTTCACCCTCTCTGCAACGAGCAAGCAAGCCCTCAAGCCTTGGGCTGTCTGCCAAAGCGCCAATAGCGAGCGAGGTGGTAGGTTATTCCCAGCATAAGTGTAAGTAGCAAGGGCATGTAAAGGTTGAATGCCTGCCAGAAGGTACGCTCCTCCTGCACGCGGTCTTTGTTCAAATAACGCAAGCGCACCTCTTTGTTACGCGCCAAAATAAGCTGTTTGTCGTCGAGCATATAATGCAGCAAGTTCACCACAAAACGCTTGTTGTCGAAAGTGATGCCAGTATTGCGGTCATACCCTAAAGGTAGCACTTGTTTTTTTTGCCAATTGACCTCATTACGTATCAAGTCGCCGTCGGCGCATACAAACATACGCGTAGGCTTTTGGCTTTCGGCAATGAAGGTTTTGGCGCGGGGGTCCGAAGGCAGAATACGATTTTGGTACAAAGAACGGAAGCGCCCTTCTAAAAGGTAGGCTACGGTGCGTGCCCCATCGTTAAATAAGTCAGGGTCGGGGTCTAGCCTTGCTTCGTTGTAGTGAATGACAAAGGGAATATCAAGCACTTTAGTTTTGGGCGAGCTGGCAATCAACGGCACTTTTTTTACGCCTTCGGCTTTCACCGTATCTAAGGTGCACACATAACGCCCCAAAATAGCATTCAGGTTTTTGGTAACAGGGTGCGGAAAGAAGTTGTAAAATATGGGATAATAACGCCAAGGCAGAAATTCCATTTGGGGTTTTCCTGCCATCTGCCCTATGATAAGCCCTAAGACGCCGCAATTCAGGTCTTCAATCAACTCGTAGTTATAGCGGATGCCATAGCGAAAAAGCAGGTCAATCAGTTGGTGGTCATAAGCTAAAGATACAGCCCCCTGAGGCGTATTGATGCTATCTTCACGCACTTCTACAGCATCCAAAAAGAAAAGCACCCTCCCCCCCTTCATCACATATTGGTCAATCAGGTATTTCTCTTCTTCAGAAAAGGCAGTTTGTGGCTTGGCTATGATGAGGGCATCGAGGGTGTCGAGCGATACTTCCTGCAAACGGATGCCATAAATTTGAAAGAAACGAGACAGGCTTTGGTTCAGGTCGTCCACCTCGGGCGGAGTTAGCTCTCGGTGTCCGTAGATATAGGCTATCTTTTTCTTTTTTTTGAGCGTAAGCTGATATATAGCCGATGCAAATTCATACTCCATATTCTCAATGGAGTGGTTGATGATTTCTTGCGGTCTTGCTAAAGTTGCCCGCTGGTCGCCTTGAAGCAGTGAAAGAGAAGTGTATTTGTTGCCATAAGAAACGATGGCACCGGGAAACAAAAGCTTTTCTACCCGCTTGCCCTCCTCTCTTACAAACACATTGGTGGGTAGCACCCCGTGTGCTGCCAGATATTGGATGAGCGAGTCTCTCGCTTCGGCAGGCTCTACACTTTGTGGGTCAATGAAACGATACTGAATGTTGCTGCCGCCATAAACGCGAAACTCTTCGAGCAGCTCTTCGATAGAACGACGCAGGCGACGAAAATCGGCAGGCAGGTCATCGCCATGCAAATACACTTGGATAAAAACAGGACCTTCCAGCTCTTTCAACAACGCCTGGGTTTGCGGCGCAATCGAGTAGCGTTTGTCTTCGGTGAGGTCAATGCGTATCACAAAGTATTGTGCCAGCAGATTGAGTGCTACAATGGCTGCTATACCTATAAAAAAAGTACGCAAGGCACGCATACGCTTTTGAGACCTCTTCATAAACGTTTCTGGGATTTTATGGGTTATGCACAAAGTAAAGCAGAAATTCGTAATTTTGCACAATCTTTATCTTGACCGCCGGAGACCATGAAACGAGTGGCACTTTACACCTTGGGTTGCAAGCTCAACTTTTCGGAGAGCTCAACCATAGCAAGGCAGTTCGAGCAGAAAGGCTACAAGGTAGTACCCTTCACCGACCAGCCCGATATTTTCATTATCAATACCTGCTCGGTAACCGACCATGCCGACCGCAAATGCCAGAAGGTGGTCAAACAGGCATTGAAAATATCGCCAAACGCATTCATTGCCATTATAGGGTGCTATGCGCAGCTCAAACCACAAGAGATAGCCCGCATCGAAGGAGTAGATGCGGTATTGGGGGCTGCCGAAAAATTCCGCCTGTTGGAGCTTGTAGATACCTTCGAAAAGAAACCCCAAGCCGAAATATATGCCTCGCCCATAGAAGAGGTAAAGAACCATTTTGAACATGCCTATTCTTACGGCGACCGCACCCGCACTTTTTTGAAAGTGCAGGACGGCTGCAATTACAACTGTAGCTTTTGCACCATTCCTATGGCAAGGGGCAAAAGCCGCAGCCCACGCATTGCCGACCTCGTGGAAGAAGCAAAGCGCATTGCCCAAACCGATGCACGCGAAGTGGTGCTTACCGGCGTGAACATTGGTGATTTTGGTATCATAGACGGGCGCCGACAAGAGCACTTCATCGACCTGATAAAAGCCCTGGACGAAGTAGAGGGTATCGGGCGTTACCGTATCTCGTCCATAGAGCCCAATTTGCTTACCGAAGAGATAATAGCCTTCGTAGCCCACTCGAAGCGTTTTGCCCCACATTTCCATATACCCTTGCAATCGGGCAGCAACAAGATACTGAAACGCATGTACCGGCGCTATCAACGCGAATTGTATGCCGAACGGGTAGCTACCATACGCCGTTACATGCCTCATGCCTGTATAGGGGTAGATGTGATTGTGGGCTTCCCCGGCGAGAACGAAGAAGACTTTTTGGATACTTACCGCTTTCTGAACGAGTTGGAGGTAAGCTATTTGCATGTATTCCCTTATTCGGAGCGCGCCAATACGCCTGCTGCTTCTATGCCCGGACGCCTGCCCGAGCGTGAGCGCAAGCGTCGCGCCGATATGTTGCGTATCCTTTCGGAAAAGAAACGTCGCCATTTCTATGAACAACAGTTAGGCAAAGAAGCTACGGTGCTCTTTGAAGAGGAAGTAAAAGATGGCAAAATGTTCGGCTTCACCGAACACTATGTGCGCGTGGAAGCCGACTACGACCCTCTACTCGTCAATGAATTTGTGCCCGTTACACTTGCCCGCATCAATGCGCAAGGTCATGTGGAAGTAGAAATGCCCGTGCAGGCTCTCTCTCACTAACCCTTGCCAGCCCTGTTTTTCAAAAATTACCCTTTTCTCTTTTATGACCAACGAGCTGATTCTCTTTGTTGCTTCCCTGATTGTAGGGGTCATCAACACTTTAGCGGGCAGCGGCAGCCTTATCATGCTGCCTTTGCTTATGTGGATGGGTTTGCCTGCCCCCCTTGCCAACGGCACCAACCGGGTAGCCGTTGCCATACAATCGATGGTAGGTTTGTGGCAATACGGCAAAAACTACGAAATCAACTACCGCGAAGCGCTATGGATACTAGCACCCACGCTTATCGGTTCAATTGCAGGAGCTTATATAGCCACTATAGTATCGGCAAAAGTAATAGAGAGCGCCATCGGTATCTTCATTCTGTTCATGCTGGTACTTACACTGCTCAACCCTAAGCGCTGGATGCGCGAACAAGAGGAACGAGAGCAAATCTACAAACACCCGGGGTGGCAGCTGCTGCTTTTTGCCATCGGTATCTATGCCGGTTTCATACAAGTAGGCTCGGGCATTTTTCTTATCATTGTGATGGTCATGGGTTTAAAATTTAACCTAAGGCGTGCCAATGCCTACAAACTGGTAACTATGGCAGCGTTTGGCTTGCCGGTGTTGCTTGTTTTTGCCTTTCAAGGGCAAGTGCATTGGCACTATGGCAGCATCAGCGCTGCTGGTCAAATGATAGGCGCCGTTGCTGGCGCCCGTTTTGCCACCCGCTACCCCAAAGCCAACCAATGGATTTACGGCTTGGTAGTGGTCATGCTTATTGCTGTGCTGGTGCATTATTACGAGCTGTATCGCTGGGTGCTCCCAGCTCATTGAGCATCACCTCTATGGCATCATACACCATTTGCAGCTCAGCAGGGGCAATCACATAAGGGGGCAGTATGTACACCACATTGCCCAAAGGGCGTAGCAGAATCCCCTTGTCCAGAAAATAGGTATAGAGGTGATGGCGCGCTTCGTTGAAGTAATGTGTCTGCTGTGTGGTTTCTATCTCCAAGGCAAAGATGGTGCCCATGCAACGAACTTGCCGCACCCGCCTGTGCTCACGGATGTGCGCTTCGAAGTCTAAATGTGCTTGTGCAATAGCAGCGATACGGCTCAGACACTGGGGCTGCAACAACAAATCCAAGCTGGCATTGGCTGCAGCACAAGCCAAAGGGTTGGCAGTAAACGAATGCCCATGAAAGAAGGTTTTCATAATGTCTTCTTGTCGGAAGGGCTCCACGATGCGGTCTGTGCAGGCGGTTACGCCCAAAGCCATGGTGCCGCCGGTCAAACCCTTCGACAAACAGATGATGTCGGGCTTATGCAGGCAGTATTCGGAAGCAAAAAGGCGCCCCGTGCGCCCAAAGCCAGTCATCACTTCATCGGCAATGCAAATGATGTCGTATTTTTGTGCTATGTGCAGCAATTGGTCTAAGATTTCGGCACTGTACATGCGCATGCCCGAAGCTCCTTGCACCAAAGGCTCATAGATAAAAGCAGCCACTTCACCACTTTGAGCCAACTGCTCGAAGCGGCTCAGGAGGGTTGCTACTTGCCCGCAAGCAGCGGGGCTAAGGCGTTTGCCAGCGCAGCACGAAGGATGATAGCAGGCAGGGAAAGGTAAAAACTCCACTTCAAACAAATAGTCATCGAAGGGGGCATTAAAGGGGCTGCGCTCCCCCACCGACATGGCACCGAAAGTATCGCCATGATAAGCGCCGTCGAGTGCTACAATTTTTTTCTTATGGTGCACTCCTGCATTGTACCAATACTGCATTGCCATTTTCAAGGCTACTTCCACCGCTGTGGAACCATTGTCAGAGTAAAAAACTTTGCTGAAGCCATTGGGCAGTATTTGCAACAAACGCTCTGCCAAGCGCACCGCCGGTTCATGGGTAAAGCCGGCAAAAATCACATGCTCGAGCGTACGTGCCTGCTTGACAACAGCATCGGCAATGTAGGGATGACTATGCCCATGCAAATTGACCCACCAGGAAGAAATGGCGTCTAATATCTTACGCCCGTCTTCGGTATAAAGCCATACGCCTTCGGCACGCACCAATGGTAGCGGTTCGGGGCTGCCTTTCAAAGGCGTAAAGGGGTGCCATATACTTCGTTTATCTCTCTCCAATAAGCTCATATGCATTCTTTCTGAATTCCTCAGCATAGCGCCGAATGCAAGCTCTATCGATTTTTGTTTCGGGTAAGATGTGCAGCAATTTTTTATAGCCCGTGTGGTGCAAGATGATGTCTTCGCTCTGTGGGTTAGGTTCTCCGTTGAAGATAATACCCAAGACAGGCACACGGCGTGCCTTCAGTGCTTCGTAGCTAAGCAAGGTATGATTGATACTACCCAAATATAGATTGGAAACCAAGACCACAGGCACCGCCAGACGCAAGGCTATGTCAATGACAAAGTGTTGACGGTTGAGCGGCACCAGCACGCCCCCCGCTCCTTCTATGACCAGTGGCTTAGTAGTTTGGGGGCGTGTGATGTTTTCCAGACGTATCTCCACGCCTTCGGCAGCTGCCGAAGCATGTGGCGATGCCGGCATTTGCAATTCATAAGCCGAAGGCATGACCTCAAAAGCCGGATGCGAGACCAAAGCAGCAACGCAATCGGCATCGCGAGGCAATCCCGATTGCACAGGCTTCCAGTAGGCAGCTCCTAAAGCCTGTGCTATGATAGCACTCGCGACTGTCTTTCCGCTGTCCGTTCCTATAGCCGTTACAAAGATGTCTTGTTGTTCCATGAATAAAAGCACTCAAATAGTGTATTTACCTCATCCAAAGTATTGAAAGCATGCAAACAGATGCGTAGGCGTTCTTTTCCTTCGGGCACGGTAGGTGCCAACACTGCACGCACATCCAAGCCCTGTTGCTGCAGATGGTGCGCCAATGCCCGAGTACGTTGGTTTCCTCCTACTTCTACAATCTGTATAGGCGAGTGGGTGTGCCAAAAATGCAGGTCTGTGAGCGCCTGTGCTTGCTGTAGCTTTTGGCGATAATGATGCACCAGCTGCCACAAACGTTCTTGCAGGGCGGGGGGCGTTGCCGCAAGCTTATTAAAAGCAGCCTCTATGTAAGCAAAGCTGTGCAAAGGTAAGGCAGTTGTATAGATGAAAGCACGCGCAAAGTTCAGCAGATAATCAATAAGCAGACGACTGCCTGCTACACAAGCCCCATGCCCTCCGATAGCCTTGCCAAAGGTGTACACGCGTGCCATCAAAGCGGGATGCTGGTGCAAACCTTCGGCGTGCAAGATGCCCTCGCCCCGCTTCCCCCACAAACCAGTACTGTGCGCTTCATCTACAATCATAGATGCTCCATATTGCTCACATAAATCCAGCATTTCTTTCAAGGGGGCAAGGTCGCCGTCCATAGAATACACACTTTCAACCACTACAAAACAATTGCCTCGCGCTTTTTGCAGACGCCGCTCCAAATCGTTCAGGTCGTTATGGCGAAAATAGAAATGCTCGGCAAAGCTCAGGCGCGCCCCCTCACGCAGGCTGGCATGAATCAACTCATCACAGAGAATGGTATCGCCCCTTTGGGGGATGGTAGCCAGAAGAGCCGTATTTGCCTGATATCCCGAATTGAATACCAAGCAGGCTTCGGCATCAAAAATAGATGCCAATTTGTCTTCTACTTCACACATGTAAGCATGTGTGCCACTAAGCAGGCGCGAGCCGGTAGCACCGCCCCGAAAAGGGCGCAGCTCCATTACCTTGGCATGGGCTTGCTCCAAAAGCTGGGCATCCCGTGCTAAACCCAAATAGTCGTTAGAAGAGAAATCAACCATTCCTTCTGCTACAGGCGCTATAGTGCGCAAGCTATGCGCTTGGCGCCGCCGCTCCAGAGCAGTCTGTAAGGTGGCTTGCCATGAAGTTGTTTTTTCTGCCATATGTGTGCAAATATAGAAAAGTGCGGTTGAAAAGTAGCGACAAGAAGTCTTTTAAAAGACCAATGCTTTCGGTTGCTTGATGTGATGAGATTTCTACTCTCACTGCGTAAGTTTCAGAACAACAAGCTTTTTGCGCACTTTGTACAGTGAGAGGGCACGTTTGTGTAGTTGTCAAACGACAAGGGAGGTTCCACTGTCTGGTTCAATGCCAAGGCACGGCAGGAAGAAACCGAGCAAGAACGCTCCTGATGTATTCGCTGGGATATGTGTTTGATATCCAAAAATAAGTGGAACGTACCGGATTCGAACCGGTGACCTCCGCCCTGTCAAGACGGCGCTCTAAACCAGCTGAGCTAACGTTCCATAACAGTTGGCTGTAAAAATATAAAAAGTTCCCCAAACGAGCAACAGCTACACACGTGTAGCAGCATTTTCAAAAAAACAGCAAGCCTTTGTTTGTGTTTAGCTTCTTTTATCTTTCCTTCGTTTTTCACTTCATGTTCAGCAATTTAAAAGAAAAGAAATGAAGCAGGGGCAAGTGTTATTGAAAAAACAAAGTAGCCTCCTTCCTGTATGCATGCCCCCAAATCATCGTTTATGGGAGGGGGCTTTTTTGTTTGCCAGCCCCTTCCAATTTTTCACGTAAACGCTCCTCTCTGCTCTTCTTGGGCACAGCAGGTTCCGCATCGGGTAAGGGGTCTGGGGCGTCGGGCGTAGCCGAACGGTTGGGTTCGCGATTCAAGACCGTGGTGCGCGTGGGGCGTAGGTGTTCGAGCCAACGAAAGCCGGGCAGACGCTTGTCGGGCTCTTGTAAGAGTTGCGGCGGTATCATCTTGCCGTTGATGTTGCCTTCTAAGCGGATGCGTTTGAGCTTTCCTTCTTCAAAAAAAGCCTTCAAGGCGGCGGCTTCAGCATAATACATCCCGACGAGGCTTGTATCGCCCTCAAGCTGGAAAAAGATAATTTCGGTATTTCCATCTACTTCTACCCGCTCCATGCTGCCGTCTTTAAAATAAGCATCCATACGACGCCCCTTCACTTGGTTGTAGTTGCCAAGGCTGTCGCGCGAAGCAGAGAAACAATTGCTACGCAGTTCCATCTTATAGGGCTTATTGTTTTTGAGCAGCAAACGGATAGAATCGGCAAGGACTTGGTTGCCCTCATTCCACAGAACGGGGGAACGATAAAAGTAAATTGCCGAATCGCTGAAATTATACACCAAAGAATCGCAGACGGCTTGGATGTCGCTGCGGTAGATTTTGATGTTGTGAAACGCCAAGATTTTATGCTGCTGTGTGTTGTCGGGCTCTTCTGTTTGCTTCACCCCTATTTTTCGATTGTAAGAAATGAGCGTGTCGGCACTGATGAAAAGCGTATCGCCCGAGGATATGTTGCGTATGTAAGCATTTTGGTAGATATGGGTTAGCCCTTTCTTTCCCCAAAAAAAACCGATGTCGCCATTGACAAAGATGCTGTCTTTTTTGGTATATACTTCGGCATTGCCTTTGGCAAAGCCTTCTTTTTTCAGGTCATCGAAATAGAGGCTGTCGCCTTTGAGTATGTATTCCTTGTTTTCAGCGCGAGCACGCCCAGAAAAACGCGATATCTTGGTTTGGGTTTCGTAAATCCCCTTTTCGGCATAGAGCGAGCCATCGTTCGAATATACATGGGTAGGACCAAAGAAATAAGCCACCTTAGATACGGTATTGTACTGCAGGGTGTCGGACTCGATGCGGTAGGTGTCGCCTTCACGGCGGCTCAACACACGCACCGAATCTTTAAAAAAGAAAAAGCGGGCGTTGGCATCATACGAGCCGGAACGGCTATAGAGGCGGTTTTGGGCATCACGAATTTGCCCGCCGTTGTAATAATAACCAATCTTTGAATTGAGGTTGTAATCAAGGAAATCGGTATTGAGCGTCATTTGTGGGTCGCGCAGCACCACTGCTTGGCGTGCTTGCAACAAACGACTATTGCCGTCATAAATCAGGTGGCGGCAGGTGAGTGTGATGGTGTCGTTTTGCACCACACGCACCTCGCCAAAGGCTTCGACTATGTTCTTTTCTTCGAACTTATAGGCAGAATCGCACCACAGCAGCACTTCGTTTTGGCGGAAACGTATGCCCCGCCCGATAAGCTTGATGAGCTGCGTGCTGTCGGTACGCAGCGACACGAGCTTGTCGGCACCGCCCAAAAGCTCTACCTTACCCCCTTTTTCATAGGTAACTGTATCGTAAGGCAGTTTTTCATAACGCAGCGTGTCTTTTTCAATCACCTGCAAGCGACGGTTTTTGAGCAGCGAGCGCTTGTCTTTTTGCGCTTGGGCTGTCGACAACCCCCAAAACAGGCAAAGAAAAAAGCAAACAAAGAGGTATCTATTCATTCTCTTCTCTTGATAACTTGCTTACAGCCTTTTGATAGCTCCGGGCATTGCGCAAATGTTCTTCATAGCTTTTGGCAAACAGATGATAGCCCGAAAAATCATCTTTGGCACAAAAATACAAATAGTCGTGTAGCTCGTAATTCAACACTGCCTCGATAGCCTGCGGTGTAGGAATACCAATAGGACCGGGTGGTAACCCTTTGTATTTGTAAGTATTGTAGGGCGAATCCACTGCAAGATGCTTTTTTAAGACGCGCCGCATGGAATAATCGCCTACGGCGTACATTATGGTGGGGTCTGCCTGCAAAAACATATTACGGCGCAAACGATTGACATACACGCCTGCAATACGGGGCATCTCGTCCATTTTGCTGCTTTCTGCCTGCACTATCGATGCCAAAGTCATCACTTCGTGCGGCGTCATGCCTATGGCTTTTGCCTTTTGGCGGCGTTCTTCATTCCAAAAATGGCGGTACTCTTGCAACATGCGCTTTATGAGCTGGGGAGCCGACACATCCCAATACACCTCATAAGTATTGGGCAAAAAAATGCACCAGTAGGAAGTAGAATCCAAGCCTTCACGCCGCAAGGTATCTTGCCATTGCTGCATAGCTTGCTCTATGTCTTGAGCGGTTATCATCAGCTGCTTGTCGAGCAGGGGTAAAATGTTGTCTATCTTACGTAAGGGAGGAATAAGCAAATTTATAGGCTCTTGCTTGCCGGAGAGAAGCATATACAATAGTTCTTTGTTGCTCATATCGGGATGCAGCTTGTAGCGTCCCGTCTTAACTTTTTGCTGATAGCCCATCAACTTTGCCAAAAAGGCAAACGACAGCTTGTCTTCCAATGCCTTGTGGCGTTCGAGCGAATCGAGCACGGTTTGGAAGGTAGCACCTGCCGGTATATAGAGATAAACCACCGAACGGCTTATCTTACCATTATGGGTGTTTAGTACATTGGGGGCATTGAGCATTTGGTAGCCGTAAAAAGAAAAGGTAGAAAGAAAAATCATGGCAGTTACAAACACCACGACTTTGGTACGTGTCATTCTCATGGTTTTCGCTTTAAAAAGAGCTTTGTTCTTTCCGCTTTGCAATTTACGTTAAAAATAAGATTCCAAGACGCGGGTCTTGCTGCTTGTAGGCTTTTCGTATCATTTATTTGTGTTATTTTCGCTTGAAAACAAGAACAAAGCCCTATGTCAGTAGTTGTAGAGCATTTGAGTAAGTTGTATGGCGCGCAACGTGCCGTAGATGATATTTCATTTGAAGCACAAAGCGGGCAAATCGTGGGTTTTTTAGGACCCAACGGCGCAGGAAAGTCCACTACCATGAAAATCATTTGTGGTTATTTGACGCCCAATGCGGGCAGTGCCAAGGTGTGCGGCTACGACGTGCGCACCCACAGCATAGAGGTACGACGCCGCATAGGCTACCTTCCCGAACACAACCCGCTCTATACTGATATGTACGTGAAGGAGTTTTTGCGCTTCACCGGGCACATTCATGGCATCAGGGGCAGGACACTGCGCCACCGCATCGAGGAGATGATAAGCCTCTGCGGACTGGAACGCGAACAGCATAAAAAGATAGGGGCGCTGTCGAAAGGTTATCGCCAACGGGTAGGTTTAGCTCAAGCGCTCATGCACGACCCGCCCGTGCTCATCCTCGATGAGCCCACTTCGGGCTTGGACCCCAACCAAATCACCGAAATCAGACAGGTAATCAAAGAAGCCGCTACCAATAAAACCATTATTTTTTCTACCCATATTTTACAAGAGGTAGAGATGCTCTGCGACCGTGTACTCATCATCAACCGTGGGCGGTTGGTTGCCGATGCCCCCATTGCCCAGTTGCGCCGCATGGCACAGCAGCAGGTGTTACGTGTGGAGTTTGGGCATGCCGTGGAAAGCACTCGCCTGAAAAACCTGCCCGGCGTGCAAACGGTAGAGCAAGAATCGGCTTGGGTCTATCGTATCAGCTGCCACGACAGCGACATTTTGCGTCCGGCACTGCTTGCCCTCATTCAGCAAGAAGCATGGAATATGCTTAGTCTTCAAAACGAAAACAACCGCTTGGAAGACATCTTCCGCCAACTCACCCAAAACAGCAAGGAAGCGAATTAAAAAAACACCAATACTATGCTCACTATTTTTCTGCGTGAAATAAGCGCTTTTCTCAACAGCCTAATAGCCTATATCGTCATGGCGGCTTTCCTTACTGCCATGGGCTTGTTGCTTTGGGTTTTTCCCGATACCAACGTACTGGACTATGGCTTTGCCGACATGAGCACTTTTTTTTATTTTGCCCCCTATGTATTCATGTTTTTGATTCCGGCTATCACCATGCGCTCCTTTGCCGAAGAGAAACGCAACGGTACTATAGAACTTCTGCTTACCAAGCCCTTGCGCGAATGGGAAATTATTTTGGGTAAGTTTTTTGCCGCATGGGCGTTGGTGCTGCTTACCCTGCTGCCCACATGGGTGTATTACTACAGTCTGGATGTGTTGGGCACCGTACCTATTCGCTCGCCACAGGGCGAAGTGCTGCTCTCCGAAAACATAGATTCTGCTGGTATCTTTGCTTCGTACGTAGGTTTGCTGTTGCTGGGCGGCGTCTTTTGTGCCATCGGGCTGCTGGGCTCTTCCCTAAGCCGCGACCAAATCACAGCCTTCGTCATTGGTGTCTTTCTTTGTTTTACGCTCTTTATCGGCTTCTCTTCGATTGCCAAAATACGCGAAACCGCCGACTGGGCATTTTATATTATGCAACTGGGCATTGATTATCATTACTACGGCATGAGCAAAGGACTCATAGACCTGCGCAGTGCGGTGTATCTGTTGTCGGTAGCGACACTCATGCTGCTTTTCACCAAACTAATCATAAACAGCAGAAAATGGTAAACGACAGCTCGAAACATGTAGAGTCTCAATTACATCGAAGCGAGGGCAGCCAATGGCGCAATTATATTGCCGAGTTCGTATATGGCGGCATTGACGGCAGCATCACTACCTTTGCAGTAGTTGCCGGGGCTGCTGGCGCACACCTCGACAGCCCGATAGTGATTATCTTAGGCTTGGCTAACCTGATTGCCGACGGTTTCTCCATGTCGGTAGGTGCCTATCTGGCTGCCAAAACAGAGCAAGAAGAGTACAAAAAACACGAAAGCATAGAGTATTGGGAAATAGAACATCTACCGGAGCGAGAAAAGGAAGAAGTGCGCGAAATATATCGCCAAAAGGGCTTCGAAGAACCACTCTTGAGTCAAGTAGTAGAGGTCATCACAGCAAACAAAAAGCGTTGGGTAGATGTGATGATGAAAGAAGAGTTGGGTATGGTCAAAGATGAACGCTCACCCTTTGCATTGGGGCTTTCTACTTTCATCGCTTTTCTGCTGGTGGGGTCTATTCCGTTGCTGGTGTATTTATGGGACTGGCTGGTAGGCGACACTTCCCTCCCACTCTTTCCTGTATCGTGCGTGGCTACGGGGATAGCTTTTGTGGTGGTGGGTTATATGAAAGCCTATGTAAACCACAGCTCCAAGCTCAAAGCAATTGCCGAAACCTTATTGCTGGGCACTTCGGCAGCTGTTTTGTCCTATATAGTGGGGCATTATCTGGAAAAGTGGTTGGCTTAAGCTTGAAAAAACTATACTGCTCTCTTCGTGCTGCATGGCATTTCAAGTGTAGGCAAGCAAGCTTTATTTATTTGCAAAAGGCGGGTAGTGCCTGCGCTCACTTATGCTTCGCTTGCACAAAAAGCTATGAACTTCTTGCAACGAAGCAAAAGAGAAAAGAAGCTGCGTTCAATCATCAATAAAAAAGGCGGGTTGCTTGCCCGCCTTTTATTGTTGGGTGGTGTTGTGTCTGTTAGAAGTACTTGGCGCGATAATCCTTCACTTCATAGATTTTACGCAGCGCTTGGTCTATAAAGAAGGCGACAGAACCTTTTTGACGCTCTGCCACTTGCTTCTTGTACTGCGAATAGTCGGCTATTTCGGCGGCGTCTTGCCTGTTTACCAGTTGCATGACAAACACACCAGATTCGGCAGCAAAAGGCTCGGTGCGGTCGCCGGCTTTTTTCAAACCGAAAGCACGCCCCACTGCCGAGGGGTTGAAGCCGGTGATTCCTATAGAAATGGCATTCAAAGCCACGGTAGCTGTGTTTACAGTTATATTGCCGTAGGCAGTGGCTATTTCATTCAGTGTTTTAGATGCTGCCTTGAGTTCCTTCATTTTATTGAGGATATACTCGCCTTTCTTTTCTTTGGTTACCTCGGCGGTCAATATGTCGCGGTAGTAGTTGATGTCCAATTTGTCTTGGCTGTAACGCTCGGTTACGATGGCTACCACTACCTTGTTTTCTTCGGGCAATTCAAAGAGCGACGGGGATTTGCCTACGGGGGTTTCTTCTTTGAAAGCCCAACGAATCATCTCGCGCGCATTGTTCACACCAGCAATAGCACGGGCAGAGGGCGTCAAGCGCGCGGCAGTCTGCAATACCAAAGTGGGGCTTTCTTCCACTTTTTTACGGAAATCCTGCACGTTGCTCACTTCCGATAAGAATATTTGTGCTTTCTCATAAGCCTCATTGTATGCCCCTTGCCCAGGAGACAAGGTACGGTCAACGGTGGCAATCTTGTACTTTTTGTTGGTTTTGGGGTGAGTAATCTTTACGATATGATAGCCAAACTCCGTTTCTACCAAAGAAGGCAACAAACCGGGTTTATCGGCAGCAAAGACTGCTTTTTCGAAGGGCTCCACCATGACATTACGTCCAAACCAGCCTAAGTCGCCCCCTTTGGCGGCAGTACCATCGCTGCCATAGATGCGCGCCATCTTGGCAAAGTCTTCACCTGCTTTCAGTTTTTGCAGCACTTCTTCGGCACGACGCTTGGCATCGGCTTTATCCTCGGCTTTGTCGCTGACGGGGCGGAAAAGAATATGAGCAGCACGCACATATTCCACACTGTCTTCTTTCACGTCAATCACCTTCACCAGCATATAGCGGTTGTCTTGCAAGAAAGGACCATAAATACCGCCTTTCATAAGCGGACGCTCTTCGGAAAACACACCGTCAGGAATTGCATTGGGCGAATACCAGCCATATTGCGCTTGGGTGTCGCTTTCGCGCATCACCAACAAAGAATCGTCTTTGGCTACTGCCAAGGTTTTTGCCAATTCGCGCAGCTCTTGTTGCAATGCCAAAGAGTCTTCACGCGAAGGCTTTACCTCAAAAACCACGTATTCGAGCGACACAGCATCTTCGGCGGGGAAACGCTCACGGTATTGATTCACGTAGCGCTCAAGGTCGGCATCGGTTACTTTCACCACTGAGTCAGGCAAAGAAGTATAGGGCACAAATACGTAGTTCACTTCTACCCGACTGTTTTGTGCTTCATACTCACGCTTGCCTTCCCAAGTGGTGGCATACACCGAGTATTGCATCATGTTGCGGTACTTGGTCTGCAGACGGTCTTGTTTGAGGCTTTCTTCGAAATTGCGCCACTGGGCTGCCATCTGTGGGCTTTGCTTTACAAACTGCAAGTACTGCTCCACCAACTGGCGGCTAAACTTGCCGGTGCTGTCGCGAAAGGAAGCCAACACCTGCGGATGCAAGAAGAGAGAGTCTCCCATAAACATGGCACGCAGCTCTTCTTTGCCTACGCCCAAACCCAGCTTTTCGATTTCGGGCAGATATACTTTCTCAAAAACAATCATCTGCCATGCTTGTTCACGCAGCATTTGCATGGTCTGCTCATCGGGCTGGCGCCCCGCCTGCATGACAAAGTTGGCTTTGAGGGGTTCCAAATAACGGTTAAATTCAGTGTAGGTAATCTCTTTACCGTCTATTTCGCCTACTACGGGGTCGTTGCCCCCTCGAAAACCTCCGGACTGTAAAATGTCGCCGCCAACCAAAAACAAGGCAAGCCCTAAAGCTATGAGAATAATGGCGACGCCGGCACGTTGTCTAATCTTGCTAATTATAGCCATACGTTTTTTGTTTATGCCAAAATGAGATTGCAAAAAAAACACATTCACCAAGAAAAACCAAATTTGAATTGGCTTTCTAAAAAAGCCTGCAAAGGAATTGTAAGGCAGTGTTTCTTTTGCTAATTTACAGGAAAATTACAAGGCATGGACATCCGTTTTTATTGGGAACAATACAACAGCAATCGCCCGCATGAGGTAAGCGAAGCCACCTTCCGCAGTTTGTGCCTGCTTTATCCGGTGGTGTATGTGCTTACTGCCGACGGCAAACTCGACTTAGTAGAGCGGCATTTCTTGAAACAGATGGAGAAAAGCAGCGACTCCGGCAACGACCTGCTGCACTTGGAAGTACTGCATATAGCACAAAACCGCGATGCCTATCGTCCTCTCTTTGTAGATGCGCTGCATGACTTACTACAAAAAGGCGACATCAAAGCCGACACAATTTTTCACTCCATGTTGCTGGCAGCGCGCTGCAGTTACAACGACTGGAAAAACAACGCTATTTATGCACAATACCCTGCATGGGCAGAAGTGCCCGTGAAGCTGCTGGCTGTATTTCTGCAGGCATCTGAAGAGAAAAGTAGCCTTTCAGAGGCAGAAAAACAAGCCATCGTGGAAATGATGGAAGCCCTCACCGGCGATGCCACTCCCTATGCGCAAGAAATAGAAGCGGCTGACTTATGAGCCCTCCCAAAAGCGTTGCTATTGTAGGTTGTGGCTGGTTGGGCGAAGCCCTTGCTGTCCATTGCCTGAAACAAGGCGTGGAGCAAGTAAAAGGCAGCAGCCGACACAGCGAACGCGCAAGCCAGCTGCAGCAACAAGGCATAGACACTCAAGTAATAGACCTGCCTGCTTCTCGTAGCCATGATTTGCAACAGTTCTTAGCTGCCGATGTATGCGTATTTAGCCTTTCGCCAAGCACCCCCGGCTATATCGAGGCACTGACACAAACATGCATGCACCTTCCTACTGGAGCGCGCCTTATCCTACTGAGTGCTACCTCTGTATATCCTGACTGCAACAACGAAGTGGACGAAGACACCTTCATAGATGCCCACAACACAAATAACCCCACACAATGGCAAGCCGAGAGGCTGGTACAAAGGCTGGTCTCTTCTGCCTTGATTGTGCGCTTGGGCGGACTCATGGGGTACAACCGTTTTCTGCTGAAGTATTTCCTGAACAAAGAAAGCATCACGGGCGCCGACACCCCCGTAAACCACATTCACCGCGACGACGCAGTGCATATTCTTTTCCGACTTATGGCAAGTGATGTTGAAAAAGGCACTTTCAATGCGGTAGCCCCTATGCATCCACTCAAGAAAGAGGTGCTGGAAGCACAAGCCCGGCGGCTGGGCATCACCTTGCCGCCACAAGTGGCTCCATACAAGCAAGCATTCAAAAAAGTGATTCCCAAGCGTCTTTTGCAAACGCTTGACTATCAGTTTATCTACCCCAACCCCACAGACTTTCCCTTTGACCTGCCCTAAAAAAGCCCGCTGCTTCTTTTGCAGGAAATGTATTTTTTCCTACCTTTGCATCGCTACGCAGTCGGCTCCTGCCGAATCCCCCAGGGTTGGAATATACAGCAAGGGTAAGGTGGTTGAGCGGCTGGCGTAGCTTTTTTGTTCCACCCCTTTGAAATACGCCTCTCCCCTGTTACTACTCCTATCAGTGCGGCACGAACCACCGGCGCAGCTTTTCATTCTGAAAGACGCACCACAAAGAGCCATCTCAAACAAAGCATGGGCTTGCCGTTTTAAAGCTTACGAAATGCAGGCTGTCATTTCGAAGCGAAGGCAGTGAGATGAGCAATCTCATCAAGCCAAGCTATAAAGAAACAAAAGCAACTGCTCGCCATCGCTCGAAATGAAAAAAGAGGCAGTGGAGATGAAAATGAAGGGCTTGAAATGGCAAAGTGGAAAAAGATTAAGCGGCAATGGATGAGGTATTTTGCCAAAAAATAATGTACTAACATTAAAAAAATCACACAAAACACTTGGCTCGTTTTTTTTTTTTTTTTTTACACTTGCAACGTTCAATGCATGTGGCGCCTTTGCTGTACAGCCATCAACGAACAAACCCTAAGCCGGCAAGGGGAGGTTGTTTATGTTCCACTTAAAAATTGCAAAAGTCATGAAAAAATTTCTCGTAGTATCACTTATTACCACAGCCATGGCAGGCGTTTTTGCATTCTATGCTCAAAATGCTGTTGCGCAAGCATCACCTAATAATTTATACTTGCTTGAAGAATTGAGCAATGGGAGATAAGATGTAGTAGAGAGGGTGGTAACTGTGCTGGTGTAGTCGTGATAGTAGCACCAAAAGACCCATGGTGGAAGAAGATAATCAAGATACTCTTCTAAGTAATCAAGTAAGTAATCAGGTAAGTAATTAAGTCTTTGTCATGCCGCTCTCCCTTGCCGGGGGAGTGGCTGTTTTGGTTATTTAATTTTTCAATCTTGTTTAATTCAAAAGCCCTACTACCATGAAAATTTTCTACCCTCTATTAGCACTTGGACTTTGGCTACTGCTTCAATCCTGCGATTCAAAACAAGAGGCGCTCACAGATGCCTCTTCCTCTACCTTGACCTTGACCTTGACCCTCAGCGACACCATTTACCTACCCCTCGATGAGTCAACCAGCCTTTCTAATAGATTAGGCAGCACACCGTTTTATCTGCCCGAAGAAGATAAAACATACTTCATACACACGCCAACAAGCAAAAACACCATTCAAGTCTATGACATTGAAAAAGCATCGCTTGCTTTGGAAATCCCTTATCAAGTAACAGGACCCGACGGCATCAAAATGCCCGCTTATTATACCCCCATTGCCAAAGACTCTTTTTTCATTGGTAACCACTTAACCAATACTTACGCACTCATCAACAAAGAAGGCAAAGTACTCAAACGCTTTCGATGGCAAGACAAACAGCGCATCGACCCTTTTTTTGCAGGGATTAGGCATAAGCAACAGCTCATTTTTCTATTATCCCCAGACTACCATACACTATACCAATTCAACTACACCAATAGCGCCCCGCTAAAGTACGACTCCCTACTACTCACCTTAGACTTACGCACAGGTGAACGAAAAAAGTATTTCACTTGGCCCAAGAAATACCAAAAATATAACTTTCTGCATACCGATTCTAATAATAGCATATGCCGAGGTCCCGGCGACACCCTCGTGCTTAGCCTCGCAGCTTCCCATGAACTCTACCTCTTCGACCTGAACCACCTCGAAGCCGGACCCATTGGCACCGTCATGGCAAAAAGCTCAATGGTCAAACTGACTCCCATGCCTAAAGGCATGAATCCTGTCGATGCAAGTTATGAATCATCTATGTACGGTCGTATTATATACGACCCTTACCGTAAACTTTACTACCGAATAGGTTACACCCTACCCATCAAGGGTAAAATGCTTAAAAGTGTAATCCCTGGATTGCAACGACCCAAAAAAGATGTGGTAGTCCTTACCTTAGACAGCCATTTCAATGTGATAGGCGAAGACCGTATTGACGGCGCTCTCATCTTCATGGGATTTGTTACACCACAGGGGCTCGTTTTCAAGGAAAATTATGTCAACCAAGAAACCGCACCCCAAGATGCTTTCCGCTTCTTTGTCTTCACACCCAAAAAGAAAGAGTAAATCCTATGCGGTGGTTGATATAAAGGCGATAGGCAATAAAAAGCAGTACAAGGCATATCTAACCAAATTAGGTTCGAAGTATGTAAAATCAACATCAAATCGTGAGACGAGGCTCTGGATGGAATTAAAAATCCGTCTGCATTCAAACGGCTGTAATCACTACAAAAGCACAGGTTTTCTGTATCTGCTCAATACTTCAAAATAAAAACCGCAGAACAAGATGCAAGTGCCTTCAAAAATCCATACCGCTTTTACACTATGCTTGCTTTTCTTTGCTACGGCATGCAATCAAGAAAGCGAAAGTACGCCATGGATAAACTACATTGAAAAAACGGCTGGCATCAGTGCCATTCCTTACGATACCGTGCTGGTCATTCCTGCCATGGGCTGCCACGGCTATTTGGAAATCATAGGCAACTATTTGAAAGAGCATGGCTGTCGAGGCAATACCTTGTACATAGCCTATGCCATCACCGAAAGGGAAGCAGCCATGTATTTTCAAAGGTATGTGCCAAACATCGACCGAAAATGCCAAATAGCTACAAACAATGTACCGCCACAAGGTCTCACGGTACCTATGGTGCTTGTCTTCGAAGAGGGCAAGCCTGTCGCGCAATTTGAGTTTACTCAAAAGAAAACACACTTTTGGAGCAGCGAATAAAACGCCCAAAATGCTTAAATTTGCATAAAACCAATGTATCATTACATTCAAAACCAATGAAAGTAAAAGTACTCCATCTGCTTATTGGGGGTGTGCTGATGCAGACAAGCGGCGGCTGCAGCCAAAGCAAAAGTGAGGCAGAGACCACGAAGCCCGCAAGCAACATACAGGTGGAAGCCTCTGCTCTCGCTGCCACTCCCGTAACCATCGCCCTCGCTCAACAAAAAACCTTCGTCTTCCGGATACGTCTGCAGGGTAAGATTAAAGCTGCCAATATGGCAGAGCTACGCTTCAAAAACAGTGGCTACTTAGCAAATGTTTTGGTGCGTAATGGGCAAGCTGTAACAAAAAACGCGCTGTTGGCACAACTTGCCGATGACGAATGGCAGCTCACCCTGCGCAGTGCCGAAGCAAGGCGCGCCAAAGCTTATGAAGACTATATCAAAGAGCTGGTCGATTATGGAGGCGACCCGCGTGCCCCCCATGGTGGCATCGACTCCCTGCTTCACGAACGCATACGTACACGCACCGGCTTACGCACTGCCGAGATAGAGGTAGCCCAAGCCAAACTTGCCTTGCACAATGCACGCCTCTATAGCCCCTTTGCCGGCGTGGTGGCAGACCTCAAACAAACAGGTACGGGCAACTACATCACAAGCAGCGAGGTCTTTTGCCGACTCTACGACCCCTCTACCCTCTACTTGGAAGCCGAAGTGCCCGAAAGCGAAGCGGCATACCTGCGTCCCGGGCTTTACGCCCGCGTGATGCCTCTTTCCACACCGGAGCGGCACTACAGCGCCCGTCTCGGTGAAATCAATCCCTTGGTGAACGAACGGGGCATGCTGCAATTGCGGCTGCACTTACCCCAAGCGCAAGCACTGCTGCCCGGCATGCATGCGGAAGCTATCTTGGAGGTACCCTCACACACCACCCTCTGCATACCCAAAGAAGCGGTGGTAGTCCGTAGCGGCAAAAAGGTAGTCTTTACCCTTAGCAACGACGGCTTAGCCGAGTGGCATTATGTGCAAACCGGTGCCGAAAACGACCGAGAAATAGAAATTACCGAAGGTCTGCAACCCGGTCAGTGGGTCATCGTGTCGAACAATCTGCAGCTGGACAACGAGTCGCCTGTAAGCGTGCAGGACACCCTGCGTGTAGAGCCATAACAAAACGCTTCCGCCATGTTCAAATATCTCTTTCAACGCCCCGTGGCGGTGCTGATGGTCAGTGCTGTTGTCGTCATTTTCAGCATCGTAGCATTCTTGCAGTTGCCTGTTTCGCTGCTGCCCGACATCGACGTAACCCGCATGATAGTCAAAGTGCAGTATCCCGGGGCTTCGCCTCAAGAGGTAGAGCAACAGGTGTTGCGCTTGCTGCGCGAAAGTATGCTTACGCTTCAACATCTGAAAGAAGTGGAAAGCCAAGCCGAAGAAGAAGGGGGGCGCCTACTGCTTTTTTTTGACTACGGCACCAACATGGACCTTGCCTTCATTGAAGCCAATGAGGTGATTGACCGCCTGAGCAGCCGGCTGCCACGTCAGCTGCCACGCCCGCAGGTCATACGACTCAACACCAACGACGTACCTATAGCCCGCCTGCAAGTTACGCACAAAAAAGAAGCGGCGACACAGCCCACTCAGTTGTCAGAAATGGCAGAGAAGGTGCTGAAAAAACGCATTGAAGCCCTGCCCGGCGTGGCGCTGGTCGATGTGAACGGCTTGTACCGCCGCAGTTTGTGGATATTTCCCAAAAAAGAAAAGCTCGCAGCCCACCGCATCGACGAGCGTCTGCTCATAGAAAGCATCCAAGAAAACAACAGCGAGTTGACCGCCATTTCCATTCGCGACGGCAACTACCGCTATTACCTGCGCATTGGAGCCCCGCTACAAGACATAGAGAGCCTGCGGCGCTTGCCTGTGCGCATAGATGCGCAACGCTCCGTGCCTTTGGGCGAAGTGGCGCAGGTTGTGGACTCGGTGGAAACCCCCAAGGGCTTTCATCTCTTCCAACTGAAAGAAGGGGTAGTCATCAACATACACAAGCAAAGCAGTGCCCGCATGCCCTTGGTGATGCAAAGCCTCGACACCCTCATGCAAGAGCTGCGGCACGATTATCCTGCCTTGAACTTTGCCCTCACGCAGTCGCAGTATGAGGTGCTGGACATGAGCATTTCCAACCTAAAAAACGACCTGCTGTTTGGAGGCATCGGGGCATTTGTGGTGTTGCTGCTTTTCATTGGCAACTACCGCGTGCCTTTCCTCATAGGCGTGGTGCTGCCTACTTCCCTCATCATGAGCTTCTCGGTCTTTTATCTGTTCGGTGTGTCGCTGAATGTCATATCGCTGGCAGGGCTTACCCTTGGCTTGGGCATGACCATAGACAACGCCATCATCATCTTCGAGCACATAGGCAAGATGCGCAAAGCAGGCATGCCTCTACTCGAGAGCTGCGTGAAGGGAACTGCCGAAATGGTGCCGCCTTTGGTAAGTTCGGCACTCACCACGCAAGCTGTCTTCATCCCTTTGGTGTTTCTGGATGGACTCAGCGGTGCCCTCAGCTACGACCAAGCGGTAGCAGTGGGTGCCATCCTGCTCACTTCGCTGCTGGTGTCGTTCTTCTTGCTGCCACTGCTTTATTTGCTGCTTTTCCGCAACAGCAAGCAGCTGCCACGCGAAGACAACCGGCTTTATCTTTGGGCACTCAAAGGCTATAAAAAACTTTACTATTGGTGTCTTGCCCGGCGACAGCTGGTGTTTCCTGCCCTGCTTCTGTTGGGAATAGCAGGCTTGGGCATCGCCTTTTTTCTGCCTATAGAGGGCATGCCCACCCTCAAGCGCAAAGACATGAGCCTGCAGGTGGAGTGGCATGAGCCCATCTCGCCCCAAGAAAACAAGCGTCGCATAGAAAGTTTATTGCGGCAGTTTTCAAAACACTACACCCTCAGCGAAAGCGACATAGGGCAAACGCAATACATGCTGCAAACAGCCAATGCCACAGGACAACAGGCAGACATTTATTTCCTCTTTGACAGCTACCAAGAACGCAAGCAATTCGAGCAATTGATTGCCAACTATTTCAGCAGGCACTACCCCACTGCCTCGGTGCGGCTGAGCGAAGCACCCAATATTTTCGATATGATATTCCGTCCAGAAAAACCCTATTGGAGTGCTCGCTTCCGCTCTATACGCAGCATGGAAACAGTACCCCTGCAGCAACTGCGCCCTATTGCCGACAGCCTGCGCTCGCTCTTCCCCCAAGCAACATGGCAAGCAGATGCCGGCATGAAGGAGCGCACCCTCGTCTCTGTGGAAGTGCAGCAAACAGCGCTGCAGCGCTACGGCGTGAGTTATGAAATGCTGTTGCAGACCCTCAAATCCACCTTTTCGGAAAACACTGTCGATTATTTGCACAACTACGACGAAGCGGTGCCCATTGTAGTGGCATACCGCGGCAATGACTTCTACGAAAAGCTGCACAACCGCTATGTAGTCATAGACAGTCTGCAACGCTACCCCCTCTCTTTGTTTGTGAAGGTAAACACCGACGAGACCCACCGCAGCCTCACCGCCGACCGTGCCGGCATTTATCATGCCCTACACGCCACCAGCGCACTGCCTGTAGAAGCCGCCGAAAGCGCCGCTACCCACTTGGCACATAGCCACCGCTTGCGGGTCGATTTCAGTGGGCAACACTACGACGACCGGCAAAACATCAAAAACATGTTCTTTATTCTTGCCGTCTCTATTCTGCTGCTCTATTTCATCTTGGGCATAGAGTTTGAGTCGTTGCGCCAACCGCTGATTGTCATCTTCACCCTGCCACTTGGCTTTACGGGCAGTTTCCTGCTTTTATGGCTGGCAGGCGAAAGCCTCAATGTGATGGCTGCCATTGGTTTGGTGGTGATGCTGGGCATCATAGACAACGAGTCCATCTTGAAGATAGATGCCATCAACCGGCTGCGGCGTTCCATGCCCTTGGATGAAGCCATAGCCAAAGCCGGCGAAATCACTTTCAAACCTATATTCATGACCTCGTTGACCAATATTTTGGCACTGACGCCTTTCTTGTTCGACAGCAGCATGGCGGGCGACCTGCAGCGTCCTTTTGTGCTGGCTATTATCGGTGGTTTGAGTATTGGCAGCTTTACTTCGCTCTTCTTTGTGCCCCTGATGTATCGCGCACTAACTGCCAACAAAAGCAAAGCAAAGCAAAAATCTGCTATTTGATTGACAAAAAACAGTTGCCGATGAGCTCCTTCCGTTTGGTGTTTGTATTCGTAGTATTGGCGCTGTTGGCGTTGCTCAGCCTGCCCAAGTTGAGCGTAAAATACATGCCTTCCTTGCGCAAACCCACCCTGTATATAGTCTACCGCCTGCCGGAAGCCCCGCCCGAAGTGGTAGAGCAAAAAATTACCGCACCGCTTGAAAATATGCTTTCTGGCATCGGCGAGGTGGAAAAAATGACGTCGATATCGTACTACAACGGTGGCAGCATCAGCCTGTATTTCAACGAAGATGCTGACCTTGACTTCAAGCGCTTCGAAGTGAGCAATGTCATACGGCAACTGTATCCCCAACTGCCCCCCAACGCCAGTTACCCTGAAGTATACCCTTCGGTAAGCGAAGAAGACGAAAAAGAAAGCCCTTTGCTGGTCTATTCAGTATATGCCCCCTTTGCCCCTGCGTTCATACAAAAGACAATAGAAGAGCAGCTCAAACTGCCCCTTTCGTCTATCAGGGAAATAGAGCGCATAGAGATTGCCGGGGCACGTTCCTTGCAATTGACCGTGGAGTATGATGCCCAGCGTCTGCTTGCCTACGGTCTGAGCGTAAGCGACCTGCAAAGACACCTGCGGCGTTTCTTCGAGCGGCAATTCATAGGGGTTTATGAAAGTCCCCGCCAAGAACGCTTTTATATGGAACTGCAAGCCCCGCCTCAGGCGCTGCACGAGATAGAAAACAGTGAGCTGCGTCCCGGCGTACGCTTTGGTTATTTTGCGCGCCTCTACAGAGAAGAAGAGGAGGCACGCCGTTATTTCCGTATCAATGGTAAAAACGCCGTGCGCCTGCTGGTATATGCGCGCCCAGACGTAAACACACTCATACTTGCCGAAAAGGTGCGCACTCGCATAGACACGCTGTCGAAGCGTTTGACCCAAGGCTTTCAGGTGGTACTCGAAGATGACCGCACCGAAAAGATGCGCGAGGAGCTACAAAAGATTTACCACCGCACTGGCTTGTCGGTAGCCATTCTCTTGTTGGTCATCCTGCTCATTTACCGTGATTGGCGCTACCTATTGGTGCTTTTGGGCGGTGTGGGCATCAACCTATCGTTGACCTTCGCCTTTGTTTACCTCTTCAACATAGAAGTGCATATCTTCTCACTGGCAGGGCTTACGCTTTCGTTCGGGATGCTGCTCGACAATGCCGTGGTGATGCTCGACCATCTGAAAAAGAGAGGGAACACCCGCGTTTTCTTGGGGCTGTTGGGGGCTACTGCCACCACCATGTCGGCGCTGAGCTTGGTATGGCTCTTGCCCGAAGAACAACGCCTCTCACTCATCGACTTCGCTTTGGTGATTATTGTAAGCTTGGGGCTTTCGCTGGTGGTGGCGCTGTTTTTCACCCCAGCGGCTTACCGCCTCTTTTTGCAACAGGCGGTGCAAACGAAAACCCTGCCTTTCAAAAAACGGAAACGACACTACCGCCGCTTTTTGCGCTATGAAAGACTCATTGCCCTATTGGCAGCCCATAAGAAAGCCTTTACTATGGTGGTCATCCTGATGTTCGGAACACCTGTATTTATGCTGCCCACAGAAATCAAAGACTGGGATTGGTACAATCGATGGTTTGGCAACACCTACTATCTGGAAAACATACGCCCCTATGTGGACCAAGCGCTGGGCGGCGCCTTGTACTTGTTTGTGCAAGAAGTCTATGAGAAAGCACACTTCCGCACACCAGAGCGTACTCAATTAAATGTATATGCTCGCATGCCTTTTGGCACCACCCCCCAACAAATGAATGCCGTCATAGAGAAGGTAGAGCAATATCTTGCAAGGTTCAAGGGCATCGATAAGTTCGTAACCAACATTTACTCGGGGCAAAATGCCACCATTTCGATTTATTTCAAACCGGAATATGAGTACAGCGGACTACCGCCCATGCTCAAAGCTATGCTCATCAGGCAGTCGCTCGATTGGGCAGGCGTAGAGTGGGCAATCACTGGTGTAGGCGAGGGCTTCAGTAGCATCACCTACGAGCAGATGCGCCAGATGCGTGTGCGTATGACGGGCTATCACTACGACAAGCTTTACGAAGAAGCGCAGGCGTTTGCCAAACTACTGCAAAAGCACCCGAGAGTAAAGGACGTGAACCTGAACGAGCGCCTAAGCTACAGCTACCGCAACACCGAGGCTTTCCGGATGCACCTGAATACTACCCTGCTGGCACAAGCTGGTCTATCGAACCGGGCGTTGCTTCAAGGCATTGAGCTTTACAGCCTTGCGCCTTATGCGCAGTCTTACGTATCGTATAAAAACGAATACGTGCCGGTCTTTTTTCGAGAAGAAGACGCCCAACGTTTTTCTACTTACGAGTTAGGACAACAAAACCTGCTGCTCAACCAGCAGAAAGGTGTGCGTCCGGAGCTTTTCTCGCGCCTGCAATTCGAAAAACTGAATGATGCCATCTACAAAGAAAACCGCCAATACATTCGCATCATCGGCTTTGACTATTATGGCTCCCCTAAATTCGGCGAGCGCTATCTGCAGCAGTGCATAGAGCAACATCGTAAAGTATTGCCACCCGGTTTTAGCATCGACAAAGACAACGTTACCTTCTACTTCTTCGACTCTGAAAAAAACAAGCGTTCTTATAGCATCCTGCTGTTGTTGCTGGGCGTGGTCTATGTAATTTGCGCTATATTGTTCGAAAGCCTTCTCAAGCCTTTTTATATCATCATCACGGTGCCGCTTTCGTTCATTGGCTTGTTTCTCATCTTTGCATGGGGCAATTTCTCTTTCGACCAAGGAGGCTATGCCGCTTTTGTGCTGTTGGGCGGCTTGGTGGTGAATGCTGCCATTTTCATACTGAACGAATACAATCAATTGCGTAGCAATAGCGACCGCCTGCGTCGTATCTGCCGTGCTGTGTGGCACAAGTCAGTCCCTATCTTGATAACCACCTTTTCTACGGTACTGGGCTTGGTGCCTTTTCTGAGCGAAGGCGACCAAGAAATATTTTGGTTTTCTTTGGCTATTGGCTCTATCGGGGGGCTTTTGTTTTCGCTTTTTGGCGTATTCGTTGCTTTGCCCGTCTGGATGTCGCCCTCCCGTAACATGCACTCGTAGCGTTTTTTCTTTGGCAGCTCCGCACACTTTTCTATGCTTGTTACAAAAAACTGCAAATTCATATCTTTGCAGGAAGCTACAAAAGCCTGCTTATGGATACCCAACTGCCCTGTATAGAAGTAGAGGAGTTTTGTCGACGCCAGCAAGCACACAAACTCCCCCTTGTTTTGGATGTGCGCGAACAGTGGGAATATGAAGAGTACCACCTGCCCGAAGCCAAACACATACCTCTGCCCGAGCTGCTCTTTCGTCTGGATGAGATAGATGCATGGCGAGGCAAAGAAATCATTGTTCACTGCCGCTCGGGTATGCGTGGTTATCAAGCACAAAAGCTATTGCTTCAATGTGGCTTTCAGAAAGTGCTAAACCTGCGGGGAGGCATCGAAGCCTTGATGGATTACATGGTATCACAAAAAGGAGAACAAGCACCATGAAAGCGGCATTCATAAAAAGCAGCAAAGCAGTAGAAGACTGCCCCTTTCCAGATAAGCCCGAATATGCTTTTATCGGGAGGTCTAATGTAGGCAAGTCTTCGCTTATCAATATGCTGGTGCAGCGCAAAAACTTGGCAGCTACTTCGGCGCAGCCCGGCAAGACGCGGCTCATCAATCATTTCTTGGTAGATGAACGTTGGTACTTGGCAGACCTACCGGGCTATGGCTATGCCAAAGTAAGCAAGCAGGAACGTGCAGCTTGGCAAAAGATGATTAACGACTACTTGACCCGCCGCCCCAACCTGATGTGTACCTTTGTGCTTATGGACTTGCGTCTGGAGCCTCAAGCCATCGACATAGAGATGGTCGAACGCTTAGGCAGTGCCGGTTTGCCGTTAGCTTTTGTTTTCACCAAAGCCGATAAGCTTTCGCGTAGTCAACAACAGTCGAACTTTGCCCGCTATCGCCACACCCTTCTGAAAATATGGGAGGAGCTCCCCCCTTGCTTTATTACTTCGGCAACGGAGGGCATCGGCAGGGAGGACATCCTTCAATTCATAGAAGAGGTAAACCAACGCTTTGTTTTTGAGCCTAACGAATTCAAGCGCTTAGCCAAAGGCAAAGCCCCTCGCCATGATGAAGAAGAGTAGGTATGCTTTTTTCCGTGATTATACCCACTTACAACAGGGCTTCGTTTCTTGCCCGCACGCTCGACAGCGTGCTGGCACAAGACTTTCAGGACTTTGAGGTGATTGTTGTGGACGACGGCAGCACCGACCACACGCAAGAGGTCGTGGCTCTTTACACGCAACGTAACCAACGCATTCGCTACTTCTACAAAGACAATGGCGAACGCGCCGCAGCCCGCAACTTCGGCATACGACAAGCACAAGGCAATTATGTTACTTTTCTGGACTCTGACGACCTGTATTATCCTCACTGCCTGTCTGCTGCCCATGCTTTTCTACAACAGCATCAAAACTATGAATGGTTTGCCTTAGCCTACGAAATAAGGGATGAAGACGGGCGACTGTTGAGCTCACAAGCCAAACGCAAAGGCAATCTGGCAGAGCAGCTGTTTGCTGGCAATCTGCTTAGCTGCATTGCTGTCTTTGTGCGTCGCGACATTGCGCTGCTTCATCCCTTTCAAGAAGACCGTACCCTTGCCGGCAGCGAAGACTGGGAGCTGTGGCTGCGCTTGGCAGCGCGCTATCCCCTGCCCTATGCCAATGAAGTGGTAGCTTGTATGATACAACACAATGCCCGCAGTGTCATGGAGGTGAATGCAGAACGTCTGGAGGCGCGCTTGCATGCCTGCATGCGCTACGTAGAAGCCGATGAAGCGGTGCGCACATTGCCCAGCTCTTACCTACGGCGTTTCCGCACGCATGCTTATGCTTACTTGGCACTTCATTTGGCACTGGGCAAACACTTCAAAAAAGCACTTCACTATTACCTAAAAGCCTTGCGCCTCTCAACGCTTTTTTTCTTTCATAAAAAGAGCGCTGTCATTCTGCGCGAGCTGCTCAAGGGCATGCTGTGGCGGTAATCAAAGGGCGTTTGTCGCAAGACGAAACGCAAACCAAAAAGGCAGCACACAAGGAGTGCACTGCCCACTCTATTTCGATGGCAAGCGGTTTATTTTACTGGTCAAGTTTCAAGACTGCCATAAAAGCTTCTTGTGGCACCTCTACTTTGCCTATCTGGCGCATGCGTTTCTTCCCTTTCTTTTGCTTTTCGAGCAGCTTACGCTTACGAGTGATGTCGCCACCATAACACTTCGCCAATACGTTTTTGCGCAGCGCCTTCACCGTTTCGCGTGCAATCACTTTGGTTCCTATGGCTGCCTGTATGGCAATTTCGAACTGCTGACGCGGCAAAAGCTCTTTGAGTTTTTCACACAAGCGTTTTCCCCAGTCGTAGGCTTTGTCTCGGTGCACAATAGCAGAAAGGGCATCTACACGCTCTCCGTTGAGCAGAATGTCGAGTTTGACCAGTTTTGATTCGCGGTAGCCCAAAAGCTCATAATCCAAGGAAGCATATCCGCGCGAGATGGTTTTGAGTTTATCGAAGAAATCGAAGATGATTTCCGCCAAAGGCATTTCAAACACAAGCTCCACGCGGTCGGTAGTCAAGTAGTTTTGTTGCTTTATTATTCCACGGCGTTCCAAGCACAAAGTCATGATGTTGCCTACAAACTCTGCCTTCGTGATAATCTGCACTTTCACAAAAGGCTCTTCGATGTGGTCGAGCACTGCCGGGTCAGGCATTTCCGAAGGCGCACTCACCTCTATCATCTTGCCGGCGGTGGTATAGGCATGATACTTCACCGAAGGCACGGTAGTAATTACCGTCATACCGAACTCGCGCTCGAGACGCTCCTGCACTATCTCCATATGGAGCATCCCCAAAAAACCGCAACGAAAACCAAAACCGAGTGCGGCAGAGGTTTCGGGCTCCCACACCAAAGCGGCATCGTTAAGCTGCAACTTCTCCATGGCTTCGCGCAACTCTTCAAATTCGTTGGTCTCTACCGGATAAATACCGGCAAAGACCATTGGCTTTACCTCCTTAAACCCTTTAATAGGCGCATCGCAAGGGTTGCTCACGGTAGTGATGGTATCACCTACCTTCACTTCCGTAGCCTGCTTAATACCCGACACCAAATAGCCCACGTCTCCGGCATCGATGTAGTCGCGTGGTTCTTTATCCAAGCGCAAGATACCTACTTCTTCCACCTCATACTCGCGCCCCGTTGCCCAAAACTTTACTTTGTCGCCTTTGTGGATACGTCCATTATATACACGGAAAATAACCTCCACCCCGCGATAAGGGTTAAAGGCAGAGTCGAAAATAAGCGCTTGCAAAGGTGCATCAGAATTGCCCTTGGGTGCAGGAATGCGCTCCACGATGGCTTGCAATATTTCCTCTATGCCAATCCCTTCTTTGGCAGAGGCAAGAATGATGTCTTCGCGCTTACAGCCGATAAGGTCTATAATTTCATCCCCTACCAATTCGGGATTGGCTGCAGGCAGGTCTATCTTGTTGATGACCGGAATAATTTCTAGGTCGTGCTCTATGGCTAAATACAAGTTGGAAATGGTCTGCGCTTCAATGCCTTGGGCTGCATCTACCACCAACAAGGCACCTTCACAGGCAGCAATAGAGCGCGACACTTCGTAGGAAAAGTCCACGTGCCCGGGTGTATCAATTAAATTCAGGACGTAGGTCTCTCCTTTGTAGTTGTATTTCATCTGAACGGCGTGGCTCTTGATGGTAATACCCCGCTCCCGCTCCAAGTCCATGCTATCGAGTACCTGCGCCTGCATCTTGCGCTGGTCCACGGTTTGGGTGTATTCCAACAGGCGGTCGGCAAGGGTGCTCTTGCCGTGGTCGATGTGGGCTATGATACAAAAGTTACGGATATTCTTCATAACGCTTCAAGCGGAAATAATGTGTGTTTCTTCTTTGCATTGAATAAGCAAAGTTAATGAATATTTAGCAGTTTTGAATAGCATAGCTTGTCTTTCTCAAAAAAATATACTGCCGGCTTGGGCAAGCGAAGCACAGGGCAAAAGACTGAGCAGCAAAAAGCTCTGCGCAAAATAGGGAACAGAAATACAACGCACAAAGTCAGGGCTTTTTTGTATAAATCAAGCCGGTGTGCTATCTTTGTGCCTTCGAAAACCGATAGACGGGTTCTATCAAAGGTTGAACTAAAACAAAAAACAATGGCAGTACGTATCCGTTTGGCGCGTCGTGGACGCAAGAAAAAACCGATGTACGACGTAGTCGTAGCTGATTCTCGAGCACCGCGTGACGGTAAATTCATCGAGAAAGTGGGGCGTTACAACCCCTTAACCGACCCTGCAACCATCATACTGGATGACGAGCGCATCCTCGATTGGCTGCTCAAAGGGGCACAACCTACCGAAACTGTGCGCCGTATGTTGAAATACCGCGGGATTTTGCTGCGCAAGCACCTGGAAGTAGGCGTGCGCAAAGGTGCCATCACCCGCGAAGAAGCAGACAAGCGCTACCAAGAATGGTTGAAAACTAAAGAAGCTAAAATCGAAGGCAAAAAAGCCCGCTTGGCTCAGCAAAAAGAAGCTGCCAAAAAGGCACAGCTTGAAGCAGAAGCTAAAATCAGAGAAGAACGCGCCAAGGCTGTCGAAGCCAAGCGCAAAGCTGCTGAACAAGAAGCTGCAGCTTCTGAAGAAAGCAACGAAAACCAGGCAGAATAAGACTTTTACTTGTCCTGCGCCTGAAACCATTTTATGCAGAAGGCGGTTTGCTATGTCAGTAAGCCGCTTTCTCCTTTTTTAAAAAACTCAAAAAAAACAAAGAATCATGACCGTTGATGATTGCTTTGTGTTGGGCTACCTGACCAAAGCGCACGGCTTGGCAGGCGAACTACAAGCCCTCTTCGATGTGGATGACTTGAGCCAATACGAAAACCTGGACACCCTGTGGGTAGAGCGTTTCGGCAGTCTCATCCCTTACAAGGTAGAGTATGTGCTTCCACTCATGCACAAGCGCAACCGCGTGATTGTGAAACTTGCCGGCATAGACCATATAGACCAAGCCGAGACCTTAGCCAAGAGCAAGCTGTATTTGCCTTTGTCTATGCTGCCCCCACTCGAAGGCGAAAATGCTTTTTACTATCACGAAGTCATTGGATTTCAAATCATCGATGAGGAAAAAGGTGCGCTGGGCAACGTCGATACCATTTACGACTTGGAAAGCAACGCCCTCATATCTATGATGTATCAGGGCAAGGAAGTACTTATTCCCATTCAAGATGCTTTTATTTTGCGCGTAGACCGCAACAAGCGATGCCTGCACGTGCGCCTACCCGAAGGTTTACTGGAAGTGTATTTGGAAGATACGCACGACGAAAAAGCCGATGATGGTTTTTTTGAAACAGACCTACTATGAAACTCATCGATACCTTACTACTCTCATTGACGGTGGCGCTGCTCATCATAGGCATTTATGAGGTATTCATGGGGCGCTTTGTTGAAAACTACTGGATTTTTATGCTTATGATGATTTCCTTCTTTGGCTATGCCTACCGCCGTCGCCAACAAGAAGGAGCGGCAGCACCTCCCCAGCAAGAGCCAACGGCAAAGAAAAAGAACACAAAGAAGCATCAAAAGCAGCGCCGGTAAATAGTGCAGTTATAGCCGGTGTGCTCAGTAGAAGACAAACCAAAAAAACGCTCCCAGTCTCTCAGAAAAGCAGGTGCCTGTCGCTCATAACGCGCTACCGGCTGCCATTGGCTATTGGCTTGATAAAGCGCCACTATGTCGGGCTTTCGCCAAGCCAAGTGGTCTGTAACAATCATATATTCTGCCTTGTACTCTTGTCTGTGAATACGTTCCCGCTCTTCGGGGGTATTGTAGTAATCCATCAGCTGCAGGTCGCTGCCTGCAGCCAAAAGAGCATAGTAAGGCATGGGCTCACTGACCACCTTGCTACCGGGCGGTATATGCCGGCGCACAAAAGCATGAAAAGAGCGGTAATCACGCATGGGCAAAGACATAAGTATCTGCACTTGCTTGGCAAAGGTATAGCCTAAATTAAATAGCAACAAACACCCCAGTATAAGCTTGCGCAGGCGTTTACTTGCAGGTTGCAAAAAGAAAAAAAGAAGGTAGTAATAGAGCGGCAAGATAAAGACGGAATAAGGACCATAGTCAAAAACCAGCAAATAAAAAACCAAAATACTGCTTACAGAAGCCCAAAAAAGCGGTTCCTTAGGAAGCCGCTGCTTGCCGAAGAAATAAAACACTGCCAACAAACACACGCTTCCTATCAAGAGATATTCATGCTTGGGTATATAGCCACTATTCCCCACATAGTTTTTCAACAGCGCAAAATCATGTAGGTAATGACGAAGCCATGCCTGTGGCGAACCAAAAGCCCATAGTACCCAAAGGGCATAGCCCCCGTACAATGGCAAAAAGAAGCGCCATTCACCCCGATTTAGCGCTATGAATGCAGGCGGCAGCAACAAAACGAACGAGCGCGGCGTAGTCAGTATGGCAAGCAGTGCCATGACACCTGCTATCCAAGAAAAATGCTGTTTTTTTTCTGTACGATAAAGAAAATACCATGCACCTAAACTCCAGAAAACCGCCTCCAGGTCCATACGCCCTTCATGCATAGAAAGCTGCAGGAAAGGGTCGAGAGAAAAAATAAGTAACATCCACCACGGCAGAGCAAACAAACGACGACACAAAAGCAAAACTAAGCAGCCAAACAAAAAAGTAGGCAGCCGGTAACCCAAAGGCAGAGGCAAAAGCTTCATGCTCATACCATGAATGGTAAAGCTGACAAAGCCGTAAATTTGAAATGGCAAGCCATGCAAAGCTGCCGAAGTGACATTAGGCACCAAAGAGGCGCTTTCTATCCAATGGTGGCTGATAGAGGCAAATACCACCTCATCGAACCAAGGCAGCGGCGCATAGGGCAGTGTCCATACATGCCATGCCACATACAACCAAGCATAGGCAACGAGCATTGCCTTTGCGTAGGGCAGCTTACAACATGCTTTTAAGTGCCGCATATAACTTATGAGTAGGCAAGCCCATTACATTAAAGTAAGAGCCTTCGATGCGCTCAATGAATGCCATGCCCAACCAGTCTTGTGCGCCATAGCTGCCGGCTTTGTCATAGGGTTTGTACTGTGCTATGTAATAAGCTATTTCGTTGTCTTCCATCTCACGGAAATAGACTTGTGTGCTGTCTTGGACAATGCGACTTCCTTGGGCAGTAGCTAAACACACAGCAGTGATGACTTCATGCTGCTGCCCCGACAGACGTCGCAACATGCGTGCTGCCTCTATCACATCGGCAGGCTTGCCCAGCACTTCGCCTCGATGAATGACTACGGTATCGGCTGCAATCACCAGCGTATCGGCAGGTATGGGCACAAAAGCAGCCGCTTTTTGTCTTGCCAAATAGGCGGCTACCTTTGAAGGCTCCATGCCTTCGGGTACAAACTCTTCACTATGGCGCACATCTACAATAAAGGGAATATCAAGTGCCTGCATCAGTTGGCGGCGACGAGGCGAAGCCGAAGCCAGCACAATACGCGGGTAACGCTCTAAGAGTTGCTTTTGAATCATCTGTTTTTTGTGGCAAATATACCTATTTCCCTTTAAGCCGGCTTGTCAGGCTGCTTGCGGCTGCGCTTTTGCTTGTAGTACTCCTTAGAAGCTATGTAAAGCACTTTGTCTATGTGAGCATAGACCTTGCCCTCTTTGTCTATCCACTCTACGGGCAAGGTAATTTCCATTTCCTGTGTTTGCGCTATCTGCTGTTTGATTTTCTCTATTAGTACCTCGTCTATTAAAAAGCGCGCATACACTTTCTTTTTGATGGGACGCAAAAAACGGATGGTCGCTGCTTTGTCCCACACCACATATGCTTTACCCAGAATATGAATCAGCTGCAACATGTAAAAAGGGTCCATGGCTGAGTATATGCTGCCGCCATAAACCACGCCTACATAATTGTAGGTAAAAAGGTTGAGCGAAAGTCGGACATGGATTTCCCTCCAATCGGAAGAAATAAACAGAATACGCCCCCCTGTGCCAAAATAAGTAGGGAAGCAGTTCATCATCCAGCGAAAACGGCGTGTTTTCCAGCTCTCTTTACGATTGGTGAGGAATACAGGCATGGCAACCAGTCAAATGAATTCAGTTGGTGTGGGGTGTTTTGTTCAACAAATTGGGTACTACGAAGCGAAAAGTGGTGCCTTCACCATATTTGGATTTCAAGGATATTTGCCCTCCCAGTTTTTCGATGGTTTCTTTCACTATATAGAGTCCCAGCCCTGAGCCGGCTTGGTCTTGCGTAGCCCGATAAAACATATCAAAAATACGCGGCAAATGTTTTTCCTCTATGCCTATGCCGTTGTCTTCTACGACAAACTCTCCTTTCTCTTCGTTTATTTTAATATTCACTTTGATATAAGGATGCTCTCGGCGAGGCGAGCTGTAGCGAATCGCATTCGATATCAGGTTGTTGAGTATAACCGTCAGGCGACGGCGGTCCGAATAAAAAGGCACCCGCGCTTTTATATGTATCTGCTTGTCGATAAGCCCGGCATTGTCCATATAAGCATACTGTTCAAAGACCCCTTTGACGAGCGTCTGCAAGTCTATCTCTTCGCGCTGCACTTCCAAGCGTGCATTGCGCGAGTAGTCGAGAATGTCTTGAATGAAGCTGTCGAGTTTTTTAAGTCCTTTTTCCTGAAGTTCTAAGTAGCGCTTTATCTGCTCGGCATCATCAAGCATCTTGCAAACAGTAATTACGCCCAAAGCCGAAGCAATAGGGGCACGCAAGTCATGCGAAGCACTATATACAAAACGGTCAAGCTCTTGATTGATTTTTTTGAGCTCTGCATTGTTCTTTTCAAGCCTTTCATTGGTTTGGCGCAGTTCCTCCTGGCTGGCAAGCAGCTCCGCTTTGTGCTGTTCTAACTCTTGATTGAGACGTTCGGCTTGTTGCAGTGCCTGTATGATGCGCTCTTCTGCCAACACCTGATTGGTTACGTTGTGGGCACTGATGAGAATGGCGCCAATGGCTTCTTCCCGAATCAGGTTTTTGGCTTGTGCTTCCAGCCAGTTGTAATACCCCTCTTTGTGCAAAGAGCGATAAGTGAGCTTAAACAGCTTCTTGGGGGTAGAGGCGATTTCTTTAAATACCTTTTCGAAGAAATCGCTGTCATCGGGGTGTACCAGTTTTTGTATGCTCTGCCCCATCAATTCTTCTACGGTATATCCCCATTGCTTGAAACAAGAGGGTGATGCATACTGGATAAAGCCTTCTTTATCAACAAGCAGCAAAGTATCTTCGGTGCTTTCGATGAGCGTTTCGAAAAATTTTTCCTTCGAGTCCAGCTTTTTCTCCAGAGCTACCTGCTCGCTGATGTCCCGGGCTATCACGATGATATATTCTTGATTGAGATAGCGCTCCAGCTTCAAGGTGGCGTCCACATCCAAGGTTTCGTCGGGGGTCAGGCGCAGCGAGGTGCGCACACTCCGGCGCTGTTTGGGTTCTTCGCGTAGTCTTTCTACAAACTCCTGCCATTGTGCCTGCGTTGTGTATAAAGGGAAGGAGGTGTCTATTTGATACAAATGACGCTTCAAGAGTACCAACAAGCTGAAGCCCAATTGCTGTACAGCAGTATCGTTGGCATCGATGATGCGCCCGGTGGCAGCATCTACCACGATGATGAGGTCGGTGGTTTCATCGAGCACAGCCCGAAAACGCTCCAGCAACTGCTGCGAAGAGGAAAGTGGGTGTGCAATCATGTACACCCGTCCATCTTCTTCTTGCAACTTGGCAAGGGTAACCGCCACATTGGTCAGTTGCTCTCCTACTTTGAAGGTCCACTGTCCTTGCCACTCACCCTCGCGCTGCACTTGTGCCAAGGCATTAGACAGCTCTAATGGATTCAGCAGATAGGCAGCCAATGACTGTTTCGACTTAAAATCAGCAAGTTGCAAAAAAGCAAGCAAGCGGTCGTTGATGGAGAGCAATTCCCCGTCGGGGGTTAGCTCTGCCAACAATACAAAGCGGTTGAGTAGCTCAGCATGTACGTGCTCCATTGATTTTTGCATAAGACCCAAAACATAAGCATCTCATAAAACGCAAGGCTAACCATTATACAATTTTTGTTTCAAAAATCCAACTACCTCATCCATGCTTATCTCAAGCTGCTCACCAGTGTACATGTTCTTCAACTGCACCGACTGCCTTTGCAGCTCTTCGCTTCCTGCCAAAAGCACCCAAGGGGTTCCTTTCTTATGGGCATATTTCATCTGCTTTTTAAGCTTATCGGCTTGGGGATAAAGTTCTGCCTTGATACTGGCACCGCGCAAGCGTTGCAACAAAGGCAGCAGCCCCTTGCGAGACTCTGTATCAAAATGCACGAGCATTACATCGACGCCGGCGCGTGTATTTTTGGGAAACAAATCAAGCGCTTCCATGACATCATAGAGGCGGTCTAAACCAAAAGAAAAGCCCACGCCGGTCAGTCCCTCTTTGCCAAAAGTACCAGTCAGGTTGTCGTAGCGCCCGCCACCACTCACACTACCTATTGCCACATTGTTCACCTTCACTTCAAAAATCGCCCCTGTGTAGTATGAAAGACCACGTGCCAAAGTTGGGTCTAACATCAACGGGAAAGTATCCAATGGTTGCCCGCTTGCTTCCTCCAGCAGGTTTTGAATCGTTTGCAGGTCTTCTATTGCTTTTTTTGCCGAAGCAAGCTCCTTCAGCTGTTGTGCAAAGTGCTTCAGCACCTCTGCATAGGTACCTTTCACTTCAAACAAAGGCAAAAGCTGCTGGATTTGGTTTTGTGCAAAGCCCCGCTCTTGCAACTCGCGCACCACCCCCTCCTGCCCTATTTTGTCTAATTTGTCAATGGCAACGCAAAGTGCCTGTTCCTGCCCCGCAGCACCAATCCACTCGCTCATGGCGCGCAACAATTCGCGGTGATTGATTTTTATGGTATAATCTTCAATGCCCAAACGCCGAAATACTTCCATAATCATCAGCACGATTTCTGCCTCACAAAGCAGCGAGTCGGTACCTACCACGTCGGCATCGCATTGGTAAAACTCGCGATAACGACCTTTTTGAGGCGAGTCGCCACGCCACACCGGCTGCATCTGATAGCGCTTGAAGGGAAATGCCAATTCATGTTGGTGCATCACCACATAGCGAGCAAAAGGCACGGTAAGGTCATAGCGCAAGCCTTTTTCACAAATCACATTGGCTAAATGCGCTGAGCCCTTGGCTACATCCTCTGGCGATACTTCTTTCCAAAAGTCTCCGGAATTGAGCACTCGAAACAGCAGTTGGTCGCCCTCCTCGCCGTACTTGCCAGTAAGCACCGAGAGCAGCTCCATAGCAGGCGTTTCAATGGGCTCATATCCAAACAACTCAAAGACTTCACGGATATGATTCATGATATAATGACGCTTTGCTACCTGCTCCGGTCCAAAATCGCGAGTTCCTTTAGGTATGCCTAATTCTATTTTCATAAGCGTTTGAAAGGTATGAGTGAAGGGTTGTTTTTTTGAAACAGTGCAAATTTATCAAATGAACGGCTGAATATAATTAAGCAAAGGGGTAAGCCCACAAGATAGCCAACACCAACAACAGGGCAATTATCATAGCCGGCAATAAAGCGGCATCTACCCCAGTAGTGGGCGCTCCTACTTTGCTTTCTTGCTTGAAAAAGAGCGCATAAGGTATTTTGATGTAATAAGCCAGCGCCACGGCTGTACTTAGCAAAGCCGTTGCCCACAACAGCAAAGCAAAGTGATACGAGGCTGCCATCTTCCAAAAGTGTACAAAGACACCCAACTTTCCCAAGAAACCGGCAGTAGGTGGTAGCCCTGTCAAAGAAAAAGCCACTACTCCCCATGCCAGCTTAGTTCCTGTCGAACAGTGAAAACGCCTCAAATCGGCAATTTGCTCTATTTGCTGATGCGATGCCAAGGCAAATATCACAAACAGAGCGAGCGCATACACCGCCCAATAATACAAAAATACGGCTTCTGCCCCCTCGTAGCCTATAGCCACTACCGGCAACAGCAGCGTGCCCATGTGTGCGATGGTAGCGTACGCCAGCAGACGCTTCAGGTTCTGCTGCCGCAAAGCGGCAAAGTTACCAAGCAGCAACGAAGCCAATGCTACTGCCATGAGCAATTGCCCCCATACTGTCTGCAAGGCAGCAAATGCCACCATCTGTCTGCTCAATAGCATCATAAAAGCAAGTATAGCTACTTTGGGCATCGCCGACACAAAAGCAAGGCTCATGGCAGGCGCTCCTTCGTAGGCATCGGGTGCCCAAAAATGAAAAGGCACTACGCTCAGCTTGAAAAATACACCTGCGGCAAAGAGTGCCCAAGCAATATATAACCACAGGGAAGGCGCTTTTTGCAAATGATGCCAAAAATCGGCTTGGGTAAAATCCATGCTTCCGGCAAGTCCATAAATCCACGAGATACCGTAGAGCATCAGGGCTGAGGCAAAAGCCCCGAACAAAACATACTTTATGAGTGCCTCATGCTGTCGTCGCTGCCGCCCCACGCTCAATAAAAAATAAGTAGCAATAGAGCTCAACTCAAAGCTCAGGTAAAAAGTAAGAAAATGGGCACTTAGCAGCAGCAAGTCCAAGCCTAACAAAGCCGAAAGCCCCCAAAACAGCCACTCCACACTTTCGTTGCGATGGCGTCCCAGCAGCTCAAAGAGAAAGACAACACCAAATAACAAAGCCCCTAGGGTCAAGGCTATACGTGCTTGTATTTGCAAGGGATGGAAAACACATAAGGTATCTGCCATCAAATACAGAGGGGCTTCGCTCGAGAAGCTGCGCAGTTGCCCTACAAGAAAAAAGAGCTGCGCAAACAAAGTTGCCATCATAACAGCGACTGCCCAAAAGGCAATACGCATCCCATAGGCTTTGCGTGTGATTATGGCAAGCAGCAACAACAAAACGATGCCTGCCAAGAGGGCTGTTTCCGGCAACAAAAAGCCCAGGCTTTGGTAGATATTTTCAAAGCGGTAGGCAAATGAGTCTATGAAAGAATGGCTAAACAGTTGCTTCATGAATAAATTTTCTTCTGTGCTGCTAATAAAGTGTTGTACAGCAAAGATACAACGGTCATGAGTCCTACGCCACCCGGAACCGGTGTAATATAACTTGCTTTCGGCGCTACTTCATCAAATTTCACGTCGCCTTTGATTACATACCCTTTGGGGTTGCTATCATCTTTTATTCTGGATATCCCCACATCTATCACTACCGCACCTTCTTTTACCATGTCAGCAGTCAAGAATTCAGGTTTACCCAAAGCTGCCACAATAATGTCTGCCTCACGAGTAAAAGCGGCAAGCTCTTTCGTATAGCTATGGCAAATGGTTACTGTACAATTGCCCGGTTCCCCTTTGCGCGCCATCAAGATACTCATGGGCATACCTACTATCTGACTGCGTCCAATGACCACGCAATGCTTGCCGGCAGTAGGCACCTCATAGCGCCGCAACATCTCCACTATGCCAAAAGGGGTTGCCGGTATGTAGGCAGGTAGCCCCTTCACCATGCGCCCAACATTGATAGGATGAAAACCATCTACGTCTTTTTCAGGGCGTATGGCTTGAATCACACGGCTCTCGTCTATGTGTTTGGGTAAAGGCAATTGAACAATAAAGCCATCTATGGTGGGATTTTCGTTCAACTTTTCTATTTCTTCGAGCAAAGCCTCCTCGGTTATATTCTCTGGTAAGCGCACCAAAGTAGATTCAAAACCCACCTCGTGGCATCGTTTTACCTTGCTGGCAACATAAGTCTCGCTGGCACCATCATTGCCAACCAATACGGCTGCCAGATGAGGCGGACGCTGCCCCACATCTTTCATGCGCTGTACTTCTTGTGCCAATTCGGCTTTGATTTCCGCCGACAACTTTTTGCCATCCAATAAAATCATGACTATGCCTTGTTTTTGGTGATTAAAAACGAAAAAAGGAAACAAAAAAGGCAGCCCATGCAGCTGCCCTTTTCTTTAATGCAAACTTTAGAAGTTAAAATGGAAGCCAATGCCTGCATTCAGCACCACCCACGGACGCGGGACTACCTCTACATACAAGCCCATATCCACAAATAAGGAAAAGAAGTCGGCTTGTGGGAAAAACCACTCCAAACCTGCCATACCATTAGGACCCAAGCCCAGCGCCGTACCTTCGGTATCCAATCTGCCATCACCGTTGCTATCGTAGAGGTAATTGAATGAACGCAGTTGCAAACCAGGACCGGCATACCATTGTAAGCCCTCTACTCCACTGATAGATTTCTGCCACAAATAGTCAGCCATAATGACCAAGCCTCCGCGGCGGTAATAATAATCGCTGTTGTACTTTTTGTAATATCCTCTGTAGCCCGGATAGCTGCTGCCATAGCCATAGCCGTAGCCATAAGTGCCAATGCCGAACTCGAGTGCGTTGCTTCCTCCGTTTAGGTATTTTTTCACACTCAGCCCGGCGGGCTCGGGCACACGTACTCCCACCGCCCATTCACCTTGTGCCATGGTCCAGTGAGCCGTAATCAATAAAGCGACCAAACATACGTAAGCTCTCATCATAGAATTTTATTTTTGGTTTTGTGAAGCAAAGTTATTACTTTTTGCGATAGAAAAAGCAAAACTTTGAACTTACCAGAGGAAATAAGCCGCTCAATAAAAAATGCCTACACTTGCAAATTTCATCATTTGGCTCTAAAATTGCAGAACCATTTGTCAAACCATGAAAAGTTTCATTGTTAACCGTTTAACATTCATCATTACTTAAAAAGGACCTTAAAAACACACAATGCGCAAAAACTCAACAAAATCAACGGGAGGAAGAGTAAAAGAAGAACCCTACCGCATCAACGAAAAGATACGAGCTAAAGAAGTTCGTTTGGTAGGCGATAACGTACAGCAAGGCATCTACTCCATCGAAGAAGCACTGAAGATAGCCGAACAACAAGGGCTTGACCTGGTAGAGATAGCGCCCAATGTAACCCCTCCTGTTTGCCGGGTTATCGACTACTCCAAGTTCAAGTATGAACAAAAGAAACGCGAAAAGGAAATCAAAGCCAAAGCGCAAAAAATAGTCGTTAAGGAAATCCGCTTTGGTCCTAACACCGACGAACACGACTTCAACTTCAAGCTCAAGCATGCGCGCAGCTTCTTGGAAGAGGGTGCCAAAGTAAAAGCTTATGTACAGTTTGCCGGTCGTAGCATCGTTTTCAAAGACCGTGGCGAAGTACTGCTTCTGAAAATGGCTACCGAGCTGGAAGATGTAGCTAAAGTAGAGCAAATGCCCACATTGGAAGGAAAGCGTATGATTATGATACTTGCGCCTTTGCCTAAGAAAAAGAAAAAGTCGGAAGATAAAGACAAAGAGTAGAAATAAAAGGGAAAATGCAGCTTCTTAAAATCAACAGCGTAGGCAGGCAAATGGTCTGCCTGCGGTTTTTTTCTATGGAAGAGTCATTTGTGTAATTGCCTCTTTACTTGTAATTTTGCCCTTCCTTTCAAGTACTATTTGCATAAAATCAGACAGTTATGCCAAAGCAAAAAACCAATTCAGGAGCCAAAAAGCGTTTCAAGCTGACGGCTACCGGCAAAATCAAGCGTAAGCACGCTTACAAAAGCCACATCTTGACCAAAAAGAGCACCAAGCGCAAGCGCAATCTTACGCACTCTACGTTGGTGCATCCTGCCGATGCCCCGCGCATCAAAGCTTTGTTGGCACTTAAGTAAACTGGTGTCAACGTTTCAATTTTTCATTAAAACACTTTCGGTTTCAATGTTTCACCCGGTGTCCGGTATTTAAGTATGCTGTAGGAGCATCACCGTTCACCAAAAAAAGAGAAAAACTATGTCTCGTTCAGTAAACCATGTAGCATCGCGCGCACGCCGCAAAAAAATGTTGAAGTTTGCCAAAGGTTATTTTGGCAGAAGAAAGAATGTATGGACCATAGCCAAAAACGCCGTAGAGCGCGCATGGCAGTATGCTTATCGCGACAGGAAGCGCCGCAAGCGTGATTTTCGTCGTCTGTGGATTATGCGTATCAATGCGGCAGCCCGCCAGCACGGGATGTCTTACTCTCAATTCATGGGCTTGTACAACAAGTCGGGCATGCAGCTCAACCGTAAGGTATTGGCAGATTTAGCCATGAATCACCCCGAAACCTTTGCTGCCATCGTAGAGAAAGTAAAATCGGTACAAGCTTAATTTAAGCTCCCTTCTTGTCTCAATTACATATCCCAAGCCACCTTTCAAAAGGTGGCTTTCTTTTTTACAGACATCCCTCTCTTTTCGAACGCAGCGCGAGAGTGCGACTTGTCATGTCGAACCGCAGGCAGTGAGCTAAAAAATCTCGTTAAGTCAAGCCACAAGCAGCTATGAAATTTCCTGCCAATACTTGAAACGACAAGGCGAGAACAAGTAGCTTAACAAAAAAAGGGGCGCTTGCCCCTTTTTGTTTTATCATTGCTCAACTGCCTTTTATTCATACAAAGCGGGAAACTTCGCCGGGTTGAACTCATGCATCATGGCATACACTTTGTCCACGATTTCTTCTACATTGGGCTTAGAGAAGTAATCTCCATCGGAGCCATAAGCCGGGCGATGGTCTTTGGCGGGGATGGTCATGGGTTGAGAATCCAACCATCGGTAAGCCCCCTGCTCTTCCACAATCTTTTGTAACATAAAGCCGGTAGCACCGCCGCTTACATCCTCATCGGCAACCACCAAACGGTTGGTTTTCTTCACCGACTCCACGATGCGGTGATGGATATCGAAGGGTAATAAAGACTGCACGTCAATTACCTCACAGCTGACGCCCAGCGCTGCCAGCTCTTCGGCTGCCTGCATCACAATACGGCACATAGAACCATAGGTTACGATGGTAACGTCCTCGCCTTCACGCAGCACTTCGGGTACCCCCAAAGGCACTGTAATATCGGCGAGGTTGTCGGGCATGCGCTCTTTCAATCGGTAGCCGTTCAGACACTCGATAATCAAAGCTGGGTCATCGGACTTCATCATGGTGTTATAGAAGCCGGCGGCTCGTACCATATCGCGCGGCACCAGCACATGCATGCCCCTGAGGCTGTGCAATAGCATGCCTATGGGTGAGCCAGAATGCCAGATGCCTTCGAGGCGGTGTCCTCGCGTACGCACAATGACAGGTGCCTTCTGACGCCCTTTGGTACGGTAACGCAGGGTAGCCAAGTCATCTGACATGATTTGTACGGCATAGAGGATGTAATCGAGATATTGAATTTCGGCAATAGGGCGCAGCCCACGCATGGCTATGCCTATAGCTTGTCCCAAAATGCTGCACTCCCGAATAGAAGTGTCGGTAATACGTATTTCTCCATACTTTTCCTGCAAGCCAGCCATCCCTTGATTAACGTCCCCGATACGCCCCACGTCTTCGCCAAAAGCAATTACGCGCGGGTCACGGGCGAAGAGGGCATCAAAATAATTTTGCATGATTTCACGCCCATCTACCAAAGGGCTGTTGTCAGAATAAACAGGCTTGACTTCAGCCACCCGCAAGGGCGACTCCTCCGTTTCGCTATACAGGTGCGAACTGTACTCATCGTGTGCTTGGGCGCTCTTTTCTTTCACCCACTCTACCAAAGCATGACGCGCAGGCAGGTCTTTTTCATCGCGCAACACACGTATCACACGCTTGACCGCACGGAAAGCGTCGCGCTTGATGGGGTTGATGGTTTCTTTAAACTCCTTGACAATAGCAGCAATTTCTTCGGCATGCAACTTCGAGCTGCTGGCTGCTTCTTGCAGCAGTGTCAGTGCGCTGTCGGTGTATTCCTTCACTCCTTTCAAATAGTTGCGCCAAGCCGTATCGCGCGCTTGCTTCACACGTGCTAAAGCTTCTTTTTCTATCTGTTCGAGTTCCTCTTCGGTAGCGATGCCGTTTTCAAGAATCCACTCCTTGAACTTACGATTGCAATCATAGGTGCGCTCCCACTCCAAACGCTCGGGTGATTTGTAGCGCTCGTGTGAACCGGAGGTGGAGTGCCCTAACTGTTGTGTGATTTCGGTTACATGTACTAATGCGGGGGTATGGTTTTGACGGCACGCAGCGGCTGCCTTGCGATAGGTTTCCAACAAAGCGGGGTAGTCCCACCCTTTCACCTCATAAATTTCAAAGCCTTTGCCGTCTTTGTCGCTCTGAAATCCTTTCAGGGCTTTCGATATGCTTTGCTTGATGGTGTGGTACTCTTGCGATACAGAAATACCGTAACCGTCATCCCATACAGACATGAGCACAGGCACCTGCATGACGCCGGCTGCGTTCATCACCTCAAAGAACATGCCTTCGGAGGTAGAAGCATTGCCAATGGTGCCAAAGGCTATTTCGTTGCCGTTGTTAGAGAACTGTTTGAAAGGACGCAAGTCGGGGTTTTCACGGTAAAGCTTCGATGCCCATGCCAAACCCAAAAGGCGAGGCATTTGAGCTGCTGTGGGCGAAACATCGGCAGACGAGTTGTAGCGCTCGGTGTGGTTCAACCACTTGCCCTGCTCATCGACAAGGTGGGTGGCAAAGTGGGAGTTCATGCAACGCCCCGCTGTGGCAGGTTCATGCTCCGGGTTGGTATCGGCATAAAGTTGTGCAAAAAACTCTTCGAGTGTGAGGACGCCAATTGCCATCATAAAGGTCTGGTCGCGATAGTAGCCCGAGCGCCAATCGCCCTTTTGAAAGGCTTTTGCCATAGCTATCTGCGCCAGTTCTTTGCCATCGCCAAAGATGCCAAATTTGGCTTTCCCCATAAAGACTTCCTTACGCCCTAAGATACTTGCCTCGCGGCTTTCGCATGCCAAGCGGTAATCGTTGAGTATCTCTTCTTTGGTCAATTGAAGCTTAGAAAGAATCTTTTTTTCTGCTACTGCCATGAGCCTAAATGTTTAAGTTATTTATGAGCACGGTTGATGTGGATATAAGGATAGCTTCGAAAATGAAGACGCATATTTTACATAGCCTTTGCAAGATACATTTTTCCAAGCAGAAATCATAATTAAAAATTGCACCTTACAAAGATTGCTTTGCACTATTTCAAAGAAAAAAATTTTATTTTTCACCCCATTCACTCTCATCTAAAGCGCATAAAAAATTATCGACCATTCATTGTTTTGATGAAAGTGCAAAAAACAAAATTTTGCATTTTATTCTATTGGCGAATTTTCGCTAATAGACCATACCCCAAGCTTACGTAAGTCATATAGCTTTTTGGATGCTTGTTGTAGCATCTTTTCTTGCCACTTGGAAGCGCTGGGTCCCAATAAGAACAGCTGGCTTGCTTGTACATAGCGGCTGGGTATGGTACGATGGCTATTCCAAACGAGAATGTCCGGTGCTTTTGTCCATAAATTTGTCGTGTCTATAGGGGCATTCACTACGCACACGCTCCGCTCTTTCCATGAGATACGCCATGCTCTTCGGTTGCAGCACAGCGGCTCGGAGCGCCACACCTCTCTCCCTTTGACCAACCACACTTCGCAATGCTTATGACGAGCATTGTACCACACATACATACGGGCTTCTTTGTGCAAGGCATATTGCTTGTAAATGTTGTATGTACTCCCCAGTACTAAAACAATAGCACTACAGGCAACAAAGGGGCGAAAAGGCATTTCTTTGGTCAAATATAATACAAGCAGCAGCAAGAGCCCACAGACAATCAGGCTGTCCACTGTATTCCAATAAGGCATGGCAACAGGCGGCAAAGCTTCCCGCAAAACCTCCAAAGCAGTTTCAATAAACCCTTGAATAGACAACAAGGTTTTGCTCAACAAAGTAGTAAGCCCAGTGGGTGCATGTAGCAATATCAGCAGGGCAAGCACAAAAGAGGCAAGCAATAAAAAAGGTGCTGGGGGCACTACCAACAGACTGCTTGGTAAGCTTGCCAAAGGCAACTGCCGGAAGTAAAGCAGGGTAAGTGGCAAGGTAGTCAACTGGGCAGCTACCGACACGCACAGTAGCTCGTACACTTTTCTAAGAAAAGTAAAACGGGGCTGCCAAAGCCCTGACAAACGTGGATAGAAGAAAAGAATTCCCAATACTGCCATATAGGACAGCTGAAAGCTTAAATGAAACAAAAGCATGGGATTAAGCAACAAAAGCAAAAAGGCTGATAGTGCCAAAGTGTTGTAGGCGTTGGTAGTTCGGTTCATACAAGATGCCAACGAAAACAGCGAAAACATAAGCGATGCCCGCAACACCGAAGGTGATGCCCCAGTCAGAAGAGCATAGCCCCACAATAAAGGCAATGTGGTTAGCAAAAATGCCCAGCGTAAGGCAGGACGCCGTGCTGGCTGCCATAGCCATTGCATTAGCAAGAACAAAATGCCTACATGCAAACCCGATACAGCCAATACATGTGAAGCGCCTGTGTCGGCATACAACTGTTTAGTATCTTGTTGAAGCAGGCTTTTGTCGCCCAGACTCAATGCTAACAGCACCCCTGCACTCTGTTTCAAGCCCGCCTGTGAAAGCCCTCTTTTCAAATGCTCTTGCCATAGCGCTATGCCCCGCCGTATGCCTTGCCACAAGTGAGCAGAACGCTCAAGGCGCACGTAACTGCCTGCTTTTGCCCAAGAGGAAAGATAAATATTTTGGTTATGCATGTAAAGCCTGTAATCGAAGCCATCAGGCTCCGAAGGGGGCGCAAAGGTAGCCAGTTGGGTTTTGAGTAACAAGCGGTCGCCTATATGCACCCGCAAGGAGTCTTGTATGCGCAGCAGTACCCTGCAGCCGCGCTTGAGCTGACGCCAAATTCCTTCTGTATCACGATAAACAAGCAAACGAACCTCCGCTTCTATATAACGCTGCTTTTGTACAGGAGGAGCATCTATTTCTGCCACCCATGCCAGCAGTTGCCCTTGGCAACGTTCATAAAGCCACATGGCTTCCTTTTCCTGATGAACAAGGGAATAACGACTGACAGCACACAAAACAACGAAGAGATAAAACAATATGGTTAGCAACTTATCGTGCCAGATGCGCCTCCTTCTTTGCGCATACAAAAGCAAAGCAAGTGAAAGCAGCATCAAAGCCGCAACAAAACACAAGACGGGAGGAACAGCTGCTCCAGAGACTCTTGCCAAGACAATGCCGATAATCACAGGCAGTATCAAGCGCATGAACGGAGGCATCTCAAGAGTAAAATTTAAAGCGGTTAGTGATTTATCTCATTTTATTGACTGTCAATGATTTTTCAAAAAAAAATCATTTTTTATGCACCTTTTTCATTAAGTTTATTTCTTTGCGCACTTTTTCATATATCTTATTGAAAACAATCCCTGATGCGGTAGGATATGAACAATCGCCCTGGTTCACGCCTCATAGGTATCTTTGACAAGGTTGACTTGCCCGAATTTGAACTCTACGATTTAGATTGTAAAATAGATACCGGTGCCTACACTTCTGCCATCCATTGCCACCGTGTGTGTATAGTAGAAACTCCTCATAGGCGACCAGTATTAAGCTTTCATTTGTTGGACCCAGCACACCCCCAATACAACGACCATGAGTACCAAGCCACCCACTTCTACGAAAAGAAAGTAACCAGTTCTTCTGGGCACAGCGACTACCGCTTTGTCATCCAAACAAAAATTATTTTGTTTGGGGAGCTATTCGATATAGAGTTTACCTTAGCAGACCGCGAGCAGATGCGCTACCCCATCTTGCTGGGCAGAAAGTTTTTGAAGAAGTATGGATTTCTGGTGGATGTTCGGAAAAAAAACCTCTCTTTCTTTCAGAAAAAACAAACATGAATATGAGAATAGCCGTTCTTTCACGCAATAAAGCACTCTACTCTACCAAGCGTTTGTTAGAAGCCATCCGGCAGCGGGGACATGAAGCTTTGCTTATCAACCACACCAAATGCTATATGGTCATGGACCATGATACTGCCGACGTATTTGTGGGCGACCACTGCATAAAAAATGTAGATGCCATCATTCCGCGCATAGGGGCATCGGTTACTGCCTACGGAGCAGCCGTCATACGGCAATTTGAAATGCAAAAAGTGTTTACTACCTGCGGTTCTTTAGCACTCATCCGTTCACGCGATAAGCTGCGCAGCCTCCAGATTTTGACCAAAGCAGGCGTAGGCATCCCACGCACAGCTTTTGCCAAATATCCCAGTGACATAGACTATCTAATCAAGCAGGTAGGTGGTCCACCGTTGATTATTAAGTTACTGGAAGGCACCCAAGGCTTAGGCGTGGTGCTGGCAGAAACCAAAACAGCCGCCCGCTCCGTATTAGAAGCATTTTATGGCTTGGATGCAGAAATTTTGGTACAAGAGTTTATTAAAGAATCGAAAGGCAGCGATATCCGTGCTTTCGTAGTAGGCGGTAAGGTAGTAGCCGCCATGAAACGCCAAAGTGCAAGCGGCGACTTCCGCTCCAACCTGCATCGAGGCGGCAAGAGCGAACCTGTGAAACTAAGTCGCAAAGAAAAAGAAACAGCAATCAAGGCAGCCAAAGCCTTGGGGCTGCAGATAGCCGGCGTAGATATGTTACGCTCTGAACGTGGTCCGTTGGTAATAGAAGTCAATTCATCGCCCGGTTTAGAAGGTATAGAAAAGACCACAGGGGTAGATGTAGCAGGCAAAATAGTGCAATACATCGAGGAGAGCAGTCAAAACAACCGAGACCCCAAAAAAATGGACAAAGTGGGGGTTTAATGCTCCCTGGCAAAATTTTATTTTATATTGCACAAAAAAAACAAAAAGCCCTCTTAACAATGAGGGCTTCAAGTGTGGAAATTGCAAGTAAACAAAACTATGTTTTGTACAATTCAAATGGTCTTAAAGCAAGGTGAAAAAGATTTTTAAATAAAAAAATACCATAGTTTCACTTGCAAATAAGCAATATTTACTATCTTTGCAATCGATAAGTGAGCGCGACAAGGCATGCAATCACCCATACAAGAACACATTTGGAAAGCGTGGGAAAACGCCTATATTCAAATTATTGACAGGTGTTTGAGTATGGGTCAAAGAATTGAGGTCTGCTTAGCTGCTGCAGAAGCGCTTCCGCAAGAGAAGGACTTAGCTCATGCTCTTGTGCACTGGGCAAGTGGGCAGTTAAACAGCTTACAGCAGCTTCAACAGCTCATAGAAAAAGCCGGACTCATGCTCTATGCCTCTGTTCTATTTCGACAAGCTGCGCTCCTATTTTTAGCTCTTTTACAAGAACATCAGCAAAATGGTGTAATAGAAGAGCAAATTGGCACGAAATTTACGGCATATCCTATACCATCGATGCTGGAAAGCATAAAAGCTTTAAAAGAGCTGGAGGTGTTCATCGAAGAGCGGCAGGGGAAAGTAAAAGAAGTGTGGGAGGAGGTACAGCAATACATCCGCGCTTTTTATGGAAATGAAAAATAAAACGGGGCAACTCTGCACCCTTCAAGATATTAAACGCTTTTTTTAATCGATTTTAATAAGCATCAGAAAAAGGCCTGCGGCATTGCTGCAGGTTTTTTTGTTTCTGAAATTCTTCTACAAGGTACAAAAGTTGCCTCCGTTTTAGGCTCGTAAGTTAGCAAAATTTCAAAAAAAAACACCAAAGCAATAGAAAAGTGTAAAATAAAAGCATCGTAGTTTCGTTTTGTTTTGCTGAGCCTTCATTTTTCATAAAAAAGCAGTCATGCAGCTAAGCAGCAACAGTTATTGGGAAAAACAATATTGGCGCGATTTCGACTTTATCGTAGTAGGCGGTGGTTTAGTAGGGCTTTCTTGTGCCGCCTCTTTAGCAGAAAAGAAACCGGAAAACCGTATTCTGGTACTGGAGCGGGGCTTACTGCCCACGGGGGCAAGCACCAAAAACGCAGGTTTTGCCTGTTTTGGCAGTCTTACAGAGCTGCTGGCAGACCTTCAACGCAATGACGAAGACAGCTGTTTGCAAACAGTAGAACGCCGGTGGTGCGGACTGAAGAAGCTGCGCCAGCGTCTGGGCGACCAAAAAATAGGCTTTGAAGCCTCCGGTGGCTATGAACTACTTTTGCCCAAACATCAAAGCGCCTTGGAGCAGATGGCTTATATAAACCAGCTTCTGCATCCTATTTTTGGCGAAGAAGTCTTTCGCTCTGCCAACCACCTTCTGCCTGTTTTTGGCTTCCAGCGGGTATCGCACTTGCTTTACAATCCATTCGAAGGAAAGGTGAATACCGGTATGCTTACCCGCTCGTTGCTTGCCTATGTGCAGCAACTGGGGGTAACGGTGCTCACTGGCGCCGAAGTGCTACACATAGAAGAGCTTCGTGGGCGCGACTGTGTGCAAGTACATGTAAAACAAAGCCATACAGCCGAACCTTTCGTATTTGAAGCCCCACGTATTGCTATTTGTAGCAATGCTTTCAGCCGACAACTGTTGCCATCACTGCCTGTTGCTCCCGGGCGCGGGCAAGTGCTCATCACCCGTCCTCTCCCCTCGTTGCCCTTTAGGGGCATCTTCCATTTCGACGAGGGCTATTATTACTTCCGCGACATAGACGGGCGCCTGCTCTTTGGCGGCGGACGCAATTTAGACTTCGAAGGCGAAACTACTACAGAACTTACGCCTACGGAATTTATCTATAAGCAACTGGTGAAAAAGCTACAGGAAATTATCTTGCCCAGTATAAGCTTTGAGATAGAGTACATTTGGGCAGGCATCATGGCATTCACGCCCAACCATCAACCTATTGTACAAAGGATTTCACCGGGAATAGTGGCAGGTGTAGGTCTCAACGGTATGGGAGTAGCTATTGGCACCGAAGTAGGTGAACAAGTAGCCGAATTATTACACAGCTAAATCCCGACAGCCACTTTTCGTTTACAATTTATGCCCACTCTTTCCGTTTGGCTGATAAAACCAACCAGTCTTCTTTGTTTAAAAAAATTAAAAGGATGATGTTTCTCCGCTTTTTTACATTATGTGTGGCAATCTGTGCTGTGAGCTGTAGCATAGGGCAAGCTCAAAGTCAATACGAGCTGCTTGTACGGAAAATACCATCCGGTAGCGTAAAAATAGACGGGCAACTCAACGAAGAAGTATGGGCACAAGCTCTGGTTGCCAATCACTTTTGGCAAAACTTTCCTTATGACAGCTCTGCGGCTCAATCTCAAACAGAAGTGCGCATGCTCTTCGATGAGCAAAACATTTACATTGCTGCTGTGTGCCACGGGCAATCCCCCGAAGAGGTGGTGGTTTCTTCCTTGCGCCGTGACTTCAGCCCCTCGAACAACGACTTTTTTATGGTGGTCTTCGACACCTTTCAAGACGGAACCAACGGCTTTCTGTTTGGAGTCAACCCCTATGGGGTGCAGCGGGAAGGGCTTATTGCCGACGGAGGCAACCGCGGCGCTGATGAGGCTTGGGACAACAAGTGGTTTGCCGAAGTGTGCCGTCATGCCGACCACTGGACGGTGGAAATGGCTATCCCTTTCAAATCCATACGTTTCAAGAATGGGAGCAACGAATGGAAAGCCAACTTTCTGCGTGGTAACCTTGCCCAATTCGAGCGTTCAACATGGGTGCCTGTACCGCGTAATTTTTTCATTGTCTCTTTGGCGTATACCGGCACCCTTCATTTCGAGCAACCTCTTCAAAAACCTAAATCAAACGTAGTAGTTATTCCCTATCTCACCGGCAGCTATGCCGAAGACTTCACACAAGACACCACCAAAGCGGTGTATAAGGGCAATGCCGGCGCCGACTTTAAAGTGGTCCTCAGCTCATCGCTGAATTTAGACCTTACTTTCAATCCCGACTTCTCACAGGTAGAAGTGGACCGCCAAGTAACCAACCTCGACCGCTTCGAAATCTTTTTTCCGGAACGCCGGCAGTTCTTTCTTGAGAATGCTGACCTCTTTGCCAACTTTGGCTTTTCGCGCATTCGTCCTTTCTTCTCCCGCCGCATAGGCATTGCACGCGATACTACCACCGGTTTGATTGTGCAAACGCCTATCTTGTACGGAGCACGCCTCAGCGGAAAAGTAAACCGTGATTGGCGTGTAGGCTTATTGAATATGCAAACAAGCCCCGATGACAGCCGAGGCATTACAGGTAAAAACTACACGGTAGCAGCTGTACAGCGTCGTGTATTCAGCCGTTCCAACATAGCGGCGGTATTTGTCAATGAGCAGACGACCTCCACTGCCAATAAAGACTTTACCTTCAATACCAACAACTATAACCGTGTAGTAGGCTTGGATTACAACCTTGCATCCGAGGACAACACATGGCAAGGCAAGTTTTTTTACCATCAATTATTTACACCTGAGAACCTGCCGGCGCAGTTTGCTCATGCTGCTTACTTGGCTTACGACAAGCCTACTTTCCTTGTAGCTTGGAACCACGAGTGGGTAGGTGAAAACTACGCACCAAGTACTGGCTATGTACCACGAAACGGGCACTTTCGCTTAGAACCATTCGCCCGTTATACCATCTTTCCCAAAGGCAGTAAACACATTGCCCGGCACAATATATTCTTTTACAATAGCTTTTACTGGGACAATCGGGGGACTTCCACCGACCGCTTCAGCCAATTGCGCTACGAAGCAGTATTTCAAAATACAGCCGGTATCAACTTGGCAGTACGACACAACTATGTGCTGCTCTTCTTTTCGTTTGACCCTACCAATACTGGTGGTCCGAAGCTCCCGGAAGGCAGTGAGTACACCAACTACAGCGCCGCCTTCAGCTTCAATACCGATAGAAGAAAGTTGTTTAACTTAGACGGCGACATCAACTATGGGCAATACTATAATGGTCATTTACTGGGCATCAGCGGCTCTGTAAATTACCGTTTTCAGCCTTTTGGCAGCATTAGCCTGTCGGGCAACTACATACGTATCCTGCTGCCACAGCCCTATCACTCGGCAGAGCTGATATTATTAGGTCCCCGCATAGACCTCTCTTTCAGCCGTGAGCTCTTTTTGACTACTTTCTTGCAATACAACAACCAAATAGACAATGTCAATATAAATGCACGCTTACAGTGGCGTTTCAAGCCGGTTTCTGATATTTTTGTAGTATATACTGACAATTACTTCGCCCATGAACTCCAACAAAAAAACCGCGCGTTGGTTATAAAAGCAACCTATTGGCTCAACATATAAATTGAATCACCTATGAAAACCATTTCTTTGAAAATAAAAGAGGTAAGAAAACTCACAGCCGACGCCGTTGAAATCACCTTCGAGCAGCCTTCTGGCGGTGTTCTTAGCTACGAAGCAGGGCAGTTTCTCACATTCATACTCACCATTGACGGCAAAGAGTATCAGCGCTCTTATTCTATCTGTTCCTCACCTTATACTGGTGAATTGCCCAAGGTAGGCATTAAACGTGTGCGAGGAGGGGTTGTGTCCAATTATTTGAACGACTATGCACGAAGCGGTATGGTTATCACCTCCCAGCTGCCATCGGGACGCTTTACCCCCACCATCGTGCCCCCACATGTCGAAAATTACGTGTTGTGGGCAGGTGGCAGCGGCATCACCCCTATGATGTCTATCATCAAGTCGGTACTTCAAGCCAATCCGGAAGGTAAGGTGTCTTTGTTTTATGCCAACCGCAACGAAGCAAGCATCATGTTTTATGAAGACTTAAAGTCGCTGCAGGCGGATTATCCGGAGCGTTTGCACATTACCCATATTTTGGAAGAAGCGCCTGCCGCATGGAGTGGACTCACCGGTTTGCTTTCCCCTGAACGGGTACAAGAGCTGCTCCGCCCTTTGCTACAAAGCCACCTACCTCTCAGCCACTGGATGTGTGGTCCTGCGGCTATAATGGAGCAAATACAGAAGGGATACGATGCCCTGCAAATAGGCAACCAGCTGCATAAAGAGGTGTTTACTGCTTCCGGAGGAGACGCTGGAGCAAAAAAGGTATCGAGCCATACACAACCGGAAGTGAGCCGTGTAGTTATTCATTTTGACCGTGAAACCTATGCGTTCGAAGTTCCTAAGGGACGCAGCATCTTAGATGTAGCCTTGGAACAAGGTATTGATTTGCCCCATTCTTGCCAGAGCGGCATTTGCACGACTTGCATGGGTAAACTCAAAAAAGGGAAAGTGGAGCTGGAAGTACAAGAGGCGCTCAGCGAGCAAGAGATAGAAGAAGGTTATGTGCTTACTTGCGTGGGGCACCCACTTACCGAAGAAGTGGAAATTGAAATAAACTAAAACAGACTTGCAAGCACCTCTTTTTTGATTTCGTGCCCGCCTTCATAGAACAACGGCTTCATATCGAAGCCGTATTTTTTATGCATTTCGATGAAAGAAAGAAGCTGTTCGGGGGTAATGAAGCGGTCTTCTTTACCCAATACAAAGTAAACGGGGACTCCTTGCAGGCGCTCAGCAGCTTTTTCAAAATCCCAATCGTGCGGGAAGACACCTCCCCAAAGGATGAGCTTTGCCGGTGCAACGGTCGTATGCAACAACCAACGGCAAACCGTAGCACATCCTTGCGAAAAACCCAAAAAATGTATTTGAAAAGAGTGCATCCAAGAGGCATAAAGTTTTTTCTCCACTTCCCGGAAGTAGTGCAGATAGTCCATGATTTCAGCCTCCCGCATTTCTTTGGTCATCCAAGAGGCGCCTACTTGTCCCGTTCCTGCCTTTAAATAAAAACGAGACAAGCCTTCCGGGGCTATTATGAGAGTTTTTCCGTCATCGAAGTCGCTAAAAGGCAAAATAAAATCGGTAGCCAATTGCCCATAACCATGAAAACACCACCATACATGACGTATATGAATACCCGGTTCTCCCATAGTGTAAAAACGCGCCGTCCGCTTGACTGGCAAAGTGTGAAGGTGAATCGGCATGGCATTTAGCGTTTAAAGCCAAGTACAGCCGCTGCACAATCGTGCTTTTTGTCTACCAAAGTGAAGCGTAGATAATAAATGCCGGTGCGATTGCATATAATCTGCACTGCCGGCACATAGGTATCGCCTATAAAACTCTTGGCTATTTCGTTGCGCTCGGCATCTTCTACGGTAATAATTATCCCTTCTGCGTTCTTGACTCCGTTATTGACAACAATCATGTACGTGGTGCCAGCACTAAAAACATAAGAATACTCGACCTCTTTATTGGTACCCTTTTGCCCGTCTATTTTATAGCTTTTTAGAAAATTGAAATTCTTTTCTTTCAAAAAATTAAGCACTTCATCCACAAGAGGCTCTGAGTTACACTGGGCATGTGCAACCAAAAGGGTTCCCAATAGGGTAAATAAAGTAAATGCCAAAAGCAAGCACCACCGTTTCATTTCTGTTATTTTTTAGATAAAAGGGCTTCTTTGAGAAGCAAAAAAACCAAAGAAGCCCTTTCAATTGCTGTTCTCCTTACTCAACAATCAACCGGCGCATTTCTTTCACAATAGAATATATCTTTTGAAAATCTTGCTCAGAGAAGTTTAGTTCTACGGATTGTTCTTCTTGCACTGCTGTAGGCACTCCGTCAACCACGGTATTTTTAGACACCGCTTCCACTTTTAAAGAAACATTGGCGTAGGCTTCTTGCAACTGCTTTGCTTTCTCGTATAAAGCTTTGGCTTCGGGGGTAATGTTCTTGATATTTTCCAGAAGCTTTACAATGTTATCGAGCGATAGCTTTTGATCTGCGATGTGTTCAAGCAATTGTTGTTTGTTTTTAGCATTTTCAGCCACATGACAACCCAAGTAGAGCGCTTCTACCCAGCCGCCGGTAACCAACAATACGGTGATATCGCCGCGGTTTTCCTTTTCAAGCCCATCTTTCATGGCTTGCAGGCTAGTAAGGGTTTCTGCCAACAGCTCGTCGATGCTGGCATTGGATTCTGTCAGCTGCTTCAAGCGTTTAAAGTCAAAATAGGAATCTACTTTCAAAGCAGTGGAAAGGTCACGGATGGCTACCAAGTAATCAATGGCATCTTGACTTTTACCATACAGGTGCGCAAAGCCCAAATCGGTACTATACACCCCCACATTCAACGCACGCTTGAAGTCAGTGGCATAGCTTTTGGCTTTATTGGCATCGTGCAAAATAGAACGGTTGTATTTAGCCCCGGACTGCTGCACCAGCGAAGTCATCTCAATGGGGCTGGGAATAGCACGCAACAAGGTAAAATCATTACTCAGCTTCTGCAGAGCTGCTTCTATATCTACTACTTCTTTTTGTTCTGTTCCTCCGTTTCCTTGATTAGCTACATCGTTACCATTTTGCTCGCTTTCTTCACCTCCACAGGAGGTCAACAAGCCTACAAAGACCACAAGTGCAATCCATAAGTATTTTTTAAGCATGATTGTCTGTTGTTTAGTTGTTCAAAAAATACACTTGCTAACGTCGAAAATCAAACGCCTTAGCGCTTGAAGCCAACCACGCTAACCAAGCAGTAATCCTTTACAGAAGGTTCAAAAGTAAATTTCAAATAATAAATACCCGTCTGACTACAACGGAAAGCAACTGCTGTTCGGTACTCCTTCAAAGCGGGATTGAAGTTGTCAATAAGCTTGCGGCGCGAACCATCAAACAATTCAAACAAAATCCCCGAGAATTCTTCGGGATTAGACTCATTAGCAAAAGTAATCATGTAGGTCTGTCCACGGTTGAAAATGTAAGAATACTCTACTGTTTTATTGGAGCTGGCATCGATTCGGTAGCTTTTGAGGAAGGTGTACCCATGTGGACGAAGCTGATTCACACACTTACGAGTATACTCACGTATTACCTCGGGCGTGCACTGCTGTGCATAAGCAGCTCCACCCATCAACAGAAAGAATAACAAAACATAACGTTTCATGGCAGTTCTATTTTTAGATTAGTTAACGATTTGATTTCTTATTTCACGAACTTTACTCAAGATAGCATTCAGGTCGCTCAAAGTAAATTTTACTTCGGCTTTTTGCTCTTGTTCTATGGTCAATACGCCATCTATTTCCACTTGTTTCACTTTTCCGGGTACATATTTCACTTCTACATGCTCATATAGGGCTGCCAGCTCTTCCAGTTGGCTGCGCAGGCGCTTGATTTTGGGGTTATAGTCTTCGTAATTACGCAAAAGCACCAATAACTGTTCTAAGACTATTTTTTGCTCGGCAATGCGAATTGCCAGTTCTTCGTTGTGTTGCTCGCGCTCTACATTGCACAGCAGATAAAGCCCTTCCAACCACCCACCAGTCAGTATAAGAATGGTCATATCTGTGCGACCTTCATTTTGAAGGGCTTCGTTCATGCGCTCCAAGCTGCGCGTAGACTCCATCACCAATACCCCCAAGCTGTCTTTGTAGGCAGCCAGCTTGCGGATATGCTCAAAGTCAAAATATTTTTCCACGTTCAAGCCGTTAGCCAAATCACGAGTAGCTGACAAATAGTTGATGACATCTTGGCTTTTGCCATAGGTATTGGCATACCCCAAGTCTGTACTGTAAATGCCCAAATTCAGCGCGCGACGGTAATCGGTGTTGTATTTGCTTACGTTTTGAGGCGAGTTCAACAGCGTAGGGTCATACTCTGCTATCTGCTCTATCAAAAAGGCGATTTCTACGGGGTTGGGAATCGACTGTATAATACCTTTGATGACTTCGGGCGACAAACGTGTACTTGCCTTACGTGCACTATCTTGTGCGGTAGTCATTGTAGAGGATGCCCCTTCTTCGATGCTTTCACCGCAAGCACCTAAGAAAAAAACGCACAAAATAAGATAAAACCATGATATGTTCTTCATATTACTTAGAATTTATTTCAATACAATTTATTCCTTTTTGAAAAATTTAACCTCCAGCAGGGCTTTCAATAGAGGCAATTTATTGAAAAAGTCTGTATAAAGTGTAAAATACAACAAAATTGTCAATATCCATATGGCAGCCACATCAAAATGATAAGTATCAAAATAACGCCCAAAGAAGTGTTTACGAGGTGCCATGAAATGTGCCCGGTAGTCCAAAGCATGCTTGTAATCGGTGGGGTCTTGAAAGATAGGGTCCATGTGTTGGAGGAACTTCCCTTTGTAGAACTCTATTTTGTCTTTCATGTTGGCATTCTTTGCCAAATCAGCCAGTGCGTCATTATAGAACAAATTACTCAGGGAATCAATATTTACTCCTTGGCTTTCTATGTTCACCAAGAAAAGTTCTTTTTGACGCCGCGCTATATTGAAGCGCTTCTTATAATATTCTTCCAGCACGTTGAAATATTCCTGCAGTTCCTCCAGCACGTTGTAGGAGACTTGCCCGGAAGTCAGTGCTTGCATAATACCTGAGAGGTAAGGCGTTTCGGGACGGTGCTCCCGCGCGTAACGGTAGCGCGTATCTGCACGTTGCTCTCGCTCTATTTCACTTGCCAGCAAATGAAGCTTTTCACGCAATTCTTTGGCAGCCTCTGACGATTTTTTGGACCTCTTGAGAAGGTCTTCTACCTCACCCAAGACTTCACGCATTTCTTCCAACCAAAAAGAGCGACGATAATCGGCAATGCTTTCTTCCTTATCAAACTGATAAACATGCTTCTCATAGGGGTTTTCCTTGAACTGACGGACGGCAATTGCCTCAAACCCCCAGCGCGACACCATCAGGTCAGCCAAGAGCGGCACCCGCCCCTTTTCGCTTATGACTGTATTCAACTTATTGAAGTTGAATATAATGCCACTCAATATCATTTGAGGAATAAGCAGAAGCGGTATGGTGATATAAACAGTTACTACCGAATTAAATGTATTGGATATATTGAGCCCCAACATATTGGCAAAACAAGAGACTGAAAACAGTACCAGCCAATAGGTCCAGGTCATCCCCTGCACTTCCAAGATAGCATTGCCTATAAGTACAAAAGAAAGCGTTTGTATTGCTGAAAGGGTAAACAGGATAAGTACCTTGGAGAGCAAATAGCTGTGTTTGCTGATATTCAAGAAAGCCTCACGCTTACGTATCTTCCTATCTTTGATAATTTCTTCTGCACTCACCGTAAGTCCCATAAACAAAGCCACAAGCACGCATATGAGGATATATGCTGGAATGTTGTCGTTGAAACGGTAAACGTATTCTCCCTCTGGTGTATTCTGATAACGAATCACAAAAGAAAGGAGAAATGCCAGCAAGGGGGCTTCTAACAAATTGATGGCTACATATTGCCGGTTGCTTACCTTTGATAGGAAGTCTCGGGTAGCTAAAATTATTGTCTGCCGTACTTTACCGGGCAGATTGAGGGCTTTGGGCAGTGGCTCGTTGACCCGCTCTACCAACTCAGCTCTGTCGCCAAATTCTTTCAAATACTCTTCGTGCCATTGCTCGGGGGTACGCTTGCGCTTGTTGGTATAAACCCCCTTTTCAGTTACCACCCGCTCTTCTATGATATCAAAAATCTCTTCGGGCTTGGTATTGGCACATCGCTCGCAAGCCGGCTCGTCGGCACGTGGATACTGTGCTTTACGGCGAAAATAGCTGATGGCTTCTATGGGGTTGCCATAGTAAACGGGATAACCTCCTGTATCTAATATCAGGAGCTTATCAAACATTTTAAAGATTTCGGAAGAGGGCTGGTGAATGACAATAAAAATGAGTTTTCCCTTCAAGGAAAGCTCTTTGAGCAGGTCCATGACATTTTCAGAGTCACGCGAAGACAAGCCGGAAGTAGGTTCGTCGAGAAAGAGCACAGAAGGCTCTCGAATAAGTTCGAGGGCAATATTAAGACGCTTGCGCTGTCCGCCACTGATAGTTTTTTGTAATACCGAACCTACCTTCAAATCTTTGATATGCTCCAAACCCAAATTGGCAAGCGTATTCATGACCCGCTCGTGCAGTTGCTGCTCGCTCAGGTCTTTAAAACAGAGTTTGGTGCTGTAGTACAGGTTTTGATATACAGTTAGCTCTTCAATCAAGAGGTCATCTTGCGCCACATAGCCAATCACCCCTTCGATGCGCTGCTTGTCCTGCTCGTCGTGTATATCCACTCCATTGAGAAGTACCTTGCCCTTGTAGGGCTTTTCCAAGCCGGAGAGCACATTCAGGAGGGTGGTTTTTCCTGCTCCGCTGGCTCCCATGATGGCAATCAGGCGCCCAGCTCCTTCTTTTAGGTTGACGTTGCGCACCCCGATGTTGCCATTTTTGAAACGGAACTCGAGGTCGATGGCTTCAAAAGAGATAGGCTTTATGTTTTTACCCATAAAGCCACTCACCACCTCACTGTAATAGACTACTTCCAGCTGTGTGCGGATAATACTGCCCCGGGCAAATACTTCTACGACGTTCGGTGTGATTTCTGTAGTATCGAGACGAACCACCTCATGGTCGCCCTCTTTGTCGGGAATATAACGCACAAAGAAAATGTCAACTTCGGGAATACGCAGAAAAACCAAAGCACCTTTCAAGCCTTTTTCAGGCGAAAGATGCTTTGCCAGTTGTTCGTTTGTAGGATAAAAATCGGAAGCGATAATAAGCACCTCTTCATGCAAAAGAAGGTCTTCCAAGTTTCCCAGCACGAAGTCTTTGATGAGGTCAAAATATTCATGCAGCTGTAGTGCCGATGCCGCCGTGTCTATCACCTCCATGCGCTTGGCGCTGAGGTTGTTATCACAGGCGACCAGTTCGAACATGCGAATCAAGGCATAGACCTTCTGCTGAAGGTCAAGGTTTTCATTGATTTGCTTACACATTTTCAAAGCACGCACCGAGAAGCGCATGAACACCTTGTCTTCTACAACTTTTTCAATCTTCTCGGTGAGTACTCCCTCTTCTTTATCACCCAGTTGTTCGTATTCCTTTTGCTTGGCTTTTTCTATGATTTCTTTAAACTCCTGACCTACTTCTTCATAAATTTCAAGATACTTGGGCACCGAAGCTTTGTCCAGAACCCGTTGAAAATAGTCCTCTACATAGGCACGCTCTTTGTCAGAGGTGCCACCATCTTGCATGGTGGTAATAGCAAATAGCTTTGCTAAAGCCTCTAATACATTTTCACTCATATGTTGCTGGTTGGTTCTATGCTCTCGGGCGCCAAGCTGGCAATGGGTTAGTCTGCCAATACTCTAAATTCAAATTCTACATTGACCATATCTTCAAACTCTTTGCCTGCTTCCTCCATATCTTCATCCTCTTCAAGGTGATACCAAACTACCTTGGCATTAGGAATATTCTCCAAGGTTTGCAGCACATCTAACAATAGTTTGGAAGAAGCAGTATTGAAGTATTCGAGTTTAAAGTTAAATACGGTTTCAGGGTTGGGGTTAGAGGCATACTGCTGCAACCATTCGATGATAGGGCGATAGAACTCGCGTGCATCCTCAGGCAGAGAACGTCCCGAAATTTCAAACACGCCGTTGTCTTTATCCAAAATCACTTTGGGGGTATCCTCTTTTCCTTCTAAGCTGATGATGTTCATATGTCCTTCAGTTATTTTGTGGATTACAAAATTATAAAAAGTTAGATGGAATTATTCTTCTCTTGGAACAGTAATTTGCAGTGAAAAGAAGGAAAACTCATCGTTGATGGGCTCGAATGAGTATTCGAGTTTTTGACCAGACTTGCGCGCCATATCGATAAAGCCCAAACCAGCACCTCCTTTTTCGGATATTTCGCCTTTTTTAATTACCTCTTTATACAACTCCTTGAGACCTTCTTTATCCAAGGCATTTACTTGGTCAATTTTACTCGAGATAAACTCTATAGATTCATTGCGCACGGGGTTTCCCGAATTAATCAAATATTGAGAAACGCTTTTGCCCAGAAGGAAGATGGCATTATTGCGCAAACCATCTTCTCCTCTTTCATTCAGATCTTCGGCATGTTTCACTATGTTTTGCAAGCATTCCACCATCACATTGAAAACCTTGCGCTTCACCCCAGAGCTCTCGCCAATGGCATCCATATTTCGTTCTGCCATAGCCAGAATAGATTTGGTGATTTCTTGCGTAAACTCTCCCTCATATACCAATATGAGGTTGTGTGCCAACATAGTCTTGTGTAAGTCAAAAACATATTTCATAGCCAAATGCTCGTTTTAGTTAATTGTAAAGATTAACAAAATAAAATTAAATTTCCACTAAATTTATACATAAAAGCAAAATTATATATGTTTTTTACTCCAAATATTTGAATATCAGAAGCGAATACCTATAAACAAGATGTCATCGGTCTGCTTTTTATCGCCCATCCACTCCATGAAGTCAGTATCCAGTGCCAGGGCTATCTTATCCATCGCCTCCTGTCTATGTTCCAAAATAATGTCACGGATGCGTTTGGAAGAAAACTTCCGGTTTTGCGGTCCTCCAAATTGGTCGGGCATACCATCAGAAAACAGATAGATGCTCAGTCCTTCTTTTATCTCCAGCTCATGTAGCGAGAACTTCTCGCGATCGTGGAACTGTCCGCCGCCAATGGGCATCTTATCGCCTTTAATCTCCTGTACTTTTTCATCGGAAGGATAGAGATAGTAAAGCGGACGGTGCGCTCCTGCATACAAAATTTTCTTGTTTTTCAGGTCGATACGAGCCAAGGCTACGTCCATGCCGTCACGGGTTACGCTATCCTCACGGTCCTGACGCAAAGTGTGCGTCATTTCTTTGTCAAGCAAGTCCAAAAAATCATTGGGTAAAATATCGCTACGGGTATCGATGATGTTGTTCATCAGAAAATAACCGATGAGCGACACCAAAGCGCCAGGTACCCCGTGACCGGTACAGTCGGCGGCTGCCACATACACAAAGTCATCTTTACGCACAATCCACGGGAAATCGCCACTGACTACGTCGCGAGGTTTAAAGATAACGAAAGAGTCTGCAAAGTAAGAACGCAAGATTTCGGTATCGGGCATGATGGCATCTTGGATACGTTTTGCGTAGTTGATGCTATCGGTTACCTTCTTATTAGCTGTTTCAATTTCGAATTGATATTCTTTCATCACGGTGATGTCGTGCAGCACCACCAAAATAGACTCCAGTTCGTTGTCTTCACCAAATTCCGGTATGGCATTGAGCTGCATGACCCGGTTGCCCAACACAGAAGGGAACTCTATTTCGAGCGTTATCTTTTCGCGGCGGGCACTCACTCCTTCAAGCACACGGTACATCTGGCGCACCACTTCTTCGGGCAGTAACTCATTGTTCAATACCTTTTGCAGGTATTCTTCTTTCGATTTTCCGGTATAGTTTTCAATAGTGGGGTTGATATAGTAAATGACCCCTTCGGGGTTGAGACGCATAATCAAATCGGGCGAGTTTTCGGAAAGAGCCTGCATCTGTGAGCGCATCCGCTCTTCACGCTCGGCGCGCTTGCGCTCGGTGATGTCACGCATGTTCACTACAATACCTTTGATGACGGGGTCTTGCAAGAGGTTGGTACCGGTTGCCTCTACCCAAATGGCTTCGCCATTCTTCTTGCGGTATTCCATTTGAATGGTTATCTGCTCATCGGGGTACTGTTTCAGTTCTTCAAACATGCGACGATAAGACTCTTTCCACTCGTCTTCTACGTACACTACATCGTTGATTCCTACCATTTCCTCTACACTATAACCAAGGATTCGGCTTACCGAAGGGCTGATATAGCGTATATGAATGGTTTCGTCGTAGATGATAATTACCTCAGAAGCATTTTCAAGTAGGATTTGTGTTTTTCGTTGCTCGTTTTGCACAGCTTGCTTTTCGAGTTCGAGCTGTTCTACTGTTTTTTGCAGCTCACGGCTTTTTTCCTGCAAGTCCTTCGCTATTTTTTCGAGCTCCTTTTGCCGTGCCTGAAGCTCTATGTTCAGCTGGGTAGTTTCGGCTAAGAGCTTGGCTTCTTTTTCGGCGGTTTTGATGTTGAAGATAGTACGGGCAATGATACCACTGATTTCCTGCACAAACTTCACCTCGCGCCCGTCTTCTTCGAAGGGTTGTAGCGAAGCCAGTTCCAAGCAGCCCATCACCTCAGTTTCATTGGTAATCAGAGGCATGATAAGCAGGCTTCGGGGGCGCTGTTCGCCCAACAAACCGGAAGTGATGGTCAGGTAGTCTTCGGGTATTTCGGTACGGCGAATCATATCCCGCTCGATGGCAGCTTGCCCGACCAAGCCTTCGGCATATTTGCGCGCTACTTTGAAACGGGCTTCCAAGTATTTCTTTTTATTGTAAGCGTAGCTGGCATACATTTCCAGATAACTTACTCCTTCTTCCTTCTCGCTTTCATTCATCACATAAAAAGCTCCCTGCACGGCTCCCACTCTTTGCACCACATACGCCAGCAGCTCTTCGCCCATCTCTTTGAGGTCGTTACGCGCACGCAGAATATCACCCACTTCCTTGACACCTTCTACAATCCAGCGTTTTTCATCCTCTTCGCGTGCCGACGACACAATGCTGTCGCGCATACTAAGCAAGGCGGTCGCCAAGACGTCGTCTTCGCTTGCCGGCTTAAAATCCACGTCAAAGTCTTGCTTACCGATACGAGAGGCAAAGTTTGCCATACTGCGCAGGTTCATAACCAAGCGATTGAGGTAAGCCGCCATCTCTCCGACTTCGTCTTTTGAATCGACTTCGATAGAAGCCGGCAGACGCCCCTTTGCCAAAGAAGCGATGGCATCGCGCAAAATGCCCAAAGACTGAACAAAGAATTGAGAGAAGATAAGCCCAATCAGCAACGCCACCAACAGGGTGATAGCTGCTGAAAGCAGGAAACGTTTAAGCAAGCCAAAGGCGGGCGCATACGCCTCAGCAGTGTCTATTTTAACAATAACTCCCCAATTCAACTGGGGCAGGTAGTCGGTAACTACCAATACTTCTTTGCCCAGGTCATCAGTCTCTTCCAACTCTGCTTTTTCACCCGCCAATGCCTTACGCACTGCCAAAGGAATATCCAGGGCATCGAGGGTGCCCATCTGAGCCAGATTCATGCTTTTGATGGGGTCTTTTTGTTGCAACAGAGGGCGCTTGTTGAGCACATAAACGGCATTTGCCCCCTGCAGTTGTACCAGTAGCACTTCGCCGCTGTTGCCCAAGCCAATGCGGTCGTTCACTAAGCGGTCAATACGTTCAAACTCAATTTCAAACACCAAATAGCCGATGCGCTCTTGGCGGTCTATTACGGGCGCTGCCGCCAACAGATAAGGCACGTTGTCTTGCAAAAAGACCTTGCTAAAATGCACGGATTCGCGACTTGCTTCAAGGAAGTTGGGTTCTACGACGGGTGCTTTGAATTTCTTGTTTTCTTCTTGTATGCTTGCCCGCTTGTCAGCTATGTATTTCACCTGCTGGTCTTCGTTCAAGAGATAAACGTTGTGTAGGTCATACACCTTACGCAGAATCACGATGGCACTATCCAGCTCAGCTTCGGGCGTAAGGAAGAAAGTCAAGGGGTCAATATCCGGCAAAGCGTTTTGATTGCCTTGTTTACCGAACTGAGGCTGGTTTTCTTCTGCAGAAACTGGGGTGTCTGGCAAGAGGTCGGCATCGTTATTTTCCGGAGCAAAAGGGGCATCAGGTCTTTCGGCAAAGTCAGGGGTAATGTTTTGCTCGTCGGTCTCGTCGAACAAGATGCGGCGTTTAGCAGCATTCAGGCGCGTACCTATAGATAAGCCCCGCTCTATTTCATCGGCAAAGAGGTTGATTTTTTCCACCTTGAGGGCAGAGAACGCATGCAATGACTCTATGGCACTTTTTCTAAAAGTTGCTTTGCTTTCTTGAAAGGCAAAGTAGCTCACCGAGCCCACTGCCAAAAGAGCCACCAACAGCACTACGGCTGTAATTTTTAGTCCTAAGCTTATGTTTTTCCGCGTTTTCATTATCCGCATTGCTTTTCTTTATTCCTCATTGTTGGCGCTTGTTGCTAGCAAAAGCATGTGCGACGCCAACAACGCCATCGCTTCTTCGACCAGTAATTTATCTTTTTCTGTAAAATTCCTAAAGCTTGCCAGCTCAACGGCACCTAAAATTTTCTTGTCGCTGTCGAGCATGGGGGCAATCAAGAGGCTTTTGGGCGCCCCTTTGCCCAGCCCAGATACAACCGGCACCGAGATATAACCTTCCGGCAGTTCATTAAACACAAGTGTTCTTTTGTCTTTGACAGCCTGCCCGATGAAGCCTTCTCCTATTTCAAAAGTCTGGGGCAGTCCTTCAGAAGCATAATAAGCATAACCGGCTTGCAATTCGAGGTATTGCACACCCTCACGCCATTTGCTCAGATAAAGTATGCCTTGACTTGCCTCTACGGCTTCGGCTATTGCAGCCAATACTTGGGTATAAAAGTCATCGCTGCCGGCTTTGGCACTGATAATGGCACGAATACGCGCTGCCTTTTCTTCTATTTCACGGCGCATGGCTGTGGCAGCATCCTCAAGCACCGCTTCTTTTTCTTGTTTATTCCGTGTTATTTCTTCTTCTACTTGACGGGCAACTACAATTTTGGCTCTACTGGCATTCAGCATCAAAAAGAAAATGGTTAGCAGTGCAGCGCCAATGGTAAGTGCTATATGCAAAACCAGCTGCCAAAGAACAGGTTCCATCTTTTGTCTTTGTGCCAAATCTTTCAAATCCAGAGCTACTGCCAGCCTATCCTGCAAAACAGTGAGGTCATTGACAAGGAAGCCAACCCCCACCAAAAAAGCCAACATAAAAAGGATAGCTGCTATTTTGTATAGGTTCTTCATGGACAATGGCGTGTTTTTTAAGCGTATTGCTTATGTAATTTATGTAAAAAATCAATTATCTGCTCACTTCGCAACACATAATCTATTTTGGTGGCTTGCATGGCTGCGACAGGCATAGTATCTATCAAACACTCTGAGGGTTCCTGCACGATGGTGAGCCCCCCGCGATCATGTATTTTTTTCATGCCCCATGCCCCATCACGGTTAGCCCCCGACAACAGAATACCGATAAGCTTTTCGCGATAGGCATAAGCGGCTGTTTCAAACAACAGGTCGATAGAGGGACGCGAATTATTGACAGTTTCTTCGGTAGAAAGCGAAAAAGTTTGCCCTAACTCTATGCACAAGTGGTAGTTAGCCGGTGCCAGATAAATCGTACCCTTTTTGATAAGTTCTTTATCGAGCGGTTCAACTACTGCTTTGTTGGTTTTTAACGAAAGCGCCTCGGTAAAGCCTTCTCTTACGTCTTTCAAGCGATGCAAGCACATCACGATGGGTAGAGAGAAGTCATCGGGAAGTGCCTGCAAGATGTGCGAAACCACCTGAAAGCTCCCTGCCGAACCTCCTATGACAATCAACTTGTATTTAGAACTTATATGATCGAAACGAGCCATGCAATCAAAAGGCATTAAGACAATAAAGCGCTTAATCTCTTATTTTTTTGTAAATCTTTTCGTTGTTGTTGACAACAATAAATTTGTTGGCATATTCACACCATATGAGCGACTCTTTGGAACCAATAGCCAAATAGCCATAACGGGGCAAGCTGGCGTGAAACAGCTTCAGCACTTCATTCTGCAATGTTTGATTAAAATAAATCATCACATTGCGGCAAAGGATGAGGTCAAACACACCGATTTTCTCTCCGTTCACTAAATTGTGCTCCACAAACTGCACATTACGAAGCAGTCTTTTATCCATCACTGCTTTGCCATCTTGCACCGTATAATAGTGCTCAAGGCTACGTTTACCCAAAAAGCGCTGGTAATTTTTTCTGTTTACGTCTTCCATATTGCGCAGGTTATAGGTGGCTTCCTGCGCCTTTGCCAAGATGCTGTAGTCGATGTCGGTAGCTACTATTTCTACTTGGTCGAGCACGTCCATTTCGTCGAGCAAGATAGCCATAGATAAGATTTCCTCGCCCGAAGAGCAGCCGGCATGCCACACACGGAACTCTTTTTTATTCATCAAGATGCTGGGCACAATCTCATCGCGCAGCTCCACCCAAAAGGAAGGGTCTCGAAACATCTCCGTGACGTTCACGGTAATCTCGGAAAGGAAGGTTTTGAAAAAGTGCTTGTCCAATTCCAGCTTGCGGATGAGCTCTTCCATGTTTTCCATACGAAACAACTCGATGAAGCGCTGCACGCGACGCCGGAAAGAAGACATGGCGTAGTTACTGAAATCGTAGTCATAGCGCTTCTTTATTACTTCGATAAGACGGCGCAACTGGGCAATTTCAATTTCCGGTTTTTCTATGTTTTCCATAAGTGCTTTTCTCCAATAGCCTGCTATCTCAAATCTTGGTTTTAGCCGTTTAACAAAGTACTATTTTTTTTATCACTTCTCGTTTCATTTGGGCGTTTAATCGTTCTTTTATTTTGTCTCTGGCAAAAAGAAGCTGGTTTTTTAATACAGGCGACCGCAAGTACACATAGAGGGTATCGCCACGCAAATAGATTTTTTCGGTTTGCTCCGCCACGTTAGGACCCAGCAGCTGCGCCCACATATCGCCTATACGCATGTCATAGAAGCGATGTTTGGCTTGGTGTTGTTCTATCATATGTGCCAGCACCTCGCTAAAACTCAGCGGCTTTTGGTGGGCTATTCTGTGTTTGTCTCTCATAGTTGAAGTACTTCTCCTTGTTTTACTTTGAAGAGGGCAGCGGGCAGTTTACTTTCATTCAGCAGGCGTTGCATACGCTCCTGACTGGTATCTGTAATAAACACCTGTCCAAAGTGTTGTTGCTGTACAAGTTGCAACAATGCCGCTACTCTCTCAGCGTCCAATTTATCAAAAATGTCATCAAGTAACAAAAGCGGGTTTTGTTGTTTTCTCAGAAAAAGCAAATCACTCATGGCAAGCTTCAAAGCCACTAGAAAAGTCTTTCGCTGCCCTTGTGAGCCGCTCCATTTCATGGGCACATCGTTCAGCAGCAGGCTCCAGTCGTCGCGATGAATGCCATTGGATGTAAAACCCATTTTAAGGTCTATGGACAAACTCTCTTGCCACAATTGTTGTAGAGAAGCTTCGTGCAGCTGCGAACGATACACTATGTCAATCTGCTCTTTGCCTCCGGAAAGCTGCTCATAATAGCGCGCAACCAAAGGGCGCAACTCCCCGGTAAAACGGCTACGCAGTTCATACAGGGGATAAGCCTCTTGCTCCAAACGCATATTAAAAACCTCGAGCAAGGCTTGGTCGAGCGCTCTTCCTTCGCGCCTCTCTTTGAGCAAAGCATTACGGCGTTTCAGCAGTGCGTGGTATTGCATCAAATGAAGGGCGTATTCTTGCGACAGCTGCGAAAAAAAAGCATCCATCGTGCGACGACGTTGCTCGGCGGCTTCCCGTATCAAATCTATGTCGTTGGGCGTAAAGCTCACCACCGGAAAGCGACCGTAGTAATCCAAAAGACGCTCCATGCGGCTACCGTCTATGAATATGGCTTTACGGTCTTGCTTCGGATAAAAAGCACAGCGCAGGCGGCTGCTTCTTCCCGTCTGACGAATATCGCCTTCGACCTCCCAACCATCACAGCCATAACGGATGGCATAACGCTCGCCGTGCCCCAACATGCTTTTGCCCGTAAGCAACCAATAAATAGCTTCCAACAGATTGGTTTTGCCTGCTCCATTCTGCCCTACAAACACATTCAGCTTTTCGTGAAAGTCTAATGTCAAAAAGGCATAGTTTTTAAAGTTGTTCAGGCTTATGTTTATCAGATGCATCATAGAGGGTCGGCTTGCTTGGCATTCCCCCAAAATAATTGTTTCTTTGTGGTCAAAACAAAAAGCCATGAAAAATACCCAGAACCCATCTAACACACCGCCAAGCGTATTTGGCAAACAGAATTACATACTATTGATTGTCAGCGTGCTTATCATAGCTTTGGGCTACATACTTATGTTGCTCGACAACGAGCCTTTCGGCTTTGGTTTCTTGGGGCTTACTTTAGGTCCCATAGTAAGCTTTTTGGGCTTCATGATGGTGTTTGTTGCTCTTTTTTACAAGAAAAAAGGAAGTCCCGAGGCTTAATCGTTTTGTTAAATCCAAATACTCACCAACATGAACTTTTGGGAAGCCATATTGCTTGCCATCGTAGAAGGGCTTACTGAGTTTTTGCCTATTTCGTCCACTGGGCACCTCATCATTGTTTCTACCTTTCTGGACATTGCCGGCAATGACTTTGTGAAGTTTTTCAATGTGAATATTCAATTTGGCGCCATACTGTCGGTAGTAGTGCTTTATTACAAGCGTTTTTTCAAGAGCTTCGACTTTTATTTCAAGTTGGTGGTGGGCATGCTGCCGGCGATAGTGGTGGGTGTGCTTGCCGGCGACTACATCGACGCCTTGCTCGAAAATGTATGGGTAGTCAGTGTTGCGCTGATTGTGGGCGGCTGGGTGCTGGTAAAAATAGACGAATGGCTTCCCGCATCGGCAGCCAACGCAAGCAAAGAAGTGGGTTTCCGAGAGTCGTTCATTATCGGTTGTTTTCAATGTATTGCCATGATACCGGGCGTTTCTCGCTCGGCAGCCACCATCATTGGCGGCTTGGCGCAAAGACTGAACCGCATCACCGCAGCCGAATTCTCTTTTTTCTTAGCGGTGCCTACCATGTTTGCCGCATCGGCATACAAGCTCTTCAAAGATTTCTATAAAAGCGGTGCCATTGCACTCTCTGCCCAAGAGTGGCAATTGCTTCTGATAGGCAACGTGGTGGCTTTCATCGTAGCCATGATTGCCGTGAAAACATTTATTACCTATGTAGGCAAACACGGCTTTAAGATATTCGGTTATTACCGTATTTTTTTGGGTAGCATTCTTCTTATTTTACTTCTTTTGGGCATAGACGTACAGATGGCATGACCAACACATCACAAGCGGGCGACATCATACTAATAGACAAACCCTACGGCTGGACCTCTTTTGATGCGGTAAACTATCTCAAGCGCCGTTTGAAGATAAAAAAAGCAGGGCATGCGGGTACCCTTGACCCGCTGGCTACAGGCTTGTTGATTGTGTGTACTGGCAAAAAAACCAAGCAAATACAACAGCTGCAGGGCATGGAGAAGGAGTACAAAGCCATCTTTTTGCTGGGCGCTGAAACTCCCTCATATGACCTTGAAACAGAAGCAACCTATACCGCTCCCTTTGAGCAAGTACAGGCATTAAGAGAAAGCGACATACAGCAGTGCATCGATGCGCACTTCACAGGGGAAATCATGCAACGCCCGCCGCTATATTCTGCCATCAAACGGCAGGGCAAGCGCCTCTACGAGCTGGCACGCCAAGGCAAAGCAGAGGAGGTAGAGCTACGCCCTACGCACATCCATGTCTTCGAGATTTCGGCATGGAATCCGCCCCACTTGTATGTACGCATTGTATGTAGCAAGGGTACCTATATCCGTAGTCTTGCCCACGACTTGGGCAAAGCCTTAGGCGTTGGAGGCTGCCTGACTGCCCTGCGACGCACACGCATCGGCAGCTACGAACTAACGCACGCCCTTTCACCAGCACAATATGTGAAGCAGTACAAAAGCAAGCATGAGAGTTTATCATAACTTACACGATTATCAACCTGCGCGCCCTACAGTGGTAACGACCGGCACTTTTGACGGGGTACACCAAGGGCATCGCCGTATCATGGCACGCCTGCGCAAAGCAGCACAAGAGCGAAACACCGAAGCGGTGGTGATTACCTTCTGGCCCCACCCTCGCATGGTATTGGGGCAAGAAGTGGAACTGCTCAATACTATAGAAGAAAAAACAGAGCGTATCCGCCAAGAAGGCATCGACGCCCTCATCGTATTGCCCTTTACCGAAGATTTTGCCCGCCTAATGCCAGAGGAATACATAGAAAAAATTTATGTGCGCGGGGTGCATGCCGGTCTCATCGTGATTGGCTATGACCATCATTTTGGCTACCAACGCCAAGGCGACATTCATTTATTGCGACAGCTGGCGCCACGCTACGGCTTTGAGGTGGAAGAAATACCCGCACAAGAAATAGATGACCTCACGGTGAGCTCTACCAAAATACGCCGTGCCCTAAAAGAAGGCAACATCGAACTTGCCAACCAACTGTTGGGCTATGCCTATACCTTGCACGGCACCGTAGTACATGGCGACAAAATAGGGCGCACCTTAGGTTTTCCTACTGCCAACTTGAAAATAGAAGCAAGCTATAAGCTCATTCCGGCAGCTGGCATCTATGCCGCCTATGCCTATGGTGAGCATTTCGAGCGCAAACAGGCACTCGTTTACATAGGCAACCGCCCCACCTTGAGCAAGCAACAAGAGCGCCCCAATATAGAAGTCTTTTTATTAGATTTTGCCGGCGAGCTTTACCAAAGCAGCCTTCGGGTAGAGTTTCTTAAAAAGCTACGCGACGACCAAAAGTTTGATAGCTTAGAGAGCTTACAAAACCAAATCCAAAAAGATTATCAACAAGCCCTTTCATTTTTCAATGCTCTATGAAACGAGTCATCATCAGCGGAGGCGGCACCGGAGGGCACATATTCCCTGCACTGGCAATAGCCGATGCACTCAAAGAACAATTTCCTTCGGTCGATATATTGTTTATCGGCGCAAAAAATCGCATGGAAATGGAGCGAGTCCCCAAAGCCGGCTATCCTATTGAGGGACTCGACATCGTAGGTATTCAACGCAGCTTGACCTTGCGCAACCTGCAGGTACCAGTCAAGCTATGGAAGAGTTACCGACGTGCGCAGCAAATCATTGCCGAAAAGAAACCGGAGGTGGTCATTGGCGTGGGGGGCTATGCCAGCGCCCCTACGCTGCTGGCTGCTATCGGAGCGGGGGTACCTACCCTCATTCAAGAGCAAAACTCTTATGCCGGGCTTACCAACCGCTGGCTGGGAAAGTATGCCCATAAAATATGTGTAGCCTATCCCGGCATGGAGCAGTTCTTTCCTGCCGATAAGGTGGTTTACACCGGTAACCCCGTGCGAAAGGATATTTTGCAGCTGCCTACACGCGCCGAAGCGCTACAAGCCTTAGGACTCAAAGCCAACGCCCCCGTACTCTTGGTGATGGGTGGCAGTTTAGGTGCACGCGTCATCAACGAAAGCATTTGTGCGCAGATTCGCCGCTTTGCCGACAATGGCATTCAAGTGATTTGGCAAACAGGCAAACACTTCATAGAAAAAGCCCGTCAAGCAGTAGAAGAACAGCAAGCAGGCGAATGGGTACACCCTACCGCTTTCATTGAGCGCATGGATTATGTGTACAGCACTGCCCACGTGATTATTTCTCGAGCTGGCGCACTTTCTATCTCCGAGCTTTGTGTGGTAGGCAAGCCCGCTATTTTGGTTCCTTCACCCTATGTGGCTGAAGACCACCAAACAAAAAACGCCATGGCATTGGTGCAGCGCCAAGCCGCCAAGATGGTGAGCGAAGCGCAAGCCCCCGCTTTTTTGGTCAGCGATGCGCTTGCGCTGCTTCATTCACCAGCAGAGCAAGCCCTTCTAAGCGAAAATATCAGGCAGATGGCACGCCCCAATGCCACACAGCACATCGTGCAGTGCATCAAATCGCTTGTGTCGAGTACTGCTTCATAGCTTTTTCTGCACGCTCAAAAGCTTTACGGTGCTTGTACTTGTACCATGTCTGTGTAAAATATTTGCGCAGGAAGTTATCCAAAGGCATTTTGACAAATAAGTTGGCTGCTCCTTCTAAACGTTTTATCCACGAGGGGTTCAAGGCGCGCAAACTCATGCCGAAGCCCCCTTCTACATATTCAATGTAATGCCAATAACCAGCGGGGATGAAGAGTGTGTCGCCATATTCCAAATAACACTCATAGCCTTGCACATAACGCAAAGCTGGATATTGCTCAAAATCTGGTTCATTTACATTGACGTATGACTGTACAGTAAACGGCAGATGATACAAAAAAGGAGTGTACTCTGGGGCAAAAAGCACTACCCGCTTCACCCCTTTAAACTGTGTCAAAAACACATGCGACATATCAATATCGTAGTGCATGTGTACAATAGAGCCTGTGCCACCAAAGAAAAGGAAGGGTAACTCTTTGAGAAAGCCCGTTGCTACGTCTGGCACTCGGTAGTCTTCTTTCAGCTGTGGCGCATATTTCATCAAATTGAACAGAAAAATACGTAGGTCGGTGGGTTCGCGTTCAATCAAATCCAAATACTCGCCGAAGGTCATGCGGGCATCCGGCGCCATGCAACTTTTGTCAGGGGCAGCCGGCAAGTTGTTGTACAAATCCACCATCACATGCCCTGCCAGCTGTTTGAAGTAATCATAGGTCCACTTGGTATAGGCAGGCCAATCACGGCTCAGGTCTGTGAAAACGCATGGCTTGCACGGCTTCAAAAACATTTCCTGAAAGCGTTCTTTTTCCTTGACCGAAATGCGCTCAATGGCATGTAGAGGAAGCTTCTTAGTTTGCATAGGCTTTATTTGTTTTAACAACACATCAGACGAAAGTAAAACAAATTTAACAAAACATATAATGCCAAAAGAATACGGCTCTACCACTCTTGGGCAAAGCCTCCCTTAAATACGAGAGTGCAAGAATAAAGTTGACACGGTCATGGGTTTCTAAATTTGAAGGACAAAAAATGTACCTTTGTTACCATGAAACTAATGACCCCTTATTTCATGAAACCGCTCGAAGAATATACCCATGTGTACTTTTTAGGCATTGGAGGCATTGGCATGAGCGCGCTTGCCCAGTGGTGCCAAAGCCAAGGCATGCATGTGGCTGGTTATGATCGCACCCCTTCGGCAGTTAGCTGCATGCTTGAAAGCCAAGGCATTCCCGTCACGTATTCAGACGATGCAGAACATATTCCCATAGACTTTCGCAATAGCAGTAAGGTGCTGGCAGTTTACACGCCCGCTATCCCACAAGAGCACCCTCAACTTCAGTACTTCCGTACGCACGGTTTCGACATCATCAAACGAGCTGCTTTGTTGGGGCTTATCAGCCGTTCGAAGCGTCTCATTGCCGTGGCAGGCACGCATGGCAAAACCACGACCACCGCTATGATTGCCCATATCTTAAAACAAACGGAGGTGCCTGTAACTGCCTTTGTCGGGGGCATCATGCGCAACTACCAAAACAACCTGCTGCTTTCGCAAGCCGCCGATGCATGGATTGTAGCCGAAGCAGACGAATATGACCGTTCTTTTTTGCACTTACATCCTACGCTGGCAGTAGTTACAAACATAGAAGCAGACCATTTGGATATATACGGTAGCGAACAAGCCATTATTGACTCTTTTGAGGCTTTCCTCAAAAATATACAAGACAAGGGCACCCTTATTGCACACGAGGGTGTAAGTGCGCGTCCTCCGCAAGGCTTACACACACTGCGCTACGGGACGTCGCTCCATTGTCAATATAGCATAAAGGAGCTGCGCTATGAAAATGAGCAGCTTTATTTCGACTTGAACATTTCCACCCAAGAGCAGCACACCCTGCGCTTGCTGGTTCCCGGCGAACACAATGCCCTGAATGCCACAGCTGCTTTTGCCGTTGCCCAGCAGATAGGCATTGCCCCCGCTTCCATTATCGATGCACTTTCTTCTTTTCAGGGTGTAAAACGCCGTTCTGAAATATGGTATCGCTCCCCGCAGTATGTGCTTGTAGATGATTATGCACACCACCCTACTGAAATAGAAAATACCTTACGAACCATGCGGGCGCTATACCCTCAACGGCAGCTGCTGGCAGTCTTTCAACCACATCTTTATACACGCACCCGCGACTTCGCAGCTGCCTTCGGCAAAGCCTTGGGGCTTGCCGACCAAGTGATGCTTACGCCGATATATCCGGCACGCGAAACCCCTATTGAGGGGGTCGACAGTCGGCTGATTGCCCGATATTGCCCGGTGAGTGCCCGGGTAGTAGCTCCCACCGAATCTATAGAAGCAGTCTTTGAGGAATGGCTGCCCCAAGCCACCCCGCCTCTAACCATAATAGTAATGGGCGCCGGCAACATAGAACAACATTTGCCAAATTTTTTAAATTTGCTTAAAACACTCGAACATGAGCAAGCGTAGGCTTAAGCCTTGGGTGCAGTGGTTGCTCACCTTCTTGGGAATGAGTCTTCTGATAGCCGCCATCAGCAAAAACTATGATGAGCAGAGCTGTCAAAAGGTCGTCGTTCGTTTCTTTCCCAAAATCCAAGACGGCACCTTCCTCACCGAAGAAGATATTCGAGAATTGCTGAACCGTAAAGGGGGCATTTTTCTGCTTGGAGAAAAATATAAAAACCTGAGTTTGAAACAGCTGGAAGAACAGGTAAAGAGCAACCCTTATGTGGAAGCATGCAATATATACCGCGACTTAGCAGGTAATCTCTTTGTGGAAGTGCATATGGTAGAACCTATCGCCCGCTTTTACAATCCCGTTGGCAAAGACTATTATTGGAGCATAGAGGGTAAAATCATACCCTTCAATTCACGCTATACCCCCCGCGTGCCAGTTATTACACGCGAAGGAGAAGAGCAGCCTCCCCAAGCGGAAAAATACGAAAACGATGCCCAGCTCCTTGCCCTCATGCAATTTATTCATACTCATCCTTTCTGGCAAGCTTGCATCAGTCAAGTGCATATAGACAAAAAACAGGATGTTTGGCTCTATCCCCAAATAGGCGGGCAAGCCATTCATGTAGGAAATATAAAAGACATAAGTAATATATTTGCAAAACTCAAAATTTTATACGATACTATACTTCCCATTCAAGGGTGGTATCGCTATCGCAAAGTAGATATCAGGTTTGAACGTCAAATCATTTGTGAATAAAGAGCATTATGTCAAAAGATAAAATCGTTGTAGGCTTAGACATCGGAAGTACTAAAATATGCGCGCTGGTTGGGCGCAAAGACAAGTACGGCAAAGTAGAAATCTTGGGTATGGGCAAAGCGCCTTCCGAAGGCGTCATCCGTGGTTTTGTTGCCAACATAGACAAGACCGTCTATGCCATTACCCAAGCCATCCAAGAAGCAGAGAAGCAATCGGGCATCAACATCCGCGTTGTGAATGTGGGCATTGCCGGGCAGCACATCAAAAGCATTCGACAGCGCGGCAGCATCACCCGAGAATCCACCCAAGACGAAATCTCGGCAGAAGACGTCAACCGTCTTATCAATGACATGTACAAGATTCCCACGCCTCCCGGCACCGAAATCATTCATGTCATGCCACAAGATTTTATCGTAGACCACGAGGTGGGCATCAAAGAGCCCGTAGGTATGTCGGGAGTGAAACTCGAAGCCAACTTTCACATCATTACGGCACAAACTACTGCCATCAACAACATACGGCGCTGCGTACAAAAAGCCGGACTTGAAATAGAAAACCTCATCTTGGAACCAGTGGCCTCAAGCATGGCGGTGCTTGCTGACGAGGAAAAAGAAGCGGGCGTGGCTTTGGTCGATATCGGTGGGGGCACTACCGACCTCGCCGTTTTTTATGACGGCATCATCCGCCATACAGCCGTGATTCCTTTTGGTGGAGCCATCATTACCGAAGACATTCGCCAAGGCTGCAATGTAATGCGAAACCAAGCCGAGTTGTTGAAGATACGCTTCGGCAAAGCCATCTCGGAAGAAGCCAGCGAAAACGAGGTAGTATCGATTCCCGGCATTCGCAACCGCGCCCCCAAAGAGATTTCAGTGAAAAATCTGGCACTCATCATCGAAGCGCGCATGAGCGAAATTATTGCTTTGGTGCATCAACAAATACTAAAATCCGGCTTTGAACACCTGCCTGCCGGCATTGTGATTACCGGAGGCGGCTCCATGCTGGCATACTGTTCCGAGTTGTTTACTTACCTCACAGGCATGGAGGTACGTGTAGGTTATCCAACCGAACACCTGAGCAAACACAATATAGAACTAGTAAAGAATCCCATGTATGCCACTACTGTGGGCTTAGTACTTGCCAGCTTCCAAGCCCTCGACTACCGCGAGGAGAGCTATCAACTCTACTCACAAGCTCATGATAAAAATAGCCTGCGTACAAGCAACAAAAAGGAAGAAAGCAGCAGTAAGAAGAAAAGCAATGATTTCTTTAAGAAGTTGTTAGAAAAAACCAAGGGCTTACTTTTGGATGACTTCGATGAAAATGACACTTTCTAAACAGCCACTTTTCTATGGCTTTTCTTGAAAAGAAAGCAACACAAGAGCATCGCAAGCAAGCCCTACATCGGAACGACAAAGCATGTTGAGCAAAACAAGCACCTTAATTCGAAATTACATTTTTAAATCCGGCAAAAAATCTTAACTTTTGCTGGTTGTCGTGCGTAGTTACTTAATTAAAGCAGAGGGTTCAACTATGTCATACAAGTTTAATATAGGCGGACAAGAGAAGTCAATCATAAAGGTGATTGGTGTGGGGGGCGGTGGTTGCAATGCCGTCAATCACATGTATAACCGGGGCATTAAAGATGTAGAATTCGTCATTTGCAATACAGACAAACAGTCATTGCAGGCAAGCCCCATTCCCACCAAATTGCAAATAGGCAGCCACCTCACCGAAGGGCTAGGGGCAGGTGCAAACCCCGAACGCGGGCGTGAAGCAGCACTTGAAAGCAAAGAAGAAATCAGAGATTTGCTCAGCGACGGCACCAAAATGGTATTTATCACCGCAGGCATGGGTGGAGGTACTGGTACAGGTGCCGCGCCTGTCATTGCTCAAATAGCCCGTGATTTAGATATTCTGACTGTAGCCATCGTTACTTTCCCCTTCTCTTTTGAAGGACGTGTGAAGCGCGAGCGCGCCGCTGCCGGCATTGCCGAGCTAAAAAAATATTGTGATACCGTGCTGGTCATTTCCAACGACAAACTGCGCGAAATATATGGCAACTTGCCCATCTCGGAAGCTTACGCCCAAGCCGACAACATATTGGCGACAGCCGCCAAAAGCATTGCCGAACTCATCACCACACACCTCTATATCAACATAGACTTTGAGGATGTGAAAACTGTCATGCGCAACGCGGGTACTGCGGTGATGGGCTCAGCCAAAGCCGAAGGCAAAGACCGCGCACTGAAAGCCGTAGCGCAGGCGCTCACTTCCCCCCTCTTGGACAACAAAGACATTCGCGGTGCCAAGCGCATTTTGCTTTCGGTGATGTCGGGCGATAAAAACGAACTGCGCATGGACGAGTTCGACGAAATCACCCGCTACGTAGAAGAGATGGTGGGCGACCAAGTCGAATACAACATCTTTGGTACGGGCATAGACCCCAGCTTGGGTGATAGCCTGCGCGTAACCATCGTTGCCACCGGCTTCGGTAAGGAAGAAAACCCATCACAGCAAGAAGCCGAAGAGCAAAAAAAAATCGTTGACTTAGAAACTGGGAAAATCATAGGCACTGTTAATGAGCAAGATATCGTAGAGCAGACCAAAGAAACGCGCACTTTTATCCTCAGCAATTTCGATTCCTCTGCTACTAAGGAGCAGGCTGCCAAGGCAGAACCGGAGGTGCATGTAGAGAACAAAGGGCAAGAAAACTCGCCCGCTGTCGAACAAAAGCCTGTACCCAAAGAGGGAGAAAAGATTGTGCACAGCTTGGATGAGCTTCCCATAGAAGACGAAGAAGATGGATACGATGAAGAGCTGCGTCGAGAGCAAGAGCGGCAAGCCAAACAAGAACGCTATTCCCGTGAAATGAAAGAACGCCTGGAACGATATCGCAAATTAAAGGAACTAAGCAACTTAGAAGGGAACACCTCAGAAGATATCTCCGAGAAGTTAGATACTCCGGCATATCTACGCTTTAATATACCCTTAAAAGAAACACCACCAGCTTCCAAGAAGAATATTTCCCGGTATAATTTGGACGAGAACAATCAGATTTTGGGAAACAATAAGTTCTTCCATGACAAACCCGACTGATGCCGTATGTTTGCCGCCGACAAAGGTGCCACTGACAGCTCAATGGCACCTTTTCTTTTCGTGATGTAGAGTGTGCTGCCACTTTACTTTATCTTCATTGACAGTATTTACTTCAAAATCCACTTTATTTGACTCTACGCTTATGCTCCGTTTGAGCCTTTTGCTTTGTGCCTGTTTATGTGGTTCACGGCTATTTGCCCAATGGGTAGTGGTACCCTACCACCATGCCACCAACAAGCCGCCTACCGCCGCCAAGATGGTATTGTCTCTCCCTTTCTGGGACGACTTCTCGTATTATGATTATCGCCCACAAGCCGATGGGCAACACTGGGTTGCCCCACACGTGCTGGTAAACAACCACTTGAGCATAGCCCCACCAAGCAAAGGGGTAGCTACCCTCGATGCCTTCCGCAACGACGGCTCCACCTATAACATAAGTGCTCCTACCCTTAAAGGCTACTCCGATACCCTGCAAAGCCTTGCCATCGACCTAAGCAGCTACAACGCCGGCAGCGGGTTATACCTCAGCTTCTTCTGGCAAGCAGGGGGCTTGGGTGAAGCTCCTGACCCAGAAGACTTTATAGTATTGCAGTTCATGGACAATAGCGGCAACTGGCAAGAAGTATGGCGGCAAACCGGTGAAAATATCGATACCACCACCTTCACACAAACCCTGATAGCCATTGACCAAAGCCATTTTCTGCACGCTAACTTTCGCTTTCAATTCATCCGCTACGGCAGACTCACAGGCACCTTCGACCACTGGCACCTCGATTACATATATCTGAACAGCGGACGCAATGCCAGCGACGTGTACTACCGCGACATCACTACTATCAACTCTCCCCTGCGCTATTTTTCCGACTTCAGCGCTATTCCCCTGCACCACCTAAATAGTAGCTTTGCCACCGCCTCCAAAATAGGCACCCGTTTGCGTAATCTGGACAACAACTTTCGAGCACTAAGCTACCAATGCCGCGTGTATGACAGCCAAAACAATGTGCTGCTTTCGCTGCCTGTAACGGCAATAGCGCCTAATGCGCCGCTTATTTTTCCCGGCGACGACTTCCGTTTGGAAGCTACCCCAACTCTTTTTACACCCCCTGCCACCCCCACTACAGTACGCTATTGTTTTGAGGTGAACACCAGCGACGATAACACGAGTATTCCTCCCTATGACCTGCGCGTCAATGACACCATCTGTGGCAAAACCGTACTAGCGGATTACTATGCCTATGATGACGGCAGCTTTGAATATGTGGCAGGCATCAATCAGCGTTTTGGCAAATTGGGCGTTCGCTTTGTGCTGCCCGATGGCTTGCAGGCTCAACTCACAGCCGTCGATATTTTGTTTGTGCCCTACAAAAAAAGCCTGACAGGGCAAAGCTTTGTGCTTTGGATAGCTAAAAGGCTGCGCAAGCCCGGCACCGAAGATAATATGCTTTTTCAAAAAGCCTATCCCATAACATACCCTTCGCAGTATGGACAGGTAGTCCGCTTTCCCGTAGATATTCACGCAACAGTGATAGTCAGTGATACTTTTTACGTGGGCATACAACAAACCACCGATGATTTTTTGGCGATAGCCTTTGACAAACACTTGGATAGTCGAGAGCATATTTTTGCCAATGTGTTCGGTGTATGGGAGCAAAACCCGGATATACGGGGCAGTCTCTTTATTCGTCCGGTATTTTCGCCCAATCCTGTAACTTCATTGCCTGCGCCCCCCCCTGCTACACTGCGGTTACATCCCAACCCTGCCACCGAACAGGTAAGCATAGAGGGGCTTCAAGCGCCCATACGCACTTACCAGCTAAGCGACCTGCAAGGCAGGGTACTCCACTGCCCTCTTCAAGGCAATCGACTTGATATAAGCCATCTGCCGCCAGGGATGTACGTCTTAAAGCTGGTGCTGAACAACGAACAACAACACATTCTTAAACTTATCAAACAATAGTCGCTTCGCCCTATGAAGTATCTGTACATTATCCGTCATGCAAAGTCTTCTTGGGAAGAGCCTCTTTTGCCCGACTTTCAGCGCCCTCTGAAAAAAAGAGGGATGCGCGATGCCAAATTTATGGGCAAGTGGTTGAAAAAAAACAAACATGTACCAGAAGTAATCGTAAGCAGTCCGGCAATACGTGCCCGCCAGACCGCCGAACTACTTGCCGACGCCATGAACCTTCCCCTTACAGCCCTGCACTTCGACGATTCGGTCTATGATGCCCAACTTGCTGATTTGTTTAGCATTGTTACTCGCCAAGAAGCTAAAATCAACGCTATGGCTCTCATAGGGCACAATCCTGCATTGACCGATTTTGCTAATCTGCTTACACAAAATGTGCACCTGCAAAACCTACCCACTTGTGGCATTTGGGCAGTGCAATTCAGAGTAAAACGCTGGGAAGATATACAAGAAGACAGCGGGCAATTTTTGTTTTTTGAGTACCCAAAAAAGCACTACGATAAATAGAGCGCCTCGTACCACAAAACCAGCACTTGTTACAAGCCAGATAAAAGCCCTAAAGGCAGCCTTCATTGCTATAAGGCATCCATCACTGTGTAAAACCAAGCCAATTTTCTAAAAGCGTATGACAAAGAAAAAGCCCTTACTGCATAGTAAGGGCTTCCTATTGCCGCTCATGGCTTGCCTTATTCTTTGATTAGTTTTAGGCTATGTTGCTGCATTCCTTCTTGCAGCAGCAAAATGTAAGTGCCAGCAGGCAACGAATTTAAAACATTTTGCATGCTTGTTTCCACACTTTGGGCAAAACCTCGCCACTCACCCATCAGCTGTCCGTAAGCGTTTAGTAAGCGCAAAGAGACAACGGCGTTGGCAGGCATGCCTTTTATATTCAGCTTAACACCCCGTGGCAGAGGGTTGGGATATACAGCCCAAGCCACAGCCTTGCCTTCCACGTAGCGTATGGGAGTGTATTTGGTGCTGCCGTCGGCGGCAATAGCCACTATGCGGTAATAAGCGCCTGCACCCAAATCGGCATCTATCCAATGATACTGCGACACCCCTGCTTTAGCCTCCACATGCCCCATCGTTTCAAAATGCAGGGCATCGCCTACCGATTTCTCGACAGCAAACATGCGCAGGTCTTCTACTTTACCCACTTCCCACTCCAATACAGCTGCACTTTGCTCGCGATAAGCATCGAAGCGTACCCACTCAACCGGCAAAGGATTGAAAGAGGAAGTAGAGGCTAAGGTGAAGGGGCTGAAAGAAGCCACCTGCGAAGCGGTAGTTACCGTACGACTTGTGGTGTTCACACTGCCTCCTTCATCGAACCATTGTGAGCCAGTCCAGTGTGCTACGCGCAAGTCTGTTTCTTTCCCCGGCGTAATGCCACAGCTGCGTGTATCTTCGTAAGAAAGCGTTACCTCAACGGCAGAAGTCCCCGCCGTACGTTCAAGCATCCAGAACTCACAATTGCTCACGTGGTCCAATGTAGGCACTTTCTGATTGATGTCATAATAAGGTGCCGGCGATTCATGACGATACAGAGCGGTGAAGTGGTCAGTAGTTGCTCCAGGTGCAGATATACTCAAGGGGGCATAGTAGCCGCCATCTCCTACGGGAAAAGTGAAGGAGTCGTCGCCTTCTTTACGTACCCAGCCTGCCACGTGGCTGTTATCTTTGGCGCCAACAGCCAGTGCATTGTCGGCAAACTCTACCCGAGGACTATAAGTAGTGGACGTGCGGTCCTGATTGGCATGAATCACTCCATTTTGGAATACCATCGATTGTGTTACCCGCAAATTGGTGCTATTGAGCAATAAGCCCGCAGGGTTATCTACATACACTTTATAGAAGCTTTCACTACCAGCTGTGCTGTATAGCTGCTGTGGCGCATTGCCTTGCCAGTAAACACTGCCCTCACCTGCATCAAAAGCGGTAGCCCCTGCTTGGTTGTTCCAATTGCCGGCAAGTAACAGAGTGCCATCCGGAGTGCCGGCAATACCGTCGTTCATATCCAAGCGCCCCCCAGTACCAATCGTTATGTTTCCATATACCCGCAAAACGTTGGCAGGCGCCCCCTCAAGACGTACAGCCCTTGAAGTGATGTTCAAATTGCGGCAACGTGCTGTATCGGCATAAATGTCGGAATAAGTAGCGGCAGCACTGATAACTAAATCATGGGGTGCCGAAGCACTCACAGTTACATCTACGGTTTCATCCGGTACGCGCCGCGTTTGCCAATTACGACAGTTAAACCAATTGCTGTCATATGCACCAGTCCACAAACCGTCGGTGCCGGGTCCGGTTACTGTAAAAATATTTCCACATACGGAAGAAGAGATATCATCATTACTAGTGCCATTACCTTGAGTCCAGTTGGTCGCATAGTCCAAGATGGCAGCTATCAAATCAGGCTGGTTGCCGGTGGTAGGTCCACTATAATAGCCATAATAATTGATAGGAATGCCAATACTTTGAATGGCAAAACATTCAATAGCAGGCGGAATACGCGATCGGCGCTTGGCACTGCCATTGGGCAGGTTACTCAAGTCGTCGCTTATGCTGTACCAGTTGCCTCCCGCCTGAATGCCCGAAAGCACCCGCCCATTGAAGGTATAATAACTCCCATGACAAACCCACGTTCCTTGCATCAGGAAAATTGCGTCGGAGTTACTAGTAGAGATATTGACATAAAGAGGCATATTGCCACATCCTCCATTTATGGAAGAAACTGTAAAGGCACTCGTAGAAGCCCCGTTGATGCTGAAGTTTGTCGCATAACCATTATTCGGCAAATCCATACAAATTACTGAGCCAGCAGACAAGGTAGAAGCACCATTATAGGTAATACGGTAAGTTGAGATATTGCTTCCGGCAGTGCCGTTGCAATCGAACCAGCGTCCCGAGCGCACATTTGCAGGGTCGCCTATTTCATACACGGCATTGGCAAGTACAAAAGAGGTACCGGGTAGGATGTCCACCAAAGTCACTATAGATAGACGGTCAGTTGGAGCGTTGCTTATAGAATTATCGTAGCCTACAATCATCAAATCACCGGGCTGCAGTATGGTTTGGTTGTAAATGTTGAAGGCTGCACTATTGGCGGCACTCAAGCCCGCTGCTGTTGCCTGCAATGTAAGCCCCGTACCCGGCAGTGTATGCACGATGTTGTTGAAAACAGCCACCCCATTGTTTGCAGCTACTATTTGAGGAGCGGGCGACATGCTGCCCGTAGAGTTCAGCGTAATGTTGCCTGTGTAATCCAAGTCCACATTGCCATACACATCCTGGGCACGCACTTGCACATAAGGCGTCATCACATCTTCGATGCCTGTATTGGAAGGCTGCTGCGCAAAAAACAATGCTGTTGCCACCACCTCTATGCGGTTGTTGTCGCCGGCAATAGAAGTTTGAGCGCCCCCTGCATTCCCGGCAGCAAAGAGCGAGGAATTAGACGCTGCCGTTGCCGAAAGCACCGTCAAGCGTATTTGTTGGTTATCGGTTACCGTAGTGCTAAAACTCACGATTACACGAAAAGTCTTGCTGCCATTGTCCGGAGCGGTCAGATTCAAGCCGCTAAAATTAGCAAAATTACAAGAGGGGGTTATTTCGGCAATTTCGGTATTGCCATCATAAATCGCCATACGACGAATAGATGCACAGCCCTGCACTGCGAAGTTGATGCTCTGCAAGATGGTAGGTTGATTGTCGTTGTCGGCGCTGCCCCCTCCATCACGAATCACGAAACGCGCGATTTCAATGGCATTGGTGCCGATGCCTGCCGCCGTGATATCCGTTGCCTGATAATTTATGTAAGGAATGTTGACCGGATAAGTAAAAGCAGGGTCAGCAATGATGTCGGATTGAGTGGAATAACTGCTGCCGGTTCCCTGTATGGCAAACGTATAAGGGTTCTCATCGGGGTCATCATTGGCAATGCTTATGGTAGCGCTGCGTGTGCCCGAAGCCGAGGGCGTAAAGGTAATCTGAAAAGAGGTGCTGCTGCCGGGCGCAATGGTTGTGGAAGGCAGCGCAGCCACAGAAAAGTCTGATGCATGAGGTCCGCTAATACTCACCAAAGGTGAGCCGGTCAAATTCAAATCCATACTACCGGTATTGTGAATAGTGAAGGTGAGAGTTTTGCTGCCAAAACCAGCCTCCACAGCACCAAAATTGGTATTGTCGGCAGTGGAGGGGGTGGCATCACCCGAGGCAATGCTGATGCCGTTGCCACGTACGTCTATTTCTGGTCCGAAGAAGAGCGCCGATACACTGATGTCGTCCAAGCCGAATTCGTCGCGGTTGCCAGAACCGCTAACATCATTCACTGTCCAGCGCAGGTAATAATAAGCCCCCGGTGCTATATTCAGTCCGCTGAGGGTGGTGCTGCGCATGACGGTCTGCCATGCAGGCACTTCATCTTCTGTTCCCGGCGAGACGTAGTTTAAAGCGGATACTTGTGTGTAAGTTACATCATCTGCCGAGTGTGCAAAATTGAAAGAATTTACCCTCGATTGGTCATTATAGACTTTAATTTCATAGGCTATGCTCAACTCTATGATAGGGGTGCTACCTGTGTTCTGAATGCGCAGGGTAAAAGAACCGGGTTTAAACTCACTCCCTGTGGGCTGCACGCCCAAACAATAATCGCCTGGTGCAGTTTGAAAGGCATAAATCCCACCAGTTCCTACGCCACCGTTGCTTGTGCCCCGGGCAAAGGTTCCAGTCGTTGCAGTGCCTCCAAAATTGAGGCTTGTACTATTTGATTTGACTGCCCAAGCGTCGGAATCAAGCTGCCCGCTAGCCGGTGTCGGACTAAAACCACTGCCGCTAAATTGCCCATTATTTACACCACTCAGCGTAGCATCGAAGGTAATCGTCTGCGCCGGTACGCTGTTGCTGAGCGAAAGCTGCGCATAACTCCATGTACATGCAATCAGTGTGAGGATAAGTATTAAGCCTAATGGTTTGTTCATGTTTTCATACTTTTCGTCTCTGCAAATTTATTCCCTGATAGGCAAAAAAGTAAGGCTATTTTTACTTTTTAACAAAAGCTTAACATTCAGGGGTTTATTTGTTTCGACAAGTAGCACCACACACTCGACTAAGAGGTCGATTGGCTCTGCCAAGGAACTCTGTAAATAAAATTGTACTTTTGTAAAGGAACTCTTAACTCTGGTTCAAACATGAAAAAAGTCATTGGAAATATCGCCATTGCGTTGCTTGCCGGCATGGGCGGCAGCTTCCTTTATACTCATTATTTTTTCACCCCTGCACAAAACTTGGTGGAAAGTAATACAGCAACCAACCCCACACAGACGGTTGTTTACCAAGCACGCTACGACAGCAACGGACAAAGCAGCCTGCCGCTCAAAGACGATGCTTTCGTGCAAGCTTCGGCTCTGGCTACTCCGTCGGTTGTTTATATCAAAACCTACTACGAAGGACGGCAAGCGGTCGATTATTGGGATTGGTTTTTCGGTTATGGCGGGCAAAGCAACATAGAGCTGAGCTCGGGCTCGGGCATCATCGTTTCGCCCGATGGCTATATTCTGACCAACAACCATGTAATAGACGATGCGCAACGCATTGAAGTCATCCATGGCAAAAATAGTTACGTAGCACGTCTGGTGGGCACCGACGCCTCTACCGACTTGGCAGTATTGAAAGTAGAAGCCCAAAACCTACCGGCTATTCGCTGGGGGCGCTCCTCCGAAGTACAAATAGGCGAATGGGTACTTGCCGTGGGCAACCCTTTCAATTTGACCTCTACGGTTACTGCGGGCATTGTCAGTGCCAAAGGGCGGCGTTTACACCTCAACAAAGGGCAATTCCCTATTGAATCGTTCATACAAACAGATGCTCCCATCAACCCGGGCAACAGTGGGGGCGCTTTGGTAAATCTGCGTGGTGAGCTCATCGGGGTCAATACTGCCATCTTGTCGAAACACGGCTCTTATGTGGGTTATGGTTTTGCAGTCCCTTCCGATATTGCCAAACGAGTGTATGAAGACCTGCGGCGCTACGGCATCGTACAAAAGGCAGTATTGGGCGTAGAGGCTGAAGAAATCACCCCCGAGCTGGTAAAGAAACTGAATTTAAAGCATACCGAAGGAGCAGCAGTGGTAGATGTATGGAAAGGCACTCCCGCTGAAAGTATAGGCTTGGAAGTAGGCGACATCATCACGCAAATAAACGATACCCCCATTCGTAGCTTGGCAGACTACGAAGAGACCATCAACCTGCTGTCGCCGGGCGACCAAGTGAAACTGTATTTCCGCCGCGGTAACCAACGCTATGAGAAAAGCACCCAGTTGGTCAATATAGACGGCAAGCCTACGGTTTACAAACCTTATGTTTATCAATCCACCAAACTGAAAGCAGTTTTTGAAGCTATCCCCTCTCTTGAAAGAAAACGTTACGGTATTCCCAACGGCGTGAAGATTAAAGAACTTCAAGGAGGTCTATTCTACCATTTGGGACTAAAAGAAGGTACCATCATTGTGCGCATCAACAACATAGAAATAGAAAAGCCCGAAGAAGTAGAAAAGGTAATTGAGCGCGTTGCTGGCGGCATTGTCATGGACATCATCACTCCAGAAGGCGTGCCCTATCGCGTACAATTCCGCTATTGATGCCCAAAAGTAAAAGTTATCTTTCATTGTGCAGGCAGCAAGCGAAGGCTATGCTGCCTATTTTTTTGCAAACTCCTCCCACGCTTAAGATGCTAAGAAGCCTGTATCCAACAAATCTTAAGTAGTTTTTTGCCGATTTTCTTTGTGCCATGATGAAATTCTACCTATTTTTTGATATACTTGTCTTAGTCGTAAAAACTTTAAGGCTTTATGGGGCTATTTAAGGCAATATTCAGTTTTTTCAAATGGACCTTGATTCTCACGCTCACACTCTTTGGTTTAGTTATCGCTGCAGGCATAGTCGCTGTTTACTATGAAGACTACCTCAGAGAGGAAGTGATGAACATAAATCAACAAAGCGCTTCACAAGAAGAAGAGGTAGTAAAGGAAGAAGATTTCATTCTCAAAGACACGGAATCAAATAAAGAAAATGAAGACAAGTCCTTAGAAACGAGTAAAGAACAAGCATCCCCACAGAAGTCGCGCCCGCCGGCACCGCCCGATGAAGATGCCCGTTCACGTCTCGACAAGAGCGAAAAAAGCAGCACACGCTCCGATGCCAAAAAAGAAGGAAGCTTAGCCCCTCCACCACCTCGCTTCAGCCCGCTAAAAGGTCAAACTGTATTCAAATCAGATGCTGAGCCTCCATGGTATCATTTTCGCTTTTCCTACCAAGACATCATGGAAAACCTCTATATGTGGGAGTGGCTGCTGCGTCAAGCCGATGTGGACCGCAGTCTGAACGCTTATGGATTACCTCGTGATTTTTTCCAAAATTATTATGACGAAGAAGAAACTGACATGATTCTAAAAAAAGGTTTTTTCCGCTACGATAAAGACGGCTACATCTGTACAGATTACAACGCAGTATTGAATTATTATCACCGCTTTACAGAGCCCTTGTATGTGATACTAAAAAATAAAGTAGGCGCCGAAGCACCGCTTACCGACTACATAGAAGAGCTGTTGCGTTTCTGCCAAGACATACCCTACAAACGCCCAGGCGATTATTACAAAGGAAAGTACATATGGGATTTTTACACGCCCGTACACATCATGCTCGAACGCAAGGGCGATTGCGACAGTAAGTCTGTGCTTTTTGCCAGTGTGCTCATGCATGACCGCCGCTTCCGGGATAAGATAGTCTATATTACTGTTTCGGGGCACTTACTCTTAGGCATTGAAGGTGAGCCCAACCCCTACCAAGACTGGGTAGAGTTTCAGGGAAAAAAATACATTGTGTGTGACCCGGTAGGTCCGGCACATACTGCATTCGGCGTTTCGGCATGGGACTACGGACCGGTACTCAATATAGAAAAAGCATCCTTGTATTAACTCAAACCAATTTTGTTATGAACCAGCAACTTGTATTCGTCGCTCTTTACGAAACGACTCTATCTCTTCTCTTTGGCTTGCTTACGCTCTACTGGGCGCTTAAGATTGTGGACAAACTCATTTTAAAACAAGACTCTTTGCGCAGCATTCAAGAGGGCAACTTGGCGTTAGCCATCTTCAAAGGGGCGTTAGTATTGTCTATTTTCCTTATGACACAAAATAGCATAGAACCTTCGGTACAAGCACTAAAAGTAATGGTACTAAGCAGCAACAAGCTCAAAGCTGGCATGTTGCTCATTGCCTTTGCCTATTTCATTGTGTTTTATTTAGTGTCGCTGGTCGGCTCGCTCTTGCTCATACTCATCAGTCTGAACGTGTATGTTACAGCTACGAAAGACATTGAAGAGCTGCAAGAAATAAAGAATAAAAATGTGGCAGTATCGGTGCTGCTGTCCTTTGTCATTGTGGGCATTACCATATTCATCCGCCCTGCCTTCGACAACCTCATTACCAGCTTTGTCGATTTCAGCGGGCTCACCCGCTACGAGCAGCCAGAGAGCAACCGCACAGCCCCTACCCCTCGTATCCGTCCATGAAACAAACGATAAGGTATCCATATGGAATCAGCCCGGTGGGTTTTCTTTCTTCTCCCACCGGGCTTATTTTATCAGCAATCCCAAACACAAAAGCACTAAAAACCCAATGGGTTGCTTTTATTTTCTTTAAGCGGAGTATCGCCCACCACCTCAGCCATGATTAACAAGGAATGAAAGGGCTGCTTGCCGTCGTTGGTTTGCAACTGAATATAATCTTGTACCTGTTTACCAGTCTTTTTAGGTGTGTAAACAAACTCAATGGCGGTTGTTTCTCCCGGCTCTATCGTCTTTTTAGCTAAGGTGTAATCAATACAGGAGCACGAAGTACTTACTCGGTATATTTCCAAGGTTTTCTTTCCATTGTTTCGTAAGATAAAACTGCCCTTTACCGACTGTCCTGCCTGCAGGCTACCTGCCTGCCACACGGTTTTGTCGAATTGCAAATCTGGGGCATCGGGATTGGTTTTGGCTTGTGTTTTGGGGTGCACATAGCCTTTGATAAGCAGCGTTTTGATAGGCTCGCTGGCGTTGCTGTGGATGGTGATGCTCTTGGTAAAAGCACCGGGGCGCCCCAAGCTGTTGTAAGCTACCTTGATAACTCCTTTGTTGCCAGGCAATACTGGCTCTTTGGTATAGTAAGGCGTGGTGCAACCACACGAAGCCGATACGCTCTGCAAAATGATGGGCTGGTTGCCTACGTTCGTAAACACAAACTCGTAAGTAGCCACGGTACCTTCGTCTATGTTTCCGAAATCGTGAATTTCTTTATTGAATTCGAATTTGCCCTGTGCCCATAACAAAGGTGCACACAAAAGCAAAAGCAGTATTGATGACAACCTTTTGCACATTTTTTTTCTCATAACCATCTGCTCTTTCTTTTTAAAAGAACCTGAATCCCATTTTATTGGTTCGTAAATTCCAATTTAAAGCCTGCTTTTTGCAGGTCCTCCCAAAAGTGGGGATAAGATTTTTTCACTACTTCGGGGTCGTTGATTTTCACTTTACCCAGCTTCAATGCCAGCGGTGCAAAAGCCATAGCCATACGGTGGTCCTTGTAGGTATCAAAGACAGGCATTGTGCCAGCGTTCCGCTTCGATACCTTGACCAATTTCCACTCTCCGTTGTGTTTTTCATCGAGCCAATAGCCCAGAGACATCAATTCGTTTTGCAAGGCACGGATGCGGTCGGTCTCTTTCACTCTCAACGACTCCAAACCATAGGCTTCCAATTCAATGCCTTTGGCAGCAGCCAAAACAACGAAGGTTTGTGCCAAATCTGGATTGTCGATAAAATCTATTTCCAGCTCACCTAACTCATCGGTTTTGGTTAGTACTGCCCCTTGTGGGGTAAAGGTAGTATATACGCCCATAGGACGCATCAGCTCAACCAATCGTCTGTCGCCTTGCCATGAGTTATCGGTAAGCCCGTTCAAAGTGATATGAGCAAAAGGTGCCAAAGCGGCAATGCTATACCAATAACCGGCTGCCGACCAGTCGGGTTCTACAGTATAATCACGCAGGGCATACTCCTGTGGCTCTACTTTAATGACATCGCCTTTCCATTCGGTCTTTACTCCAAAATATTCCATCAAACGCAGGGTCATCTCTACATAAGAGCGCGAGCGCAGAAAACCCTCAATATGGATTTCCAAACCATGTGGCAAGGTAGGTGCTACCATCAACAAAGCCGACAGGAATTGACTGCTCACCCCAGACGACAGCGTAACCTTTGGGTAACGTTGCACGAACCCCCTTATTTTGATAGGTGGATATCCTGGGCGCTTCATGTACTCTATTTGTGCCCCCAATTGGTTAAGGGCATCGACCAAGTCCCCAATAGGACGCTCTTGCATACGGTAAGTACCCGTCAAAATCACCGACAAATTATTGACAGCGCAGTAGGCAGTCATGAAGCGCATGACAGTGCCGGCATCTTCCACATCCAAAATAGCCCCCTCTTTGGCTTCTTGCAGCAAGCGCTGCATTACTAAGGTATCGTTGGCAGTGGAAAGGTTATGAAAAGTGTAGCCGCTTTGTTTTTTCTGCTTCTGAGCCAATGCCTCTATCAGCAGCAAGCGGTTGCTCAGGCTTTTCGAGGCGGGTAGGTTTATATCTACACGTATTTCTTTTTGTTCAGGTTTGTTTACAATGACACTTTTCATGGGCAAAACTACACTACTTTGGTGTAAAATACGAAAAACTATAATAGGCAAACGGGAATTGTTCCGATAAATTATGCCATTTTCACGATGGTGACCCCATCGCCACCACGTTCTATGTGTTCATCGCCAAAAGAAAGCACTTGCGGATAGCGGCGCAGCTCCTCGCGCACCAGTTTGCGCAAGATGCCATCGCCCTTGCCATGCACAATGCGCAGCTCTTTGGCACCCACCAAGATGGCTTCATCCAGCCACCTGCTCAGTTGCTGAATGGCTTCTTCGCCCCGCATGCCTCGCAGGTCTATCTGATGAGAAAAGTTTTTGAATTTCTCATGCAGCGCCTCCTCATAGCGTACGCCCCCTTTGGTGTGCTTCATTTGCTGTTTGGCTTGGCGGCGGCTAATGCGCTCCAAACGATTGAGTTTCACCTCAGAGGTGAGCTGCCCAATGAGGATGCGCGCATCTTTTCCGGTGATTTCCACCACTTCACCAATGGTTTCGGGGGCATCTTTCAGACGTACCCAGTCACCCACTTGAATCTCGCCGCCTATGACTTCATAGTCTTCGGTGGTGTTGGTTGGCAGCTCTTCCACCTCCTTGAAGTTTTCTTTGAGCTGTTCTATTTCTTGGCGTATTTGTTTTGTTCTGTTTTGCTCGGCTTGGTGTTCGCGTATTTCCCGTACTGCCTGCTCTATCTTCCGATTTACGCCCTCAAGCAACTGCTTGGCTTCTTTTTTTGCCTGCCGAATGAATTCATTGCGTTTTTCCTGCAGCTCTGCCATTTTCTTCTCATATGCTTGTTGTTGCTGCTTTAAGCGGCGCATTTCCTCTTCCGTCTGTCGATACAACTGCTCGTAGCGCTTGCGCTCTTCAGCCAGCTCTTTGAGCAATTTGTCGTAAGTAAAAGCATCATCGCCCAATTTTTCTTTGGCGCGCTGCAATACACTTTTGGGCAGTCCTATTTTACGGGCAATTTCGAAGGCATAAGAGCTACCTGCCTGCCCAACCACCAGTTGATAGAGGGGCTCGAGTTTATCCAAGTCAAAACGCATAGCCGCATTCACCATACCGGGCATGCGGTCTGCCAAGCGCTTAAGGTTGCCATAGTGGGTATTCAGCACTCCATATGCGCCCCGCTCATACAAGGCTTCAAGAATAGCCTCAGCGATGGCGCCTCCCAATTGGGGTTCGGTGCCCGCCCCAAATTCATCGATAAGAAACAGGGTGCGCTCACGTGCATGCTGCAAGAAAAAGCGCATATTGCTCAGATGCGAGCTGTAAGTGCTCAGGTCGTTTTCAATGGACTGCTCGTCGCCTATGTCAATAAAAATATCTTCGAAAAAACCTACCGTAGAATGCTCACCGAGCGGGATGAGCAAACCACATTGCCACATATACTGCAAGAGACCAACCGTCTGCAGAGCTATAGACTTACCCCCTGCGTTGGGACCCGATATCACCATGATGCGCTGCGCTTCATCGAGGCGAATGGACAAAGGCACCACCGGCTTATTGTTTTCGCGGTGGGCATACCAAAGCAACGGATGCACTGCCTCCTGCCAATCCAGCTGCGGGCGGTCAACGAAGTTGGGCGCTGTGGCTCCCATCTCTATTGCCAATTTAGCTTTTGCCATCACGAAGTCAAGCTTGGCAATGACTTCAAGCCCTTGCAGAAAAGCAGGCAACTGCTCTCTAATTTGAGCGCTCACTTCTGACAGAATGCGGATGATTTCCCGCTTTTCTTCAAGCTCCAGCTCGCGTATGTCATTATTGATTTCTACCAGTTCTGCCGGCTCTATATAGACAGTTTGTCCAGTATTCGATTCGTCTTGAATGAAGCCTTTCAACTGCCGTTTGTTCTCTACCCGCACGGGAATGACAATGCGCCCGTTGCGTAGGGTAGGTTGTGAATCGTCGGGGGTGTATCCAAGGCTTTGAGCCCGCTGAAAGACTCGTTCCGCTTCCTTACGCAGTTTTTGCCGCAAGTTCAATAGCTCTTTACGTATTTCTGCCAACTGTGGCGAGGCATGGTCCTGCAGCTTACCTTGCTCGTTAAGGATGCGTTCTATGCGCCGTATCACATAATCATCTAAATGCAGTTGCTCAAAAAGACTTTTTAGTTCGGTGTATTGGTCGGGCGCTGTTTTGTCAAAGAAGCGCAGCACTTCCAACAAAGAGCCAAAAGTTTTTTTGAAGTCAAAGAGTTCTTCCTCCGTCAGGAATGCCCCTTCTATTTTCAGATGCCGCAAAGGGCTGCGCAAGTCCACATAGGTCTGCACCGGGAAACTGACTTCGTACTTGAGTATTTCGACCATTTCGGCAGTTTGGCGGGTCAGGCGTTCTACCAAACGAAAATTATTCGAGAAGCGCATATTACCTACCCATTCCCGCCCCAACTCACTACTACACAGCTCTTCTAAACGGTTTCTCAGTTTATCAAACCCAAGCTTTTGCTCAATCGTGTGCGGATAAATCATATTTATGATTCGCGTATTTTGAAAGTGGTCCAAATTTAGTCAAATTCAGTATAAAAGCAGAAAGGAGCTCCTCATAGAGAAGCCCCTTTACTTGTAGTCTCACGACTACAAACATCACTAAATCACTACAAATATACATTGTTACTACACAGAACTTGCCAATCATTCGACGAAGACATGGATTTTTTCCATGAAAGTTGCATTTTTCGCTAATGAATGGCACTTTCCACCTGCCCTACTTACAAAAGTTTTTATATCTTTAAGTCAAAATTCAACTACCCATAAGCTCATTTTGCTGATATATTTCGGTACTTATGTCATCCCCAAAAGCATCTTTAGCAGAGTTTTTAAATAAATTCTTAGAGGAACAAATACAGTATTTGGGCTTTCAGTTTCATGCCAAAACAGGCAGCATTGAAGCAATACATCCGGAACACTTGGTGGCTAAAGCCATACAATTTGCCCCGGCAAATCTCTATGAGCTAATCCCCCTGCTTTTGAGCTTACAAGATACCCTCCTCACGCAACGCAAAACGATATCAATTCCTAATGTAAATTTACCCATAGCCCAATTGTCGGCAATAGAGGTAGCTAATTTACACATTTTGCCCTATGGACGCAGTAAATATAGCTACGTGTGCCTTGTTGAAAACCTGAGCCACCATGCTAAATGGTTGCAAAACATGCAGCAATCTGCTCATGACTCCAGCATTTACAATGAATTGCTACTCGCCAATGAGAAAATACTAAAGCTTGAAAAAGAGAATCTCGAGTTGCGTAACCGTGAGTTGGAGCAGATGCAAGCATTCAAAAACCGGCTATATGCCGCCATAGCCCATGAGCTGCGCAACCCTACTCAAGGTATCATAGGGCTTGCCGAGCTGATACAAGAAGAACCTCTTTCTGCCAAACAAACAGAGTATATTAAAAGCATCTACCGGGCGGCACTGCACATGCAAACGCTGCTGAATGACTTTTTAGATTATTCGAAATTGGAAGCCGGTGAAATCAGCTTGGTGCAGCAGCCTTTTTCTATTCAAGACATACTTAATCATCTGGAGTTATCCCTCCTCAAGGCAACCCAGGAGAAAGGGCTGTTTCTGCGTATCTATGTGTCGGCAAGTATTCCGCCGGTGGTTATCGGCGATTCGGCACGCCTGCTCCAGATACTTTACAACCTTGCGGGGAATGCCATTAAGTTTACTGAAAAGGGAGGCATTTCCATAGAAGCTTATCTCGACGCTATAGACGCTGAGCGTTGCCGTGTACGATTAGAAATAAAAGACACAGGCATAGGTATTCCGCCCGAAAAACTGCAAACCATCTTCGAGCCCTATAAACAAGCCCATGATGACACTTACCTACGGTTTGGAGGCACCGGCTTGGGCTTGGCTATTGTCAAAGAGCTGGTCGAACGTATGGGCGGCAGCATTCAGGTGCAAAGCAAAGTGGAACGAGGCAGCACCTTTATCGTCCTTTTACCTTTTAAAATGGCAGAGATAAGCGCAAACCTGCTCGAAGAAGACCTATCGCCTGTACCGGAAGATTTCCACGGTATTAGGACGCTTCTGGCAGAAGATAACCCCGCCATTTCGCTTTACCTGCAGAAAATATTGGAAAAGCGTGGCATACATGTAGATGTTGCTACATCGGTAGCACAAGCCAGCAAATTGCTCGAAAAAAATACTTATCAATTGCTACTTTGTGACTGGCACCTCAGTGATGGCACCGTCGAACCTCTTCTAAAAAAGCTATTTGCTCAGCAACAAGACCAACCGCGTCCGGCTGTTGTTCTTATCAGTGCCAGCGAAAAGGTAAATGAGCATGGATTGGCTTTCGATGCCATTATCCCAAAGCATTTCAATGAAAGTCAGTTTTTCCATAGCCTTTCGCCTATCCTAAAAAGGATACGTCCTTTTCCCCGCCTTATTTCTTTTGAGCACTTACTCGAATATACACAGCATGATGAAGAACTATTGCTTTCCATACTGAGCAGCATCATACCGGACCTTGAGCTTAAAAATGAAGCATTGAAAAAAGCCTATGCAAGCAAGCTCACGCGGAAAATAGGCGAGATTGTGCACCAAGTGAAACCCATTGCCCAGATACTGGGCTACGAAGAATTTATTTATCACGTGGAAAAAGTGAATTTTATCCTTAACAATCAGTTGAATCCTCACTTGCGTCTTAAACCACACATAAAGAAGATACAAGAAATCATCCCAGAAGTGATTGCAGAATTAAAGCACTACCAAAAACAATTAAAGGATATGTTGTCGTTATAATAATGCAAATACAGAGTCGTTCAAAAAACATCATCAATCATGCAAAGATTACTAGTCATACTCTCGCTTTTTATAGCCCTGCCTGCTTTTGCACAAGCACAACAAATAGACTTGCTTCAAGACAGCATCCGTGTCATCCGCCCCAAGAAGCGATTGAGCCCTATTGCCATTGCCTCCTACATAAAAGGAGATACCTACATCAAAATCACCTATGGGCAACCATTTAAACGCAATCGTGAAATATTTGGTGCTTTGATACCCTATAACCAAGTATGGCGGACAGGCGCCAATGAAGCCACCGAAATCACGGTTACAAGGGATGTAAAAATAGGAGACAAAATACTGAAAGCAGGTACCTATACCATTTTTACTATTCCCAATCCCGACGAGTGGACTATCATCTTCAATAAATCCTTAGGGCTATGGGGTGCTTATGATTACGAGAAAGTGAAGTCGCAAGATGTGCTGCGGGTAAAAGCCAAAGTAACTCAAACACAAGAGATATACGAAGCCTTCACCATCAGGCTCACAGAAGCCCCCTATGGCGTAGATATGGAGCTTATCTGGGATAGAACGAAAGTCACACTACCCATTTATTTCATAGAATAAACCCCATGAAAAAAGTATCACTTTTTGTTTTCGCTTGGCTATTTCTATACCCGGCGCTATCTGTTTTTGCCCAACCCACCGAACGCCTGTTACACAAAGCCTATACCTACTCTGTCAAAGGCAAGTGGGATAAAGCCTTTAAGAAACTGAATACCATCTTAACAGACGACAGTCTGCATTTCGATGCCCTTCTTTTACAAGGCGACATGCTGCTACGCACCAATCGCTTGCAGGAAGCCTATGCCACAGGTCGCCTGCTAAGCCAGCTCTATCCCGACTCTCTCGCTTCATGGCTGTTTCTTGCAGAAGTACAAACAGCACTCGACTCACTGCCACAGGCAGAGCAAGCCCTGTTTCAGGCGTACCGCCTACAAGCCGAATCGCCAGAAGTACACATGCAGCTGGGCATTCTGTATGCACAAGCCGGCATCGACAGCGCCGCTATCAAGCATCTTGATTATGCCTATGAAGCATTGCCCGCTGCCTCCGCTCTACGGCAAGAGGTGCTTTTTCACTTGGGTATGCTTGCCCTCGAACAAGACAAAGCAGAGCAGGCTTTGGGATATTTCAACCAAGCAATTCAAGAAGCGCCCCAGTTCTATCTCACCTATGTGGGCAAGGCTTATTGTCAATACCTGCGCGGTCGTCCCCAAGAATCGCTTCAACTGCTGTCAAAAGTTGAGCAGAAAGCCCCCTACCTGCTTACCCAAAAAGATTATGTGCTTTGGGCAAAAAGCCTCTACAGCCTGAAACAACGTGAAAAAGCCATCAAGGTATTGCGCCTTTTGCCGGAGCCGCTGCCCCCAGAAGGATACCAGCTCCTTGCCCGCATGCTCTATGAGAGCAAAAACTATGAGGCAGCACTTGCATATCTACAAAAAGCTATTCCGCTTGCTCAAACGCCACAAACACTGGGCAGCCTATTCCATGACCAAGCTTTGATTTATCTGGCATTAAAAGAACCCGACAAGGCACTCAACAGCTATTCCCAAGCCCTTTATCTTTGGTATCCGGTTGCCCAAAAAGAAAAACAAAAGGAGCATCAAGGTGTGCTACAAACCTGTCTTTACGATGCTGGCAAACTACTGACTCATTACTTTTCTGCCGACACCCTCGAGCAAATACGCCGTGAGCAATGGCACGAGCTGGCACTCACGCTTCTGTATGAAGGCAAAGCCCAGGAAGCAGAAAAAGTTTGTCAGCAACTCATTGCGCTCTCCCCCGATGACGGACTCGCCCATCAATATCAAGGCATGGCTTTGCTGTTGCAGAACCGAGCCAGTGCCGCCGAAAAAGCCCTACTCAACGCCTTGCAATTACAAGGTGCCGACTCTGCCCTTGTGTATGAACTACTTGCCGAATGCGCCATTGCACAAGAAGACATAGCTAAGGCACTGCATTACATAGACCTTTCGCTAAAAATAGCGCCACACGAGCCAGGTGCTTTGCATTTAAAAGCCTACATCTATAGTCTGAAGCAAGATTATACCACAGCCTGCCAATGGGCTAATCTATCCCTGCAATATGCGCCCCATGAGCATGAAATAAGAAAAGATGCCATGCGCTGGGCAACAGCAGCGAATATGTGCGAACAAGCGCAGGAACATGCCTCCTTACTCCTCGAAACACAAGTCTATGCCCTCGATGCATGGGTATGCAAAGCCCATTGTGCTTTGATAGCAGGCAATATAACACAAGCACAAGACTACTACCAAAACGCCGCAGCCATAGACAAAAACCACCCCGAGGTGAAATCACTCCACCGGGCACTGCAAGAAAGCAGAGAGAAAGCTACTGCCGGGCAATAGTTTCTACTACCGCATGCAACAATTGGGCTGCCAGCTTGGCTGTGCGCCCGTCTATATCATATTTGGGATTCAGCTCGGCAATATCGAAGGAAAAAGGTTTACCGGCAGCCACCAAACGCCGCAACAGAGGCAGCACATGCCATGGTGCCAGTCCCATTCCATTGACAGCACTCACACCCGGTGCAAATGCCCCTGAAAATACATCCAAACAACAGCTAATATAAACAAAATCTTTATCTGCTATGAAAGCATCGAGCAAAGAATAAAAATCCGTGATTGCTTGTTCATAAAGAGCTTCTGCCAATACATAGCGAACCCCCAATTCTTCTGCCCGTTCAAACAAAGCTCGGGTATTCCCCGCTGCTTGAAGACCTACGACCAAATAATGAAAGTCCCAGCCACGACGCTCACACTCGTGAGCTATCTGCAAAAAAGGAGTACCTGAAGAGCCAATATCGATATAATTCCGCAAATCAAAGTGTGCATCAAAATTGATAATGGCAATGGATGGCTTCGATTGCTGCTTTGCCATGTGCTTTGCTATTCCCTGGAAGTGCCCCCATGCCACTTCGTGTCCTCCCCCCAATACTAACGGAAGCACTCCCATATCCAAGAGCTGTTCTACCTTTTCTCCCAAGTCTTCCTGAGCATCTTCCAAAAATTTACCCAAACAACAAACATCGCCGGCATCCCAAATGCCTATATGCTCCGCCTCCCAAGGATAAGGCAAAGAAGCAAGTGCTGCCCGTATGGCTTTAGGTCCTTTGGCAGCGCCTACCCTGCCCAAATTGCGCCTTACTCCTTCATCGGACATAAAACCGAGCAGTGCCAGCTGACGGTGAGCTGCAATAGCAGGCAGGGGGTCTGCCAAACTTACCGGCACTACTACCTGATGCCAACGCAGACTATTGCCTTTTTCCCATTGATCTATGCGTCCATTTTTCCAGTAATCCGAAGCGGGCGGTCCATACATAACACATGCTAATTACATCAAAAAATAGATGACAGCTATAAATGTATTGATTTGCCTAATAAAAACAAAAAGGCTATTGCGCTTCATGCACAATAACCTTTTTTATTTCACACAGAACCAGAGAGCTTAGAACTCCCATAAGTTATGCTCAAACTCCATCAATTCATATTCAATTTCACGCGACTTGTAGAGCTGGGCTTCTACATTTCCCTTCAATTCCGGATAGCTATGAATAAACTTATCATCCGGGTTAGATATTTTCACAATACGTGAAGAGAAGAGGCGCAATTCAAAAGCATCGGTCAAACACATGTGGCGTCGATTGTTTTGAGGATTATACCACAAGCAGCGGGTTTGGTTACTTTCCTCATATTTCTTGCGAAAATACTCTGCCAATTCCTTGTACTTAAATCGAGCAATAGGAAGGTCGTTCTCTTCCGTTTTCACCTGCCGGTTATAGCCGGGAGCTACCAATGTAAGGGTGAGAATATTGATATACATACGAGAACGGCGCTTGTCAAACACCACCTCCTCAGTAATTTCCAGGACAGAAATATTGCTCGGATCCATTCGCATGTTCTCATAGATATCAATATCATCCCTCTCAGCTACTGCACTACGCCAAGCACTGTCAGACAATAGAACTTCCACGCTACCATCGATAGAAGGAAAATAGGCAGTTACATAGCCAGAATCTACTGCCAATATAATTTCTTCAGCAATATGATGATTTTGTGCTGCAAACGGTTTGTTTTGCTTTTCGCGCAAATTGATGATTCTTGTCACTGTGCGACGAAACATAATATCATCCTCTAAAATCGGATGTAACGCCAGGGGATTGTAGCCATACTGAGCCCACGCCCACACTGACAGCAAGCAAAGCAACATCGAAATACCCATGCCTCTTCTCATAAGATTATTCAATTATTGTACTTCATTAACTTTTATCAAATATTATGCCTGAGTACAGGTAGCAAATTTCATTGAGAGAAGCATGATAGAGACAGACAAGAAGCCTATCTCCATCATGCTTTTTATTAGCCCCCAACAACCACACTCAAAAACTTAGGTCTTACCTCAGCAGGCAATATTGCACCTCTGTAATTAGAACGAACCACTGATTCTACTATAATCACAACAGTATCGCCGGGACGCGCACTAGTTGCTGCCTGTTGCAAGGAGTTTGCGTTAGTCACTGGACGCCCTTCCCGGTACACTTCCACGCGATATTGCTGTACACGATAATTAGCCTCTTTGGGTAGAAATTCTGCAAAGGATGGATCAGCCTTAGCTATCACCTGCGCGTTACTCAGCTGACCACGAGTGAGCGTTCTTTCAATTTCACGCCCGTTTACTACCAGGGCTAAAGAAGCTGCCGGTACCTTCTTCACAGCAAATTCCTGAGTACCAATCAACTGCCCTCCACTGCTCACCGACATCACTACCTTATTCACACCCCGGCTAGGTACGATGGTTACATCACCAGCACCTCTACCAGGAATGAAAACAGCGCCCTGCCCACTGAACGAAGGATTATACTCTTGCCCTAAAGCAGGCACCAATACTTGAATTTCGTTTCCACACTCTTCGTACAGTGCTTGCACACTCTTCGACTGAATTTGCATCACGGGCGCTACAACTTTGTACTCGCCTTCTACAACAAAGGTGGTATCGCCACCGCCAGCTTTGGGAATGGTAATTTCACCTTTCCATTTCTTAGTAACACCTTCAGCAGTACCCCCTGAGGCTCGTATTTCATAGATACCTCTACCGTTCTCTACCTTCACCGGCTCGCCATTCACTTTGATAGTGGGTGTTACATTGGATGCCGAAGCAAAGATAAACAGTTCGGCACGGTACTTCATACCATTGGCAACTACGCTGGTAGGAGCAGTATAAGTAGCCTGAATCACGTCAAATTTTAAAGTAACTCCAGAAGCTTCTTGTGCCAACTCACTAAGGACAATGTTTTCATAACGCAGTACTTCATTGGCTCTTTGCGATAGCACCGCCAGAGCCGCTGCCACAGGTGTATTGGAAAAGTTGGCTTGCGCCCAATCTTTATCCAGTTCAATGGGTTCATTTTTGTACCGCTCCCTCGTCACAGGGTTCTCTCTATTACTTAGCGTAAGAGAGACCAATTGTGAAGCCACAGGCTGGGGCACTAACTTTTTCAACTCCTCTACATATTCATCCAGCTTCTTCTCCAGCTCGTAGGCTTTGCCGTTTTTTTGCCCTTCGGCTCCTACCATCAAAACCTCTAACTTGGTTTCTTCGGCAGGAGTTTTTATCCCTCCGGTCTCAGGGTCAATGCCCCCTCCCGCTTTATCAATGATTTCCTTTCTTACTTCGGCAAGGTATGCCAGCATCTTCTCAGTCAACTCCCGGGCTTTTTGCGCCTTCTGCAAAGCAACTTTGGCTTTAGCCTCGGGGTTCTCTTCGGCAGCCTTGGCTACAGCTTCCAGCTGTCCTTGGTTTACCTTTATGGACGCTTGCATGGCTGCCTGCAGAGTAGAGTCAATAAACAGGAATTTATCAAGAATCGTACTATTTACTTGTAAGGCAAGCATGGCTGTTAACACCAGATACATCAGGTTTATCATCTGCTGCCTTATGCTTTCTTTTCCTCCTCCGGCCATAGTTTCTTTTAGGTTTTAAAGTTGAAAAATAGAGAGGCTTTGCAGCCTCGCCACATATTTAAAAAAACAAATGCTTATTGAGCAGCTCCTTTCATAGCGGTGAGCATAGCACCATACACTTTGTTCAGAGCTGTCAAATTGCCGGTCAGATTTGCCAATTGCACCTTGAACTCTTCGGTATCTTTCGACGCATCTACCACATTCTTCATAGCAGTGGATACGCTTCCGTAGTACTTGTTCAAAGCCTCGATGTACTTTTTGCTATCTTGCAATTCCATTTCATAGGCGGTATTCAAGCTTGCCAAAGTTTTGGTCAATGCTTGAATTTGTGCATGGTAAGCCTTTGCATCTTTCGATGCCTCAGCCATGCTACTTACTGCCTCGATAGCAACAGAGTAGGACTTATTCATTTCAACTACTTGATTGGCTGCCAGCTTCACATTCTTGGCATACTCAGAAGTAGCCAAAGCAGCATCGCCCAACTTGGTCATTTTATTTACATTCTCAGCCAACATCCTCAACCCCTGTCCGAACTGGTCTATCATCTGCGGCTGAATTTTATCTGCCAGCTGTGCTTCCAAAGCAGCAAGTTTTGCAGCAACATTTTTGTCTAAGGCTTGTCCTCCTGGTGTAATCGATGACAAAGACTCGACCAGTTTATTCCAGTCGGGTTGTTCATGAGGTGCCTCTATGGGAGCAAAGGCGGTAATAAAGAAGATAAGAGATTCGGTTCCCAAACCAGCAATCAGCATGTAACCAGCACCGGGCCAGTGCATGAGCTTAAACAAAGCACCCAAAATAACGACCGATGCACCTACTGAAATAATCTTTGGTACAACGTAAGTGTAGAAATGTTCTCTAGCTGTTAACTTTTTCTTTGCGCTCATATTTTTTCAGATTTTAAGTTGTTTGATTGTTCTATAATAGCGAATGGTTTTTTCAAAAACAAGCAGCAAGAAGGGATTATTGGGTATTTTTTTAATAAACGCCAAACTCTGTTCCTCCGGAACGTCCCAAGTAAGTCATAGCACAACGGAAACCTACCGAGGTAGAGGTGGAGTCGTAGTGCATGTAGGTGCGGGTACTTGTTTCAAGGAAATAGGCAATGTCCTTCCACGAGCCCCCACGAACCACCCGGCGTGGATATCTTTCCAAATCAGAGGTCAATCCGGGCATTGCTGGGTTGGGATTGGGAGCCGGCGGGTCAAACACAGGGTTCAAATCCCAAGTAATAGGATAAGCTGCTTCATAGTAAGCATCTTGGCACCACTCTGCCACATTGCCTGCCATGTCGTAAAGCCCCCAGTCGTTCGCAAAATAAGATGCCACAGGCGAGGTGTACGCAAAACCGTCGTCATAGTAGTTACCACGCCCGGGTTTAAAGTTAGCAAGCACACATCCCAAGGTGTTACGCACATAGGGGTTACCCCAAGGGTATTTCACCAAGTCACGCCCACCTTTTGCTGCATATTCCCACTCTGCTTCTGTAGGCAAGCGGAAACGCGGAGCAGGCGGATAGCCCTTCTCTATTTCGCGGTAGCGGTTCAAGTGATAGGTACGCCACTGGCAAAAGAGCTGCGCGGCAGTCCATTTGACCCCTACCACCGGGTAATCATCAAAAGCAGGATGCGAATAGTAGTATTCCATCATGGGGTCTCCCATGTGGTGTGCATATTCGTTTTTCCAACGCATCGTGTCGGGATACGCCCGGCGCATTACATCTAATGAGTCGGGCTTTCCATTCGGAAACATTACATTCATCACTTGTTCCTCGTAGTCGGGGTCAAGCACGATACCTGAGTTGGTACCACTGGCATATGCCAACAACACATCGGTAAACATGCGATATTGGTTGTTGGTAATTTCAGTTTCATCCATGAAGAAGGCACTAATGGTAATTTGCTTGTTAAAGTTCAACTGGGTGTGCGCAACGTCTTCATCAGCTTGCCCCATGTGAAAAGTACCGGAAGGGATAGCCACCATCCCTTGAGGAACATATTGGTCCCAGCCCGGTCGTACTTCTTCAAAGGAAGGAATCTCGCCTTTGGAGTATTTCAGGCGGGTATTCAGCTCACCTTGCTTCTTCCCTCTCTTGCCTCCTATGAGCCCGCAACCCGTCATCCAAACTGCAGAGGCTGCCAACATCAAGACTGTGACCAATCGAAAGCCCATTCTATTCATAACTTCCTGTGTTTATTTGAAAATACGTTTTAATACAATGCTAACAAATACCATACAAAACTCTACGAAAAATCTGTTTTTTTTATGGTTTTTGCAAACATTCCAGCTTATTTAAAATCAGTTTAGAAATAAAATCTCGGCGTGTATTGTTTTGGTGGTCTTGCTTGCAAGCGTATGGGCAAAGCATAACGCACCGTAAATTCATGAGAGGTAGCACTTTTGGCTTGTACACTGCTCAAGGTGTAATCGAAAGCATACCCCACACTCCATTGCTTATCGCTGGTAAGGAAGGTACCCAACAACAGCCCTACTGCATCGCCCTGCCTGTAAGAAACCCCACCCCAATAACGCTCATCAAAGTAAAACATCATTCCTCCTTCTACGCTATAGGTGTTCAGGTCGGTACGAGCTAACAACATGGGTTCCCATTCCCAACGATAAGTGAGTGGATACTTATACGAAGCTAACAAATAAACGTTACGTGACAAGGTATTTTTTAGTGCGTCGATACCGAAATTCAAATCAAAAGGCACAAGGTGTGTGGCACTTAGCGACAGAAACAGACGCGACGTTTGCCAAGCGACACCCAAACTTACATCGGGGCTCCACTGTGCTTCCTGCCCCTGCAGCCCAATTAAAATGGGGTCGCCACCGTCCTTGGGGCGATAAAGATTGTAGTTGATTTTTTGCATATAGGCACCGCCACGGACTCCCACAGACAGGGTGCCAGCTGACATATTGAATCTTTTGGCAGCAGAGAGCTGTATTTCCATGTTTTGCACGGGTCCTAACTGGTCATTGACTACATGCAAACCGGCACCAAAGCCTGCAGGCAAGGGCATGGAAGCCGTAAGCAATTGGGTAGTAGGTGCTCCTCCGTCATCAAAGCTATTTTCATAGCCTACCCACTGGCTGCGATGCGTCAAAGCTATTTGCAAGCGGTCGGCTGGCATGCCTGCCACTGCTGGATTGTAAAAAAGGGGATTTAAAATGTATTGTGTAAACTGCGGACTTTGCTGAGCCTGGCTCATATCCACGCAGCAGCAAAGTAAAAGCAGGCAGTACAAGTAGAAGGTCTTTTTCATAAACTCTTGGTTCGATGCAACCGACTACAAATGTAGCGTTTTTAAAGATAATGTAATTAGTCAGAACTACCAACAACATAACAAAAAAGTCGTTACCTTATCCGGGTAACGACGGAATACTAAACGAAATAGTTTCACTTTATTTCAAACCATTGGCTATTTTGATATACTCTTCAATGGCTCCGGTCATGGAAGGCGCATTGGGCAATGGTGCTTCTATGTCAACAATCAAGCCTGCTTCACGAGCGGCTTGTGCCGTAGTAGGACCAAAAACAGCTATACGGGTGTTTTCCTGTTTGAAATCAGGAAAGTTGGTGAATAAAGACTGAATACCCGAAGGGCTATAAAACACGATGATGTCGTATTTTATATCGGAAAGGTCAGACAAGTCGCTGGCTACGGTTTCATACATAACCGCTTCGGTCAACTGCATGCCTTGCTCCTTAAAGAAGCTGGGAATATCGTCTTTACGGATGCTGGAGCAAGGATATAGATATTTATCATTTTTGTGCTTTTTGAAGTAAGGGAAGAGGTCTTTGGCAGTACGCTCTCCCACAAACAGCTTGCGCTTGCGAATGGTAATGTATTTCTGAAGATATTTTGCCGTTTGCTCCGAAATGCAGAAGTATTTCATTTCAGCAGGCATCTCTATACGCAATTCTTTGCACGTATCGAAGAAAAAGTCCACCGCATTGCGGCTAGTAAAGATGACTGCCGTGTGGTCTAATATATCAATTTTCTGCTTCCGAAAGTCTTTTACCGGCACCCGCTTCACTTCTATGAAAGAACGGAAGTCTATTTTGATGCCATATTTTTCTGCAAGTGTAAAATAGGGGGCATTGGATGCTTGGTCCTTGGGTTGCGAAACCAGAATACTTTTTACCGGCTTCATTCTTTCCTTCACTTCCTCGAATAGTTTAGTGTCCTTCATTTGGCTGTGCATTAAATCATTGAACTGCTTTCAAGAACCAGAACAGAGGTATCCATTCCGTGGCGCAAAAATACAAAAAACCACGTAAAGACAGGTAATCTGGTTGTGCGCTCAATTGCCGCAGCACCCAAACAGAGGAAAGAACGGATGCCAATGCAAGTGCATGAAAACGGAACTGCTGCAGCAGGTCGAAACGATAATGAAGAAATGTAATGAAGACAGTTAGCAACAATACAACAAGCAAGTATTGGAATATTTGCAGGAAACGGAAATAATGAAGCACAGCCCTTTCCTTCAGACTCAGCACATAGGCAACCACCACACATGCCAACCATTTGGCAATTAGCGCTGTCAAGACCCGGATAAATACCTGCCCCCAGTCAAGCAGATAAAAGGAATAAGGGAGCAAGGAGTTACTCGCAAGGTAAGGTCCCGGATGTAACAGCAACCACAAAAGAGCCGTGAGCCCTGACAGCCACAACAGGTGCAGCAACCAAGTTGCAGAAAATAGCGAATAAGTCTGTGCTGTTTCGAGTGAGCGCCGCAGTTGCATCCATGATATCTGCCAAAAAGCATGCATGTTACGAGGCGACATAGCCACCAGTCCCCGGTAAGCCAACAAAAAAAACAATGCCCCAATGAGAGCTACATCGCGCAAGCGAGAGACGTTCTTTTTTTTCACAAATAATTTTGGAATATCCAAAGACGCTTCTGTTTGCTTGGGTAATACAGATACCGCAGGGCTTGGGGCAAAAGGAAGGACTCCTGATGAAGGCTGCGCCACCCAAGTTTGCAGCTGTTCGACTGTGCCTTCTTGAGTAAATATGGAAACGAACGCTGCCTCTTTTTTGCCGCGCAGCAACTCTTCGCAAGACAATGCCACCCATCGCCCGGCAGGAAGCATCTGTACCATGCGTTGATTGACCCACAGGCTTCCACCATGGGGTAACCACAGCAGCAAGTCATAGGGAGCATACTCACGGCGTAGAAAGAAGTGCACGCTTTGCCCCTTGTGGCGCTCCGGCAAATACGGCACATAAGTCTCATAAGCCTGGTCATAAATGAGCCAGTCCTCTTGCAGGTGATGCACAGGCACGTAGCTCAGTGTGTCGGGGAAGGCTACCACAGACAAAGCCACCCCCCAAAGGCTTATAGACAAAAAGAATCGAAAAAACATAGATTTCGTGTTGAGCATACAAAAAAATCAAAATACGCTCACATAACCAAAGTGTATTTTGGCACGATTGAAGGCAAAAGGCTGCTGTGGTGCTGTCCCTATGGCATAGAGAAGACGGAAATTGCCCGCCCGTGTAAAGAGCTGAATACCTGCTCCCAAACCAGCTGCACTATAGAAGCGCTTCGTGTTGCTGTCTTCTGCCAACAAAGCATAATCGGCAAGCAACAACAGATACGACTTGGGCGGCAATAGATATTGCCACTCTATGCTCCACAATGTATAGGCAGGCGTAAAAAAGAAGTTTTCATTGAACCCACGCAGTGAGCGCAAGCCCCCCAGCCGCTCCCATTCGTTGCGCAAGAGCAAGGGAGCCTGCTTGAGCGCCGTTTGCTGCTTAAAATGCAACACCTGCCGCCGTGAAAGGGGGTAATAACCCTCTACGCTCCACTGCACATGCCATTGAAGGGCACGTAATCGAAGCGTATCGTAATAAGCCTCCGGAAGGAAAGGATTACGTGCTATGGTTTTGTTACCCAGCTCTACGGCTACATCGGCTTGCCAGCCCTGTGTAGGGAACCAACGGTCATTGAGACGCGACTGTTGCCATCCCAATAGGTAGTAAAAATAATCTGTTTCTTGATAACGAAAATCTTCGGCTTTGGTGCCCGTAGGCGAAAAGCCCAAACGCGAGGTGTGCAAGCCCACGCCTCCTTTCACATAGCTACCATCTGCCAGCGGATACATCAAAGTAAGGCTGCGATTTACATTGATAAAAAGCGTATCTTCACGCATCAAGCTCAAAGAAAGCCCGACATCAAAAGCCCCCCACAAGCGACGGTGCAGGTAATCTGCCTGCAACTGTTCAGCCACCGGACGCATCTTGTTGTAATAAAGCTGCAGGCGGCTTGCCCTTCGAAACAAATTCAACAAGCGAAGGCTAAGCTCACCGGTGATGAGCAGCTCACCCTTGTTTTGCTCATTGGGCAAAAAACCCAAAAAGCCCTGTATTTGAGAGCTGTTGCCCCACTCTACTGGCAGTCGCAAGTCGGCTTGCAGCCCCGAGAAGCGCACCTCCGGGCTTCCTTTTAAGCGTAGAAAGCCTAAAGCCTGCAAACGGCGGTCTATTTGCTCCACGGCACAACGCCGGAAAGGTGTACCACGGACGATAGCCAAATATTTACGCAAGAAAGCTTCGTTTATACTACGCTTATCGGGGCTTAAAGTCAGTGAATCGAAAGTAATGAGCGCGTGCGTCTGCAAGCGCAATGCAGGCTGCCATATCTTTTTTAAGGTATCGAAAACAGCCCGTTCGACCTGAACCTCTGCAAAGGGGTAGCCATAGTCCTCTGCCATCTCTACTATGAGCCGTTGTTGGCGCTGCCACCACGTCCATTCAAAAGGAACAGCCTTGCGCTGCAAGCGCCGCAACGATGCGGGCAGGCTCCATGTTGCGGGCAGTCCTTCTATATTCCCAAGCCGCAAGCGCCAACGCTCTCCAAGAAGATACACACACCAAACCTCTCCTTCCGCTTGGCGACAGGAGTCGAGGCGTGCATCCCAATAGCCATGTGCATGCAATTCTTTCAAATAAAGTAAGTGCAGGCTGTCGGACGATGCTGCCCCCTCTATGCTCATTGTGCGCTGCCACTGAACCTTGGCGGGTTGTGTGGCAAAGTGCCAGCTTTGATGCTGGGCTTGTCCCCAAAGGCTCCACAGCACACAAACACAAAGCAATCCATATCTTTGTAAAGTACTCAGCATATTTTGCATTTCTTATGGCGGGCATCTACATACACATACCTTATTGCAAGCAGGCATGTTATTACTGCGATTTCCATTTCAGCACCTCGAAAGCTACACTCCCTGCCATGATAGAAGCCATTTGCAAGGAATTGAACTTACAAAAGGATTATCTTCCGGGCAAACCATCGCTGCAAAGTATTTATTTCGGCGGCGGCACGCCTTCTTTGCTTTCGCCCGCTCATATAGAGCAGATTTTAAACACCATTTACAAGCTTCACCGAGTAGAAACCAATGCAGAAATTACACTGGAAGCCAACCCCGATGACCTGACTGCCGACAAGTTGCAGGCACTGCACCGGCTGGGCATCAACCGCCTGAGTATTGGCATACAGAGTTTTCAAGACGACATTCTGCAGAAGCTACACCGTGCCCACTCGGCGCGGCAAGCCATTGAGGCAGTCCAGCAAGCCCAAGACAGGGGCTTCCAGCGCATCAGCATCGACCTCATTTATGGCATCCCGGGCGTAAGCACCAGTCGCTGGGCGCAAGACATCGCCAAGGCTCTTGAACTACAAGTGGGGCACATCTCGGCTTACTGTCTGACCATAGAAGAAAAGACGGTCTTTGGACGGTGGTATCAAAAAGGCAAGCTCATGCCCACGGACGACGCAACAGCTGCCGAGCAGATGGCTCTATTGATAGAAAGCCTGCAAGGTGCCGGCTTTATCCATTATGAAATATCGAATTTTGCACTGCCGGGGCAGTTTGCCCTCCACAACAGCAGCTACTGGAAACAGCTGCCCTACTTGGGGGTGGGTCCGTCTGCCCACTCGTATGACGGCAGCAGCCGGCAATTCAATATTGCCAACAATAGCCTGTACATCAAAAGCATTGACGCAGGCAAGGTGCCGGCACAGCGCGAAGAGCTCTCTCCCTTAGACCATGCCAACGAGTTGCTGCTCACCGGCTTGCGCACCCTCTGGGGGTGCTCCCTGTCGAGCCTGAAGCAATATCTTACATCTCTGCAATGGAATGTTTTATGCAAAGAAATTGAGCGCTATCGCGTAGAAGGATATTTGCAAGTCGAAAACGATACTTTACGCTTAACGCCACAGGGAAAATTCATTGCTGACAGCATCTTGGAATCCTTGTTTATCGTAGAATAAAAACCTGCCCCCTGACTAAGGTATGTTTTTTTTAGTTAGTTTAGCCTGCACAGCCAAACCATTTTCAACCTTATGATTAAAAAAAGCCTAATTGCCGCAAGTCTATTTACCAGTATAGGATTCTCGACTGTTACTTATGCCCAAAGCACCTACGGCACTCAAGCTGAAGCTATGCTATGGCAAGCAGCACAAAGCTTGCAGTCTATGCAATGGAGCTTGGGCGCTTTACCTTCGTGGAGTTTCTACAAAAAAATAGCCGGACGCAACGATAAGCTCTATGCTGCCTTCTATGAAGCCGTAGATGCCCTGCGCAGCCGCCAAGCCGACGGCATCCCTCTGGCAGAAACTTTTGTGCGGGAACATCGCTTTCATCCGCTCACGCAATACATGCATTACGAGTTGGGGCGTTACTATTTTCAAGAGAGAGATTTTGCCCGAGCCTTAGCGAGCTTAGAAAACATCGAAAGCGACCGTTTATCGCAAGATGCCCGCAGCGACACGCAATGGATGCTGGGCTACGGTTATTTTATGCAAAATCAATACAACAAAGCCTATGAGCAGCTCGCGTCACTGAAAAGCTATGCCAACCCCTACCGAGGGGCGGCTCTTTATTACTGCGGCTATATACGCTATCAAGAAGGGAAGTATCAGGAAGCTCTGCGTGACTTAGCCGCTGCCACCGAGTATCCAGAGTTTGCGGCACATGCTCACTACCTCATTGCACTCACCCATTACAGCAAACAGCAATACCAAGAGGTAGTAGCATACGCCAACAAAGTCCCGACACAAGAAGTCAACCCGCAGTTTCTGCTTATTTTGGGCGATAGCCATTATCAACTGCAGCAATACCAAGAAGCAGCCAAAGCCTTTGAACAATACCAGCGTAAACAAAGCATTGCGCAGCTTCCGGCAGCCGTGCGTTACCGCATCGCTTACAGCTACTACGCTTCGGGGCGCTATGCACAAGCCATCGATATTTTCCGCTCTTTGGCAGGCTTGCAGTCGCAAGACCCCAACGAGCAGCGACTGGCTCAAGAAGCCATGTACTACATGGGGCTGGCTTATTTGAAACAAGAGCAGTACCCCAGCGCCCTGCTGGCATTTGAACAAGCCCGTAAAGCCACCCACCAACCAGAAGTGGCGCGCTTAGCCCAGTTCTATTATGGCAAATTGTGTTATCGCCTGAACCGACGTGCCGAAGCCATCGAAGCACTCAACCAATATGTGTTGGAATATCCTGGTAGCCCGGAAGCCAAAGAAGCCAAGCAACTCATCACCCGCTCGTATCTGTTCAACAACGACTACCCAAAAGCCATCAGCTATCTGGAAAAACTGCCCCAACTGAGCACCGAAGAGCAAAAAATTTATCAGGAGGTAGCCTTCACCCAAGCCACGCAGCTTTTTAACAGTGGCAATTATCGCGAAGCCATCAGCTACTTCGAGAAAGCGACACGCTATCCGATAGATGCAAGCCTTGCCCAACGTGCGCACTTAGGTATCGGCGATGCCTATTCAGCTCTGGGGGAGTATGAAAAAGCCATTACTGCCTATGAAAAAGCATTGAAAAACGCTGCTCAAAACTACACTACAGCTATGGCATTGTATGGCTTGGGCTATGCTCATTACAACCTACAGCAATATCCACAAGCCCAAAAATACTTCGAGCGCTTTTTGGCAAGCCAACATATCAACGAAAAGCTGCAAGCCGACGCTTTTGTGCGCTTGGGCGATTGTCATTATGTGCAGAAAAACTACTATGCCAGCTTTGAAAGCTATGCCAAAGCACTGCAGAAAGGCTACCCCGACGAGGATTACATCTATTATCAGCAAGGCATCATTCTCGACATTCAGGATAAAGATGCAGAAGCCAAACGCACCTTGATGCGCATCGTGCAAAAGGGAAGTAGCAACCTTTATTATGATAAAGCGCTCTTTCAGTTAGGACAGATTGCCCTGGAAGCAAAGCAGTACCAAGAGGCGGTAACGCACTTCTCTACCCTCATGCAGCAAAAGCCCGGCAGCCCCTTGGTTGCGCATGCCTTGTTACGGCGGGCAGTCGCTTATAGCAACATGCAAAAAATAAACGAAGCCATAGAAGACTACAAGCGCATCATCGAGCAGTATCCGAACCACCCGGCTACGGCTGCCGCCCTCACTGGTGCACAAGAGCTACTCACTCAAAACGGGCGCAACGAAGAGTTTGAGGCATTGTTAGCTATCTACAAGAAAAACAACCCCAACAGCGACAACCTCATTGCTTTGGAGTTCGACGCTGCCAAAGGTATGTTTTTCAATGAAAAATACGGCAAAGCCATTGCCAGCTTTTCCCTCTTTTTACAAGAACACCCCAATAGCCCTTATGCCTATGATGCACGCTACTATCTGGCAGAATCCTATTACCGCACCGGCGATTTGGCACAAGCCGAAAAATTGCACCTTCAGGTCATAGAAGAGAAGAAAAGCACCGGCTACACGCGCTCACTGCAACGCATGGGCGATTACTACATGAGCAAGCAAGAATACGCCAAAGCCCAGCGCATGTGGCAAGAACTGCTGCAGGCAGCCATGAACCAGCGTGAACGCAGCAAGGCATTACAAGGGCTTATGGAAGCACACTATGCCACGCAAAGCTATGACTCCACCCTGTATTACAGCGATGAAATCCTAAAAAAAGAAATGGCAAACACCCTCGCCTATAATACCGCCCTGCTGTATAAAGCCAAAGCACTTATAGGCAAGCAGCAGTTCGAAGAAGCCAATCAACTGCTCAAGCGCATCGCTACTGAAAACAGCGACGTATTCGGAGCAGAAGCTCAATATCTAATAGGCGAATTGCTGTATAAGCAAAAACAATACAAGGCTTCATTGGAAGCACTCTTTGCGCTGAACGAACGGTTTCCTAACCAAATCAAATGGCGCCTGCGTGGCTACTTGCTTATTGCCGACAACTATGCAGCCTTAGGCGATACTTTCCAAGCAAAAGCAACCTTAGAGTCAATCATACAGAATACCCAAGACGCAGAAATATTGGCTAAAGCTAAGCAAAAATTGGCTCAGCTATCCAAATAGCAGCCATATAAAAAAGAGAGGCGGTCGAAATGCCTCTCTTTTTTTGTAGCCTGTCATAAGCAGCTACTCAAGCTTCTTGCATATTTTCTTGCTTTTTGTTGCGTAGGCGTTGCCCCAAGCGACGGAAGTAGTGAATGTAAATGTCTTTGTCGAACATACGGGAGTCGTTGCGTGCTTTCTGCAAGAAAAATAAGCCAAAAGCAAAGAGTATAAAATCGGAAGTCCACATTCCCCAAAAAACAGATACAACTCCGTCCTTTGCCCATTTCTCACCGGTCATAGAAAGCGCATAGAAGAGAATGAAGAAAACGATAGACACCAAAATGGGCACTCCCAGTCCCCCCTTCTTAATGATAGCCCCCAAAGGAGCACCTATCAAAAACATGATAAAACAAGCCAGCGAATAGGTATATTTGCGGTGCTTCTCGATAAGGTGCTCACGCACCTCTTTCTCTTTGTCTTTGATAAGTTTTTCTTGCATATCCAAAAACTGCTTTACCCCTCGAGCCTGCCCTACTGCTCGCTGCAAGATAATGCTTAGCTGGAAGTCAGAAATGGGGCGCTGCTTCAATGAGTCCAGAAAGCCTTCCGGTAAAAGGAAAGCACTTTCCCGAACAGGCACCGACCACAACGAATCCATAGGCTTGGGGCGCCGCTCTTCTAAATGGTAAGTAAAATATGCCGACATATTCTGCGGGATGTTCTTTTTCAAATGATTGACTTCTTGGCGCAAAGAGTCAGCGTCTGCCTCCAGCTCATTGATGGTCTTCATCATACGGTGATACATAAAGAGGGAATCAGGGATTTCACTCATCTCGAAAGCCGATAAGCTGAAAACCATCTTGGTATGCTCAAATTCATGCCGCAGGAATTGCGTGTTGCTATATACCTCTTCGGTGTAGTCGGAATAGCTGCGCCCATTGAACAGCTCCATCACCAAGTATTTGCCATCTAAGATGGTGTACATATAAGCCGAGTCGGCTATGATTACTTCTTTGTTGCCTTTATTGGCTGTGTGATTATAAATCATCACCTTGCGCAACAGTTTACCGTCGCGCTCTTTCTTTGCCACCTTGATGCTATAACCCGGCAAGCCGTTGTAAAAAGCCCCTTCTTTCAAGTCTATGGAAGCCTTGGTTACCCGTATGTTGTAGAGCGTGCTGTATGCCTTGAGGTTAGCATAAGGCACCACGCGGTCGCTGAACCACAAAGCAACCGCAGTAATGATGGCAGCAAATACGCCAATGGGACGCAGCACACGCACCAACGAAATGCCGGCACTTTTGATAGCCGTCAACTCGAAGTGTTCGCCTAAGTTTCCAAAAGTAATCAAACAGGAAAGCAAAACAGCCAAAGGCAGTGCCATAGGTGTCAGGCTCATGCTGAAATACATGAGCATCTTGGCAAATACCATAAAGCCCACATCTTTGCCTACAAGCTCCTCCACATACCCCATCATGGTGTGGATGAGCAGTATGAAAACAACAACGGCATAAGTGAGGAAGAAAGGACCTAAAAAGCTTTTTAAAACTAATTTGTCAATGATTTTAACGCGCATCATTACCCTCCGACGATTTCTTTAAGGCTTTGCACCAAGCCATCCCACAGTTTATGTAATTCTTCCTCGTCGTCCATTTCCGAGAAGTCGACCACCTTCAAAAAGGTGGACCCGATAATGTCATTATAATCGAGAAAGAACTCCACAAAATTAGCTTTTATTTCGTCATCTCCGCTGTCGGTAAACACAAACTTCACATGCTTATTGAGGCGGCGACTCACCACACGGGCAGAATGCCGTTCTCCCTCCCACTCAAAAAGATAGTTTCCATCAGGCAGTACTTTTACGTCATCGGCAAACCACTGCGATAAGCCCTCCGGGTTCAACAAATAAGGATACAACATGCGAGGTGATGCTTTTATTTCAAATTCTTTTTCGAAACGGTATTTTTCCATAGCCCTTTCTCTTGGTTTAAATCCTCAAGTGCTTTCTGCAATTAAACAATTTTTAACATTTCACAAAAAGACACACTCAATTCAATAATCAAAAGGGCAAAAAAAGAAGCCGTGCACATAATATGCACGGCTTCTGGAAAGAATCACATAAAGACAACCCTCAGACTTTGATTTTCACATCTACCCCACTGGGCAGCTCAAGCTTCATCAAGGCATCTACGGTTTTGGGGCTGTTGGAGTAGATGTCAATCAAGCGCTTGTAAGTGCAAAGCTGGAACTGCTCACGCGACTTTTTGTTCACGTGAGGTGAGCGCAATACGGTGTAGATTTCCTTTTTAGTAGGCAAAGGAATGGGACCGCTTACCACTGCACCGGTGGCTTTGACAGCCTTCACAATGCGCTCAGCCGACTTGTCCACTAAATCGTGGTCGTAGGATTTGAGTTTGATTCGAATCTTTTGTGCCATAGTTTTTTATGTTTAAGGCGGTGCCCGTCCGGCACCGCTGTTAAATCCTGTTTTTATTTTACGGAAGCGCCTTTCATCTCTTCCAAAATCTTAGCCTCCAAGTTGGTAGGCACAAACTCGTAATGCGAGAACACGATGGTTGCCGAGGCACGCCCCGAAGTGATGGTCCGCAGGTCGGTTACATAACCGAACAATTCAGCCAAAGGCACGAGGGCACGAATCACTTGGGCGCCAGCACGGGTATCCATACCACGCAACACCCCACGACGACGGTTCAGGTCACCCGTTACAGCACCCGTAAATTCATCGGGGGTTACTACTTCTACGCTCATGATGGGCTCCATTAAGCGCGGCGCCGCTTTCTTGGCAGCTTCTTTGAAACCAATCTTGGCAGCCAATTCGAAAGACAGCGAGTCAGAGTCCACTTCGTGGTATGAACCGTGGAACAAGCGCACGTACATCGATTCTACGGGGAAACCAGCCAAAGGACCGTTCTTCATGGCTTCCTGGAAGCCCTTCTGAACAGCAGGGATGAATTCCTTGGGAATAGCGCCCCCTACGATTTGGTTCACGAACTCCAACCCAGGCTTGTTGTCCTCTCTGGGACCAATTTCAAATACGATATCGGCGAATTTACCACGACCACCGGTCTGTTTCTTATACACTTCGCGGTGTTCTACACGCTGTGTCAGGGCTTCTTTGTAAGCTACCTGCGGTGCACCCTGGTTAATTTCCACTTTGAATTCACGCTTCAAGCGGTCGATGATGATTTCCAGGTGCAACTCGCCCATTCCTTTCAGGATAGTTTGCCCAGTTTCTTCGTTGGTTTCTACCTGCAGGGTGGGGTCTTCTTCGAGCAGCTTACCGATAGCCTGGCTCAGCTTGTCGCTGTCGGCTTGGGTTTTGGGTTCGATAGCATAACCAATCACAGGTTCGGGGAACTCCATAGCTTCCAGTAAAAGCGGATGTGCCTCGTCGGTCAGGGTGTCGCCAGTTTTGATATCTTTGAAACCAACGGCAGCAGCGATATCACCCGCTTGCACGCGGTCGATGGGGTTCTGCTTGTTGGCGTGCATCTGCATGAGGCGAGAAATACGCTCTTTACTGCCGGTACGGTTGTTCAATACATAAGAACCAGCCTCGAGCTGCCCCGAATAAACGCGCATAAAGCACAGACGACCTACATAGGGGTCAGTAGCAATTTTGAAAGCAAGCGCCGTGAAGGGACCAGAGTTTTCAGGCACACGCTCTTCTTCTTCGCCGGTTTTGGGGTTAGTACCTTTTATCGGAGGTAGGTCCAAAGGCGAAGGCAAGAAGGCGCAGACAGCATCCAATACAGCTTGTACCCCTTTGTTTTTGAAGGCAGAGCCACACAAAACAGGGAACATTTTCATGTCGATGACTGCCTTGCGAATGGCGGTCAGTAGTTCGTCTTGGGTAATGGAATCGGGGTCTTCAAAATATTTTTCAAGCAGAGAGTCGTCGTACTCGGCTACTGCCTCTATCAACACTTGGCGCCACTCTTCGACTGTCTCTTTCAAATCTTCGGGAATGTCCACATATTCATAGGTCATTCCCATGTCTTCCTCGTTCCAGATGATGGCGCGGTTTTTAATAAGGTCAACCACGCCGCGGAATTTATCTTCTGCGCCGATGGGCACCTGCAAAGGCACCGGATTGGCGTTGAGACGCTCTTTAATTTCGTTTACCACGCGGAAGAAATCGGCGCCCACCCGGTCCATTTTGTTTACAAAACAGATACGGGGCACGTGGTACTTGTTTGCCTGACGCCATACGGTTTCGGACTGAGGCTCCACACCACCCACAGCACAAAACAGCGCCACAGCACCATCCAATACCCGCAATGAACGCTCTACCTCTACGGTAAAATCCACGTGTCCGGGGGTATCGATAATGTTAATACGGTATGCTTTGGTATCGGGAGTAGCTAACCCTTTTTCGGTAGGATACTTCCACTGCACCACGGTTGCTGCCGAGGTAATGGTGATACCACGCTCTTTTTCCTGCTCCATCCAGTCCATGGTAGCTGCCCCCTCGTGCACCTCCCCTATCTTGTGGGTCAAGCCGGTATAGTAGAGGATGCGCTCGGTGGTGGTGGTTTTACCCGCATCGATGTGCGCCATGATGCCGATGTTGCGCAGATACTTTAATCTTAAGTCAGCCATTGTATTTCGATAATTTGATTGATGGGATTAGAATTTGAAGTGAGAGAACGCTTTGTTGGCTTCTGCCATACGATGTACGTTGTCTTTTTGCTTCACAGCGGCACCTTCGCCTTTAGAAGCTGCGATGATTTCGTTTGCCAGACGCTCTATCATGGTCCTTTCACCGCGAGCACGCGCAAAGCGAATCAACCATTTCATGCCCAAAGACTCGCGACGCTCAGGACGCACTTCAGTAGGCACCTGGAAAGTAGCCCCTCCTACACGGCGGCTACGCACCTCCACGCTAGGCATTACATTGTTCAGTGCTTTGCGGAATACTTCGATGCCTTCTTCGCCGGTTTTCTCTTGCACTATATCCAAAGCACTGTAAAATATCTTGTAAGCAAGGCTTTTCTTGCCTTCTTTCATCAGATTGTTTACAAACTTGGTTACCTGAACATCACCAAATTTAGGGTCAGGTAATAGGTATCTTTTTTTCGGTTTTGCCTTTCTCATGATACATCTTGTTTTGGTTACTCAACCGGTAATTAGCCGCGCCATTTACCGGCTGTTCGCTTCACACTACGAGGATAGAAACGAAAGGTTGAACAATCGGTTTAAATTACTTTTTCGCTTTGGGGCGCTTGGTTCCATACTTCGAACGTCCCTGCTTGCGGTCAGTTACACCGGCAGTATCCAAAGCGCCACGTACGATGTGGTAACGCACACCAGGAAGGTCTTTCACACGACCACCGCGTACCAACACGCGAGAGTGCTCCTGCAAGTTGTGTCCTTCACCGGGAATGTAAGCAATGACCTCTTCTCCGTTGCTCAGGCGTACTTTGGCTACCTTACGCAAAGCAGAATTTGGCTTCTTGGGGGTAGTAGTGTACACTCTGGTACATACCCCACTCTTCTGCGGGCACTTGTCCAACGCAGGCGACTTACTTTTGTAAGTCTTTGGTTCTCTTCCGATTCGTACTAACTGTTGTATGGTTGGCATGTAATCCTAACGTTTTGGTTTACTCACACTTCATTTTTTTGAACTGCAAAGATAGGTAAAAAAGTATTGAATTCCAAACAACTACTCCCTCTTTCCTTGCAAAGAAAAGGCTCACCTTAGGCAACCACCAACCACTCACACACTCCACTTTTTCTAAAGGGAACAGAAAAGCTCAGGTAGCCAGCATTTGTTTTCGTCTTCTCCAGAAGATAGACAAGACCAAAGGCGCTCCTATCAACGAAGTAACCACATTGACCGGCAAAGTGTAATAGGTATCAAACAAACGAGCCAGTAAGTCGCAAGCCATGCAAAAAGCGGCGCCCATAAGCCAAGCAAAGGGGATGGTAAGCAAGTGGTTTTGCCGATGTAGCAGCAGGCGGGTCAGGTGTGGCACAGCGATGCCTACAAAACCAATAGGTCCACAAAAAGTAGTAGCAAGCGCAGTGGCAAATGCAGCCCAAAAGATTATCCACCGGCGCATAAAACGCAACGAAACGCCCATACTGCGGGCATAATCTTCGCCCATCAGCAACAAGTTGAGCTGGCGGGCAGTGAGCCAAGGTGCGCACAACAATAACAGGCTGCCTGCCAAGAACCAAGGCACATGCTCGAGCAACAAACCGTCGAAGCTGCCCATCATCCACACAAAGAAGGCTTGCAGCTGCTCGGGACGACTCAGATACTGCCACAGACTGATGAGGGCGCTGCCCAGATAGCCCAACATGACGCCCATCAAAAGGAGGGTATTGTTATCGGTCAAATACCCGCTGAAAGCCAACAGCAGCAGCAAAACCACAGCAGCACCGGCAAGAGCTGCTACAATCACCCACCCTAAATGCAGGCTAAGTGCCACAGTGCCCCAAGTACCGCCCCCCAAAACCAGCACTATAAACGCCACGCCTATGCTCGCCCCGGTGCTAATACCCAAAATGGAAGGACTTGCCAAGGGATTGCGAAAGAGCGTTTGCATGAGTAAGCCCGCTACCGAAAGCAGCGCTCCACAACCAGCAGCCGCCAACGCACGTGGCAAGCGTATTTGCCAAAGTATCTTTTGCATGCCAACAGCCTGTAGCTCGGCAGGCGAATCGATAGCGCCATTCCCACAAAGCAATTCCAAGCCAAAGAGCAACAAACAGATAAGCAACAGCCCGCCACCACGCCATAATAAAGCTTTTCCGCGCATGGAGTTGTGTATTGTGTGGGCGACAAAAGTGCAAAAAATGAATACAAGCACCAATAGGTGTCAATCAGCTCAACCATTGGTAGGCAGCCCAAGCACTCAGGTAGGCAATCGCCGACATGTAGAGCAGCTGCCACAAAGGATACTTCCAGCCGTGTGTTTCGCGATACATCACTGCCATAGTACTCATGCACTGCATGGCAAAAGCATAGAACAAAAGCAGGGACACAGACGTAGCCAAGTTGAATACTGGCTTACCGGTATGGGGGTTTATCTCGGAGCGTAGCCGTTCTACCACCGTCATTTCATCTTCGCTGCCTATGCTGTAAATCGTAGATATGGTACCGACAAACACTTCCCGCGCAGCAAATGAACTAATCAAAGCAATGCCTATCTTCCAATCGTAGCCAAGAGGACGGATAGCCGGCTCAATGAAACGCCCCAAGTAGCCGGCATAAGATTGCTCGAGGCGCACCGATGCCACCGCATTTTCTATTTGCTCGTCGGTGGCTTTGCCTTGTAGCTGCCTACGCAGCTCACGCTCGGCTTCTTCCATAGCATTGCCGGGACCAAACGAAGCAAGCCCCCAAATCAAAACAGAGATGAGAAGAATCACCTTACCGGCTTCTACTACAAAAGTGCGGGCTTTCTCCCATACAGTTAGCAGCAAGTTGCGCCAGCGGGGCAAGCGATAAAGTGGCATTTCCAACATAAAGAAACTTCGCCCCTGCTCCATGCGCAAAAAGCGGTTAAGCAACCAAGCCACCAGCAGCGACATGAGTGTACCTAACAGATACAAGCCCAACATCACCACGCCTTGCAAGCTAAGCCATCCCCACAGCAACGTATTGGGCACTGCCAGTGCCACCAGCACCGTATAAACGGGCAAGCGTGCCGAGCAGCTCATCAGCGGCACCACCATCATGGTAATCAGGCGTTCTTTGGGATTTGGGATAGTGCGTGCCGCCATGATTGCCGGGATGGCACACGCTACCCCCGAAACCAAAGGCACCACGCTGCGCCCGTTCAATCCAAATTGCCGCATCACTTTGTCCATCAGCACAGCCACACGCGCCATATAGCCGGTTTCTTCTAAAATACCCAACAGAAAAAACAGAATAGCTATCTGGGGCACAAACACTAAGATACCCCCCAAGCCCGCCAGCAAGCCGTCGGCTACAAACGACACCCAGAGGCTATCGCCCCCCTGCAGGTGTACCCAATTTACAAACTCCGAAAAAGAAGCGTCTATCCAGTCCATGGGGACACTTGCCCATGTAAAAACGGATTGAAAAATAAGCAGTAGCACCAGCAAGAAAGTGGCATAGCCTGCCAGCGGATGCAAAAGCCAGCGGTCTAAAAGCCTCGTTAGGCGTGAGTAGTTCCCGCCTTTGGTCTGTTTGAGTACTGTCTCTGCCAAGATGGCATCAATTTGTTCATAGCGCTGCAGTACTTCCTCACGTTGCAGGTTCAGCGCTTTGAAAGGCTCTTTGGCATGTAAAATAGCGCGCTGAATACTGTCCTTTTGGGCTTCGGTCAAAAAAGACAAACGCTCGAACAGATGCAGGCAAAGCCATTGCGCATAGGCACTCAAGCCCTTAGGCAAATTTTCTTTGAGCGACGCCTCAAAATATTGGTCAATCAACGGCGCCACGTCATAAAATGAACGGCAAGACGGTTTGATTTCAGTCAACTTCTCTTTGAGCTGTTCTATACCTACGCCCTTGCGGGCATTGGTAGCTACCACTTCTATGCCCAACAGCTGCTGCAGCTGCTCCGTGTCTATGCTGATGCCTTCTTTCTCTGCCACATCTACCATATTCAGCACCAGCAGGATGGGCAATCCCAAGTCAATAAGCTGAGTACAAAGCAACAAATGACGCTTCAAGTTGGCGGCATCGGCTACCACCACGACGGCATCGGGGTAGTCTTTGCCTTCGGGGTTGAGCAACACCTCCAAAACAACCTGCTCGTCCAACGATTTGGGATAAAGACTATAAATACCCGGTAGGTCCAGCACTTCCAGCTGGTTTCCTGCTGTGAGGCGACAAATGCCTATTTTTTTATCGACGGTTACACCGGGGAAATTACCTACCTTTTGGTTTAATCCTGTCAGTGCATTGAATAAAGTCGTTTTGCCGCTATTGGGGTTACCCAACAATGCCACTTTTCGGATACGACGCTTTACGCCTACTTTCTGCTCATTGCTCATGCGGTGCGCATCTTTCATTTAGGAAGCGATTAAAATGGTTTTTGCCTCTTCTTTTCGCAACGATAACTGATAGGTTTCGTCTATACGCACACCAATAGGGTCTCCCAGAGGCGCTACAAATACCAGCTCAACCCATGTATTAGGCAAAAAGCCAAGTTCAAAAAGCTTCAAAGAGAGTTGCTCGTCAAGCAATGCCACAATGCGGGCGCGCTCTCCCTTACGCAAGTCTGCCACGCTTCTACGGTTCATATTTTATTTAGACTTGTTTTAAATTGCTGCAATTTAATAAAACTGCGTTTTGCTGCCAAATGTAGGTGTCTCGAAAAATGCAAATCAATGACTTTTATCAACGCAGGCAGTCGTCTCCTTCCGCCTATCCTCTCTTACGAAGCAAAAGTACAGTAAGGAAGCTCCCTTCCTCCAAAAGAGGCAAGGGAGATTTCTCGCTTACACTCGTAATAAAAAGCGAGTTGCAAAGAACATGAACTAACTTTTTTTGGCTTGCACTCTCTAAAATCTAAAATAAATCGAGCGACACCGAAGGAATGCCTCGATGCCGCTCGTCTTTTGCCTGCCAAATATCCCTTTTACCTTATTACTTCAAACGACGGAACCCCGAAATACCCAAAGGTATCCACCCAATCAACGGCAGATAGTAGGCAATCACTTTGGGGTTTTTGAATAAGATACGCCACGTGGATAAAAAACCCAGTTTCAGTTTAGACTTGCGGTCTCCCTTCTTAATGCGCACGCGCTCCCATTCGGCAAACAACAGAGGCCAGCCAAAGGGCAAAGTATAAGGGAAGTAACGAATCCATTTCCATTGAGCTTTGAAGAATGATTTCCAATCATAAGGTTTGCGCCCGTATTGCTTCACCGCTTCATTCAGCTCTTCTTGCATCATATCGCGTATTTTGTCGGCGATGGCGCGAAAATCCTCATAAGTCATCTCTTCGTAAGGCTTGTCTGTCATTTCGTAAGGCTTGATGCGCTTGCCTTTGATGTAGGTGAGGCGTGCGGGAAATGCCATGTAGAAAATCCAAGGAAACACCAGGATGAAAGGCGTAATGAAGCCGATGGGAAGGAAGGGAATACCAATCAGATTGACCAGCTTATTTAAAAAATTAGAGCAGTAGCTGTAGGGGTTGATGTATTCGCCGTTTACGGTATAGAACGGAATGATATCGGTTTTGTATTTGATAGCCATATGCACCATTGAGCTGGAGAAGCGCTGCAACTGGTAACGCCGATGAAAGCCTTTACCTATGCCCGGCACCCCTTCTGGATAAATCATCACGTTGAAATCATTTTGGTGCATCATGGTTTCGAAATTCAGGAAAGTAGCATCGACGCACCCCATGCGTTTCCAGAGATATTTTATTTGGTAGGGGTGCATCAGCACAGAAGCCGAAAGCATGGGGGCAGTCAGCGGGCGGATGGCGTCGGGTCCATAGTGGCAATGTTTGTGGACGCGGTAAACCCACACCATGCCGTCCCAAGGGAAAGCCATGCCCGAATGGTTGCTGGCAAAAATCAGCGGTCGATTGGGGTTGTTGCGTTTTGGGAAAGGGTCAAGGTCAATGAGACGCGAGCGGAAATAGGCAGCATCCAGAATTTCCATTACGTCTTGCGCAAAGAGCTTGCCCAGCTCTAAGTCAAAATGCTCGTCATAAATATGCCGATTGGCAAGCACTTCTGAAGGAGGCGGTACATTTTCCAAGCTTTGTTCTCCATTTACATCGGACATCGGGCGAAGAGCTGCTTCTTGTGGCTTCACCGGCTTATGGTCTGGGCTTTGCATGATGGTTACAATTTACAGTTATCATAATTTCAGCATCTTAAAAGATATGACATTACTTCTGAAATTCCAAAACAAAAACAAGTAACTTGCAAGCCCTGTTGCTATGGCAGCTGTTGCAGCAGTTGCTCGTAAAGACTCAACACTTTTGTATAAGAAGCCTCTGCTTTGTTCATCATCAAGGCAAAGGCATAACGCCTGCCGCTAACACTGTGGTAATAGCCTGCCAAGCATGCTACATCGCGCATGCTACCTGTTTTTGCCCACACTCTGCCCGCCAGAGGGGTGCCTACACCAAAACGGCGCAAAGTACCGCTATGAGCGGCTTGTGCCAGGCTTCGGCGAAAGTCCTCTGCATAAGGCGTATGTGCCATAAAACGCAAGACCTCTACTATGCTTTTGGGCGACAAGGCGTTTGCAGGCGAAAGACCGCTACCATCTAAAATACGGGCATTATCAAGCGCTACTCCCTGCCCCCGCCAAAAAGCTTTTATCACTTCTGCCGCATCGTTGTGAGCACGCGTTGACCCCATTCGTATTGCCAGCGTTTTGTACAAGCCCTCAGCAAAAAGGTTGATACTTTTTTGGTTGGTCTCAGTGATGATGTCGAGCAAGGCAGGCGAACGATACGTCCACAGCAGTCGCACATTTGCAGGTTGCTCCACTCGACAAGGGGCTGCCACAGACAAACGGCACTTTATTTTTGATTTTTCAAAAAATGTCTGCACTTCTTGCAAGAAATAAACAGTAGGGTCGTGCATCATCAGCTTCACGGAGAAGGTGCCGCCCATAGGATAGGTGCCCCGCAAAAAACCATGGGTTTGATATGCCGCTCGGTCGGCATACACGCGGTCGCCGCTGCCCGCTTCACCCGTAGTTACCTGATTCACCCACGAGTCCACAGTAAAGGGCAGCGAAGGTTCTATTTTGCGCAGCACCGCCGGTTGTCCCGGTGCACTGCCGGGCGTGAAGTAAGCATAAAGGGTATTGTCCCGCCAATTGAGCTCATAAGCCGGCGCTGCATAATAGTTGCCCAAGTCTTCCCACGTCCAGCCGTCGGGGGTTACGTTGGGGTCATAAGGCGTTTTCAAGAGGCAGACGCCCCGCGATATTGAATCGATGGCGTGGTGCCGGAGCGCTGCCCCCAACGCCTCCAGAAAAGCAGCCGGAAGTGTATCTGCAAAATAGCGACTGCCCAAGGAAGGGTCTCCCGAAGGCGCAATCATCAAATAACCATCCAAGCATCTGCCCGACACAGTCCCTACAGCATAAATTCCGGTTTCATAGCGGAAGTTCGGTCCTAAGAGCTGCAAAGCGGTGGCAGTGGTTAGTAGCTTCATCACCGAAGCAGGCGCCAGCAAACGCTCAGCGTGCACATTCAGTATTTCTTTGTCTTGGGTCAATTCGTAAATATACACCCCATCCCAAGCTTGGCGGTAGTCGGGCGCCTGCATTTGGGCTGCCCACCAAGAAGCAAGCTGCTGCTGTGCATGCAATGCCCCTTGCGGCAAGCAAAAGATTAGCACGAAAAGCGTATATTTGATGAAACGGCTACGATTCATGACAAAACGGACTATTGATTTAGAACAGATACGAGAATTTAGCAATATAGGCTTACTTGCCAAGACTTTGGTCGAAGGCTTTATTGTAGGCTTGCACCGCTCACCCTTTCATGGTTTTTCGGTAGAATTTGCCGAACACCGCCCCTACAATACCGGCGAAAGCACCCGCCACATCGATTGGAAAGTATATGCCAAAACCGACCGCCTATATACCAAACGCTACGACGAAGAAACCAACCTGCGAGCCTATCTGGTTTTGGATGTATCTTCATCGATGTATTACCCTCTACCCCATTTCGACAAACTCACCTTCAGCGTGATGGCAGCCGCTTCTTTGGCTTATTTACTTCATAAGCAACGCGATGCCTTTAGTTTATGCACTTTCGACCGCCAGCTGCTTTATCAAAGCGAACTCAAAAGCACCGCTACACACCTGTGGCAGCAATTCGAACAGCTGCAAAGTCTGTTGCAAAGCAAGCGCCCGCCCTTATCTGGCACAACCGCCGCTGCACCTGTTTTGCACACACTTGCCGACAAAGCCGGCAAACGTGCTTTGTTTATCATCTTCAGCGACATGCTTGAACACAGCCGGCAAGTCGAAGACATCTTTCAGGCGCTTCAGCACCTGCGCCACAACCGCCACGAGGTGCTCCTCTTTCATGTATTGGACTACCGTACCGAAGCCTCTCTTGATTTCCCCGACCAAGAGCAAGAGTTTATCGACTTGGAAAGTGGCATGCGTCTGCGACTGAACCCCCAAGAGGTGCGGCAACAATACCGCCAGCAAATGCAGCGTTATGTGCGCGCGCTGAAGCTGCGTTGCGGACAATACGGTATCGATTTTGTGGAAGCCGACGTGCGCATGCCCTTTGAGCAAATTCTGAAAAGTTATTTAATGAAACGCAACAAAATGGTATGAACAGTCAGTTTTCTTTTTCATATTCATAATTTTCGCTAAATTCATTTTATCAATCCAGTAAGTCAAGAAAAAAATATCAAAAACTATGACAAAGAAAAAAGAAAAAAAGCTTGAAAAAGGACGCCGCAAAACCTCTTTGCAGGCTGAAATAGAAAAAGCACTAAACGAACAGGTAAAGCTTGAAGCTACCTCTTCGGCAAACTATTTGGCAATGGCAAGCTGGTGCGATATACAAGGTTTTGAAAACAGTGCCAATTTTTTTTACAAACAATCAGACGAAGAGCGCACCCACATGCTCAAAATATTCAAGTATATCAACGACATGGGAGGGCATGCCCTTACCCCTGCCATAGAAGCACCTGTACAGGACTACGACTCCTTACGGGCTGTCTTTGAGGCTGCTTTGAAAAACGAAATCCAGGTAACACAGTCTATCCGCAAAATCGTGGATTTGTGCCGTGAGAACCATGATTATGCCACAGAAATGTTGATGCAGTGGTTTGTGCGTGAACAGATAGAAGAAGAGTATATCGCACGCCGCTGTCTCGAGCTATTCGACATCATCGGCGAAGAAGGTTTAGGATTGTTCATGATAGACCAGCAAATTCCTGGCATCCACTATACCAGCCCAGACAAAGAAGCTTAAAACAAGTGTAAGACATGCGAAAGGGCAACAGGCTGTTGCCCTTCTTGTTCCTTTTACTGTGAGGCACAAATAAAACGATTTGCGAAACATAACAAGCTCTTCGCTCTTGCCGGAAATGAGAACCGTTTTAAAATTCTACTTTTTACGACTGTTTTTTGGCAGCCTTGTCCTGCGCCATCTGCAAAATGGTTTGATACTCTGCTTCGCTAACAGGCATCACCGACAGACGCGCCTGTTTTAGCAGCTTCATTCCAGCTAAAGCAGGCAGCTGCTTGATTTCGGCTAAGGTTACAGGCGCCGGCAGTGGCTGCTTGGGGCGCAGCTCCACAGCTACCCAATCGCCTTCCTGTGCCGATGGGTCGGGGAATGCAGCACGGCTCACTTCGGCAATGCCTACCAGCTGTTTTTCTTTGCCTGTGTGGTAATAAAACACAAGGTCTCCTACTTGCATTTGTCGTAAGTAGTTACGAGCTTGATAATTGCGCACGCCAGTCCATACTGTTTTACCATCTTTGAGCAACTGCTCAAAGGCATACTTTCCGGGTTCTTCTTTTACCAGCCAATAAGCCATGGTGTGTCGTTTTGATTTTACTGACGATAAAATGTAGCTTAATTTATGAAAGTTCGCTTCTTTTACCAATACAACCCTGGATAGCCACAGGAACCATTTTCTTGCACAGGTTCATGAAATAGGCGGTAAAATCATTAACTTTCGACAAACAACAGAAAATACATGTTTTACGTAAACCCAAAAGCGAAACCGTTAAATATGAAAAGATACCTTCCTGCCATTGTTTTGTTGATTTGGATAAGCAACCTCTATGCGCAATCGCCTTCGGGTATTGAAAGCGCCGAATTTGTCATAGAAAAAGAACGAGAAAACAAACTCCCCCCCGCACCACGCTCGTTCGAGCGGATAAACTTCACCCCTTATTGGATAAAAGACAGCAGTTTCAGCAATACCCCTTCGTTTCAAATCATCGAGCTGAGCTTGCCTGCGCTTGCCCCTCTGCAAGCGCAAACAGAACCTCAAAAAGCCCGCATTAGTAAAGAAGAAGTGCAAAGCGGCACTTTGATACAAGGCGGCTTTGGCAACTATGGCACCCCCCTGCTTCTGCTACGGCATGCACAAAAAGTATCGGACGAGCTCAGCTATCACGCCGCCTTCACCCATCGCTCTTCTGCCACAGGACCCAGCGGCGACAACAAATCGGGCGATGCCTACAACCAACTACGCATAGGCAGTCGCCATCGCCTGCATCCCAGTTGGTTGGTCAAGCCCTCGGCAGGCTTCGAACGAAGGGGCTTTTATTTCTACGGCTACGAGCCCACGCAGCTTGAATCCATCCAACGCGATTCTATTAAACAATACCTCCAGCGCTTCGACCTCGAAGTGGACATACAAAGCGTACAGCTAAAAAGCCCTTGGCGCATAGAAGCCCGACCCTCTTTTTACCACTTCAACGACCGCTTCAATGCACGGGAACAGACCTTTCACCTGCCCCTAAAAATACAGTATCAAAAGATACGCTTGTGGCAAGCAGGCTTGGACATGGAATGGCTCTATAACCGGCGCACCGATAGCTCGCGCATCAACCGTTCGTTGCTACAGTGGCGCCCTTATTTCCAATGGCAAAACGAACAATGGGACCTGCAGGCAGCCGCCCGCATCACCTTAGACAACGACAGCACCCTCAACAGCAGCCTACACATCTACCCCGACGTAGCGGTGGCGTACCACTTTCTTGTGGATTTCACTGCAAAAGTCGGTGTGCGCGGGCGCATGCAAGCCAATACGCTCTATGGCTTGACACAACAAAACCCATGGTTGGCACCCGAAATACAGCTTCTTCATACCCACATACCCATAGAAGTATATGCCGGACTACAAATCACCCCTTCGCCTGCATGGCGCTTTGAACCTTTGGTGAGTGTGTCGTGGCAACAATACCGCCCCTTCTTTGTGAACAGTTCGCTTGACTCAGCACGCTTCGTGGTACGCTACAATACCGAAATGATGCAACAAAGCGAAGTGAGCTTGCAGGCAGAGTACAACAACGGCAGAGGGTTCTACTGGAAGCTGCAAGGCAGTCTCTGGAAATATGCACTCAACAACAAAGAAACGCTACTCACCGAAGCTTACCACCTGCCTACATGGGCATTCAATAGCCGCTTGAGCTGGCTGCCACTGCCTAAATGGGAAGTGCAAATGCAGGGGCAATGGATGGGGGGCATACGTGCTCTGCGCCCCGACGGCAGCACCACGACTCTACAAGCCCTCTTTGACATGGGACTTTACAACCGCTACCAGTTCAATGAACATTTAGGCGCCTTCATACAGGCTTCCAACATATTCGGGCAGTCTTACAGCCGTTATTTGTACTATCCAAGCAGAAAGATTACTTTTATAGGAGGTCTTTCTTATCGTTTCTGAAACCAATGCTTAAAGGCTCCAAAAGCCAGAGATTAAATGCAGTCTTATGGAAGAAGTAATTAAAACAATCAAAGAAACACTCTACCAGCATGGGCAAGTGTGCCTGCCAGAGCTGGGGTGTTTGCAAGTGCAATATCGAGGTGCGCAAATACACGCAGCCATCCATAAGATATCGCCGCCCACTGCCAAGATAGTCTTCACTACCGACACACAAGCAGACAAGCGGCAGCTGCAAGAAGCCCTGCAAAAACACACCAATTTGCCCGCCAGTGAAGTAGATTCCCTTCTTAAAAGCCTCAGCACCACCATCAAAATTGAACTGGGCACACACAAGAAGTTCACCATTCCGGAGCTGGGAACCTTCAAGCTGCAATACGACGAAAGCATAGAGTTTGAACAAGACCCTGATGTAAACTACCTACCCGATGCCTTCGGTTTACCGGAAGTCTTCGGACAAGTGGTCGTACGTAGCGAAGAAGAAGCAGCAACACTGCAACAGGCGTTTACCAGTATGGCAAGTAGCCCGGCGAGCAGCGCCGATGAGGAACTCCCTACCCTACCTCAAGAAAAAGAGCGCAACTGGGGAGGCATCCTTGTCATAGCCTCGCTTTTCATGATTGCCCTTTTTGCCAGCTATGTGTTGTTCATTGACCCCTCGCTCAATCCATTCAATGCTTTGTTTGGCGCAAACAACGAGCAAGCAGAAGCCAAAACCACTGACGAAGAAAGTTTGGCAGAAAATCCAGATGCTACAGGAACAACAGAAGAGACAGCTGCTGCCGAACCGCTGCCTCTCGATGAAGAGAGGGCAACAGCTACTACTACAAAAGAAGAAGAAGTGGCAAAAGAAGAAGAAACTAGTAGCATAAAAGAGAGTAGCACCGCTGCCAACAGTTGGAACTATGAAAGCAACAATACTCCGTCTACCCCTACTCAAAAAACACAACCGACCGCCACAAATACCACGCCTACCCCACAGCCAGTAGAAGGCTATAACAAAGCCGTAGAATTCTATACGGTCACCAGCCCACAAAATCAATACTTTGTCATTGCAGGCAGCTTTACTAACAAATTACATGCCTATAAGGCTGCCGAAGAGTTTTTCCATAAAGGCTTAAAGAAAACAAGGGTGATAGTATCGGATGGGCGGTACCGGGTAGCTGTAGGCTTCGATGCCGACAAAGAGAAAGCCGACAGCCTCAGGATTGCCCTTCAACAACGCCTTGGAAAAAATGACCTGTGGATTTTAAAATATTAACCACACAATCACGTAAATTTGCAAGCTAAACGCGTCTTTACACTAAAAGAAAAAGATTTATGCTGTTACAGATAGATACGCTGCAAAACGCACTGCTGACGCCAGAAACCCCTACCGACGAAGCCATCAATTTGATAGACCTCCTGATGAAGGGCGGTTGGGTCATGGTCGTGCTCTTGCTTCTTTCTTTCGTTACCGTTTACCTCTTTGTGCAAAAAATCATCATCCTTACCAAAGCAAGCAAAACTTCACCGGGCTTCATGGAGCAAATACGCACCTTAGTGCTCAATGGAGACATCAATGCTGCCAAGATGCTTTGTCAGCGGGAGAATACCCCTACTGCCCGTATGATAGAAAAAGGATTGAGTCGCTTGGGTACTCCTTTGAAAAACATAGAAGCAGCCATCGAGAATGTGGGGCGCATTGAAATATACAAGTTAGAGAAGAATCTACCTCTGTTAGCAACCATTTCGGGAGCAGCACCCATGATTGGTTTCTTGGGTACAGTTACCGGCATGATTAAAGCTTTTATGCGCATTGCCGAACTGAAAAGTCAAGTAACGCCCGGCGACCTGTCCACGGGCATCTACGAAGCTATGATAACTACGGCTGCCGGCTTGGTGGTGGGCATCGTTGCCTATTTGGCATACAACTATTTGGTTACGAAAGTGCAAAAGGTGATTCACGAAATGGAATACAGCAGCATTCACTTCATGGACTTGCTGCAGGAACCTACCAAAGTGTAAATCCGATAACGCTTGCCACTGCGAACACTCGGCGACCATGTCGGGTGTTTCGTTTTTTTCATCAAATTTTAATAGCTGGAGCGGTGAAAAAAATAAGCAGGGAAGCAGCTTATACTGCCTCCCTGCTTACATATTCAAAAGACACACTATCTGGTATAAGAAGTCAAAACGAAGGTTCCTATCACCTTACCTTTTTTATTATAGGCTTCACTTTTCACCACCCCTATACCCCTCGCTATCCATGATTTGCTGTTGGAAGTAAAGGTGGGACCCGAACCCATTCTACCCATGGAAGTAGTAGTAGTTTCTGCAATCCTATAAGTTTCAAAGGTACCGGCAGGCGTGGTAATCGTCTCTTTGGCTTCGACGGTACGTTTAACAATCATCTCTTGAGTCATGGTCATAGGAGCGCCTTGTATTTTAAAAGTAATGGTTGCTCGTGCTTCGGGCAGTACCTGTCCGGGACTTAGGTTATTAGGCAGCTCCATAAATTCACCTTTCACATCAACTTCCATATCTCTCGTATTTCTTTCGTTCAGGTTGCCCAGCGCAAACTGCCGAAAGTCTATTTTTACATGGTCACCTTCACAAAGCACCGTATATTCATTATCGAAGATTTTATCTCCGTCTTTTTCATACATCTCGGTATGAACCGTTGCCTTACTGCCCTCCACTCTGAGGATTTTGGTAACCTGTTTAGTTTCTTCCCTTCCCTTTTGGTCGTAAGAGGTATATTGGAGGGTAGTCCCTTCATCAAAAGAGAAGAAAGCCTGCTCGCATTGAGCATAGGCATTTACACTAAGTAACGCCAATAAAATTGCAATAAAGGACTTCATATTACATTTCTTTTGGTTAATGAAAAAGACGGGAGGCAAAAATCAAGCCAAAAGAGCAATTTAAAATTGTTGAAAGTAAACAATTTTAAGCTACTGGCACGATAGAAAATGCAACATCAAACGTAGCCATGATACTTTCTCAACAACCATTCTAAGGAAGCCAAAGCAAAAAATATCCAGAAGAGCCAAGGCAAAGCAATCACCTCCATTAGTCGACTTTGGGTATATAAACGTGCCTTTGCCTCGCTTAAAGAAGCCATCCATCTTTCAAGCTCTTTGAGCGTCAAGAAAGTGCCCCCGTTTGCTTGCGCCAGCTGACGCAAGCGGTCGAATTGTGCCGTACGGTCATACAGCTCCAGTTCCGTTTTACGCACTACAAAACCTCCTTTAGATACCTCTTCCTTACCATTTATGACAGCCTTCGCCACAAAGCTGTATTTTCCGGCAGGCAGCTGGGTCAAGGCAAAACGCCGCTCCGTTTCGCTTAGCGTCAATCGATAACGCTCTTGCGTTTGTTCGCCTTGCAAAAGCAGCTCAAAACTCAAATCACTCAAAGGCTGGAACAGCTCGTCGTAGGCTTCTACTTCCAGCCACACCTGCTCGCCTTCTTCATAGTCTGCTTTGTTGGTAGTTACCAAGAAGCGCCGCTTGCTGCCTTCCGCCGTTAAATACTGTACGGTCTTATCTATGAGCTCATCCACCATGCTTTGCTCTTTAAACAGAGCGTAAGCCTCCAGACGCCAATGCCACAAGCCCTCGGCAAGTAAGATTGCTTGTCGTGGCGACTCTTGCCCCAAGACCCACAAGGGGCGAGTGGTGGGAGTCGAGCCCACCCGCTGATACATCAACACAGTAGTAGAAGGCAACAAAGTAAAGGCGGCATAGGGCGCCAGCAGAGGTGGCAACTTGCGCAGTGCGTCGCTCCATTCAGCAGCAGGAAAACTAAAAGCACGAAAGTCATCGGCAAAATAGCCGCCCACCTCGTCGTAGCGGTTGCCTGAAGGTGAAATCGTCAGCAACTTTTGCATGCGGTTAAGGGCAGCCCAATGGGTCTGTGCGCCCCCAATCCACCACTTGGGCAAAGGGCTTGCCAGCAGCTCCTGCAGAGCAGGTGACAAAGGACGAAGCAGGTGAGGCAGTTGATAGGCAATGAGCAGGTCATAGTTTTTGCGCGGCAGCTCGCGACTTACTCCTTCCACATACAACTGCACATCATAGTTGCCCGTACGTTCCAAAGCGCTGCGCAATGCCTTCAAGTCGGGATGAGCCACTGAAGCAGCAATCAAAATATTTTTCTTGCGGTCAATCACTTCTACCACCACCGAGCGGCGGTTATTGGTCGTATTCAACTCACCAGCAACAGGGCTTACCTCCAGCGTATATTGAAAAACTCCCTCTTCGGCAGCACGCAGCTCGAAAGTATGGGCGGTAATGCTTCCCTCCATAGCTTGGATGCTGCGCTGCTCTAAAACTTTTGTTCCCTCGCTCAGACGCAACAGTACCTCACGGTTGCCGGCACCTCTGTTTTGCACCTCCGCAGTGAGCTGAAAGCGATTGCCCTTTTGCACGACGCGCAAGGTACTGAAGCTGTAAATAGAAAGGTCAGGATAGCGGGTAGTATCCCCTACTGCCAAGGTATGCAGCTTGAAGGGGAAGGAGATGTAAAGCGGATTTTCGCCGGCATTCACGATACCGTCCGATACCAGCAACACATTGGCAAGGTAGTCCCCTTCATGTTGCGACTGTATGCGCCGCAGCATCGATGCTAAGTCGGTGCGGTTTTGGTTAAATTGCAGAGAGTCGAGCGCCGGCAGTGGTCCATTCAAATCAAAGACAGACACCTCATAGCCCAGTGCCTGCAAACGGGCTTGCAGGGCTTGCAGCTGCCTTATGAACTCTTGGCGCTGGGTAGCGTCTTTCCAAGACAAAGACACCGAACGGGAGTTGTCGATGGCAATGACCCACACTGGCGGCTCTTCGTAGCTTTCAAGCAAGCGCCATGTGGGTGCCCATAAGAGCCACACTAAGAGGGTTACTAACAAAAAACGTATGCCAAAAAGTATTTTTTTCAGCACAGGTGCAAAGGGGCTGCGACGATAAAGCCCCCATGCATAGGCTAAACCTACCAAAACACACAAGCCCCCTTGCCACCATGCCATATGTTGCAGTAAGTCGTTCATGGGCTTAGGTCAGCATGCCCCCATCTACTTGCAATACCTGCCCAGTTACATAACTCGACATGTCGGAAGCCAAGAAAACACAGGCGTCGGCTACCTCTTCGGGACGCCCACCACGTTGCAAAGGAATTCCTTTCAACCATTCCTCTTTGTTTGCCAGCTCGTCGGTCATATCTGTTTCAATGAAACCGGGGGCTACCACGTTGCAACGGATGTTGCGAGAGCCCAATTCCAAAGCCACCGACTTAGAAAAACCAATGATGCCGGCTTTTGAAGCCGCATAGTTGGCTTGCCCTGCATTGCCTCGAATCCCCACTACCGACGATATGTTGATGATGCTGCCTTTGCGATTTTTAAGCATGGTGCGCATGACTGCCTTGGTCAGGTTGAAGACCGATTTCAAGTTGGTATTGATGACGGCATCCCACTGTTCTTCACTCATGCGCATCAGCAAATTGTCTTTGGTGATGCCTGCATTGTTCACCAGAATATCGATGTTGCCAAACGCTTCCAACACCTGCTTGACCAATGCTTCGGCTTCGGCAAATTGAGAGGCATCGGAGCGATAAGCCTTCACCTTCACCCCATATTTCTCATGCAACTCTGCTTCCAGGGCTTTGGCTTTCTCTTCGCTGGACAGGTAAGTGAAGGCTACGGCAGCGCCTTGTTCGGCAAAACGAGCAGCAATGGCACGCCCGATGCCTTTCGAACCGCCTGTTACAATCGCTACTTTGTCTGCTAATAACTTCATTGTGTTCGTTCTTTTTGGTTGTTTAATTGGTTTCCCAAAACTAACAATTTGCAAAATAATAAAAGGCACCCATATCTTTCCTATGCTTTTTCTTATTTTTAAGCCAAGCGCTTAAAGTATCCGCCCCACTATGGAAGACATCAACTGGTTACGCCTGCTCTCTTTGCTTAGCATACCGCTCATTAGCGGTTTTATTGGCTGGTTTACCAACTGGCTGGCACTGAAAATGACTTTTTACCCCATAGAATACGTGGGCATACCGCCTTTCGGATGGCAGGGCATCATTCCGGGCAAAGCGCATAAGATGGCAGCCAAAGCCGTAGATATGATTACAACCAAGCTGCTACGCATTGAAGAGCGCTTTGCGCAATTAGACCCGGAGCGCGTAGCCCACGAAATGCAACCGGCGTTGGAAGAGGTCAGTCGCAAGATAGTGAACGAGGTCATGGAAAGCCAAGCGCAAGGCATCTGGGAGCGCACCCCCGATTTTGTAAAAAAGCGCATCTACCAAAGCATCACTGCTGAACTGCCCCACATCACCAAGCAGATGATGGAAGACCTTAAACAGCATATCACCGAAATCCTCGACATCAAATCACTGGCTATCAAAATATTGCTGCGCGACAAAGCCCTGCTCAATCGCATTTTTCAGGAGTGTGGCAAAGAAGAATTCAAGTTTATCGAGCGGTCGGGCTTTTATTTCGGCGCTTTGTTCGGGCTGCCGCAAGCCATCATTTCTTATTTCTATACCCCTTGGTGGCTGCTGCCCCTTGCCGGACTCATGGTGGGGTATATCACTAACTGGTTAGCACTCAAACTTATCTTCTACCCGCTGTATCCCAAAAAATACCTGTTTGGACTGGTTACTTATCAAGGCTTGTTTTTGAAACGCCAGCAAGAAGTAGCAGAAGCGTATGCCAAAATAGTAAGCGAAGAGATAGTGAGTGTAGAAAACATGACGGAGTTTGTGGTGCGTGGACCCGGTGCCGAAAACTTTGCCAAGCTCATAGAAAAGCATGTAGAAGCCTTGGTGGAGCATACCGTAGGCGACACCAGCGTGGCTATCCTGCGCACAGTGGCTGCCGACCGCATCGAAGCCATCAAAAACATAGTAACCTACCGCTTCATGGAAGAGCTGCCCATTTCGGTACGCCGCCTGTTCGCCTATGCCGAAGACGCCCTGTCGATAGAAGAAGAGCTGCGCGAACGCATGAAAGCACTGAGCCCTCCCGAGTTTGAGCGTTTTCTGCATCCTGTTTTTGAAGAAGACGAAACCACACTCATCATCGTGGGTGCCGTGCTGGGCGGCATTGCTGGGCTCATTCAATATTACCTACTTTTCATGCTGTAGGGCATCTAACAGATACTGCACAGCCAAAGCATAACCGGCAAAACCCAAACCTACAATGCTGCCCACGCATACCGGTGCCAAGTAGCTGTGATGGCGAAAAGACTCACGAGCATACACATTCGAGATATGTACTTCCACCACAGGGGCTGCAATGGCAGCTACGGCATCTGCCAAAGCAATGGAAGTGTGCGTATAAGCCCCCGCATTCAATACGATGCCCACTTTGCCGAAACCCACTTTGTGCAGATAGTCGATAAGTGCCCCTTCGCTGTTCGATTGAAAGTAATGCAGCCGATGACCAGCAAAACGCTCTTTCAATTCCTCAAAAAAGGCTTCGAAATGCTGCTTTCCGTAAATTTCCGGCTGACGACGCCCCAACAAATTCAAATTGGGACCATTGACAATATGAATTTCTGCCATGAAACTGCTCTTTTGAAAAGCAATATAAACAAAAAAGCATCGCTGCGGTTTCGCGCAACGATGCTTAGCCACGCCTGCGATTGGGCTCTCAGGACTGCTGCTCCTGCTTTTTAATCGGACAAGTATTGATGCCCAGCAAGGCATACAAACCGCAGAACCCTGTAGCAGCTGTTGCCAAAAGCACAATAGAAACGACCAGAGCCACCGTGCCCCAAGTACCTGTAAGCACGTTGGCAAGGTAGAGCGCCAGCAGTACAGCGCCCAACACAAAGCGTATCAAGCGGTCGGTTTTTCCTTCGTTTACTTTCATAAGCATGGGGGTTTGTTTTTCCTTGTCAAAAGATAAACATATTTTTGAATGTTTCCCAAAATCTGTGTCATTTTCTTTGAACGGTAAAAAAACTAAATTTGCGGCATTGTATTTTTGTTTCTTAACCCTTGAGAAATATATGGCACAGGTCAATGAGATTACTCGTGGTTGCTTTGTTCGCTACAAAGGCGAATTGATGCAAGTACTCGAATATGAGCACCGCACACCGGGCAACCTGCGTGCATTTTATCAAGTGAAGTTCCGCAACGTGCGTAACGGGCGCTTAGCAGAAGAGCGTTTCCGCCCCAGCGACGAAATCGAAATCGTGCGTGTGGAACGCCGCGAGCAGCAGTTTCTATACCGCGACGGCTCCCTCTTCTATTTCATGGACGTGAATACTTACGAACAGACCCCCGTAGACGAAGTGGTGGTGGGCGAAGCTGTCAAATACCTGAAAGACGGCATGGTAGTGTTCGTGCTCTATGACGGAGAAGAAGCCGTGATGGTAGAGCTACCGCCCAACGTGGATTTGGAAGTAACCTACACCGAGCCGGGCATTCAAGGCGACACTGCCACCCGCACCCTGAAGCCGGCAACCCTTGAAACGGGGCTGGAAGTACGCGTTCCCCTCTTTATCAACATTGGCGACGTGGTGCGCATCGACACCCGCACCGGCGAATATGTATCGCGTGCAAAATAAATGTACGCATCTACTTACACTTTTTGAAAGGGCACAAAAGGCAAGCTTTGTGCCCTTTTGATTTGCTGTGTGAACTAGCGCACAAAGTAAAGTATTAAAAGCCTTTGTGCATGGCTATTTTAGCAGGAGTGTTAACTAAAGAGCTTGTTTTAGAACATTTCAATAGAATGCAAGGGTTTGATTTTGCGCGGTTTTCAAACGAAAAGACGCTTTTTATCTTTGAAAGTACAGACCAAAAGTCAATACCCGAGATTTGGATTATAAACTCATTAAGCCGTTGATTTGGTAGGAGTAATTCAAATTGTTCCAAGATGGAACGGGTTGAAAAAATAAACCATGACAGAAAAAGAAATCAAAAAAGGTGAAATCATCATCTACAAGTCCGAAGACGGACCGAAGTTAGAAGTGCGGCTGGAAGAAGAAACCGTCTGGCTTACTCAAAAGCAGATGGCTTTGCTTTTTGATAAGGATGTAAGAACAATAAATGAACACATAAAAAATATATATAAAGAAGGAGAATTGCTTGAAAAAGCAACTATCCGGAAATTCCGGATAGTTCAAAAAGAAGGCAAAAGAGAAGTAGAAAGACAAGTGGATTTTTATAATCTTGATGTGATTATTTCGGTGGGCTATCGAGTTAAATCGCTTCGTGGCACGCAATTCCGCATCTGGGCAACTAAAACGCTCAAAGAACACATCATCAAAGGCTACACCCTAAACGAGCAACGACTACTTCAGACCCAAAACACACTTAAAGATTTACAGGAAACGATTGCCTTGCTTCAAGAGAAGGCAAAACACGAGTTGTTTGCCGGACAAGAACAGGAAATTTTAAGCTTGCTTTCAAATTACGCTAAAACACTGACTTTGCTGGAACAATATGATAAAGAAAAACTGACCTTAAAAAAGGGTGGAAAAGAAAAATTTATTTTACAGTGGGAGGAAGCAAAGGAAGTTATCAAAAATATCAAACAAGAACTGCTCGCAAAAAAAGAAGCAAGTGAACTTTTCGGTCAAGAAAACAACGAAAAATTCCAAGGTATTTTAGGCACTGACTACCGCATTTTTTGCATTGCTCTGTCAATTTGCATTTTTTTGCCAATCAGCTGTTTTCTTTTTGCTAATTCCAAAATAAATCAATAGCAATCCTATGACCAACAAAATTATTGAGCCCCAGAAGTAACCTTTACCGCATTCTGTCAGAGCGTTATAATCAGGAAAATATCTAAAGCCCTGAAAAAACGGTCAATGATGGAGCAATTCCTATTATTATAAGGGCAATCTTTTTCATTTCTTAAAATTTAAAATAAGTCAGGGCTACGGATACGCAACCCTGACTGTGGTTTAAAACTATTTTTTTACAATGGTTGTGGTTGGAGTATAAAGTCCAAAAGTTAAATAACTTATTAAACCATCAATAAATGTGTGTGTGATAGTTACGGTGTAATCCTTTGAATTGCCAGCCATTTTCGTGGGGTCAGAAGTTTTAAGTGGAGCTAACCCACCAATTAAATAATGGTTTTTCTCCCTAACCTCAACACCTGTTTTAGCTCCTTCGCCAACTGAATAAGTCAGGGTGTAGCAGGAAGTAGCTAGAAATGAAATAGCAAATGCAAAAACTAAATTTAAAAGATTTTTTTTCATACTTCTTTCATTTTAAAGTTGTCCCTACTCGTATGGCTTTTCGGAATCGCCCCGTTTTTTATAGTGGTTTCTGGTCTCCACTTTTCTTCTTTTAAAATACCAATCTATTACAATAATGTCAAGTCCTTGAGCCATATTTTTGAGTGCACATTGAAGAAATTCGCGACATACTGCCTCTTCTAAAATTAAGGAAAAAAGTAAAATTAGAGAGTGTTAAGTGAAGATAGATAAAAACTTGTTTGGAAAAATTTCATAGAATCCATATTTATTTAGACAACAGCTTATTCTTAATGAAATATCTATTCTCTCTATAGATTTTGATACTATCTTACTTTTTCTTGTTATCCGCCCAAGATAATGCCTTACATGCGAGTTGCTCTGCTCTATTTTATGCTTTGTATCAACTTATCTTCTGGTATTATCTTTTTATAAACTTCCCAATCATAAAATCTCTCAGCCTTGTCTTTTAATCGTTCACATAATTTCTTGAAGTTTTGAGCATCACGATTGCCAATAATCCACCGATGGTTTTACCTCTAAGACAATCCACAGCTTGCCAGCCTTATGCCTTTGGGTTCTACGTACGACTCACATTTACAAGTCGTGCTATCATTCCAGCAGTTGCTTTACCACTGTCATAAAGTAACAGAGTAAGAGCTTTTGTTTCTGGCTTTACTTTTCTCCTGCATCTCCAATGATAAAATTATAACCACAATGTTTGCATTACTTATGTCTGACTACCCCATTTTTTACTACGCTCTGACTACCGCATTTTTTGCATTTATTTGGCAAAGAGTTCATATGAGAAAATATTGAACAAAATACTTTATATAACACTCTCTAAAATTTTAGTCGTTAATTATATTTCACCAAAACCTCACTTTACACACTACACACTTTCTGGAACAGCATCAGCTACGGCTCAAAACAACAAAAACAGCACTACCCGAAGCAGGCAGTGCTGTTTGCATTTGATGGCTTGTGCACTCCTTTCTATTGCCAGCCACCTCCTAAAGCGCGATACAATTGCACCTTCGCTTGCAGTTGTTTTAGTTTCACTTCTACCAGTTCCAAACGGGCGTCCATGGCTTCGATTTGGGTAAGCAAGACCTCCAGATAATCGGCGTCGGCTGCCCGATACAAAGCATTGGCAATGTTAATAGACTCGGTCAGGATACGTACCTCTTCGCTTTTCAGCTGCAGACTTTGGGTGTAGTTGTCCAGCTTTGCCAGTTGGTTCACCACGTCGGTATAAGCTTGAATCAAAGTCTGTTCATAGGCATAAAGCGCCTGCAACTGACGGGCATTGGCTGAGTTGTAGGCGGCTCTTATGGCGTTCCGGTTGATAAGCGGTGCCATCAAATCACCGGCAAGGTTATAGAGCATGGATTCAGGCGCCAGCAGGAATGCCGGATTGAAAGCCTGAAAGCCTATGCCTGCGCGCAGGTCTAACGAAGGGTAAAACAGCGCTCTGGCTGACTGCACATCCAACTTGGCAGCTGCAAGTTCCAGCTCGGCACGGCGCACATCCGGGCGGTTTTGCAGCAAACGGGCGGGGACACCCGTCAAGATGGAATCTGCCGGCAACTCAAGGAAGCGCCCCGATGAGCGCACAATAGAATCGGGCAGCTGACCTGTCAAGAAACGCAGGCGGTTTTCGTTTTCGGTGATGCGTTGCCGGATGGCATAGCGCAGGTTTTTGGTTTTGAGCAAACGCGCCGCAAAACGATTGACTGCCAGACGGGTATCACGCCCTGCCTGTAGACGCTGACGCACCAGCTCCAAGGCATTTTCTTGTATACGGGCATATTCCTCGACAATAGCCAAGAGATTATCCAGCGCCATCAGCTCGTAGTATGCCTCTGCCACCTCGGCAATCACTTGGGTTTGCACGAAGCGACGCCCTTCAATACTTGCCATATAACGCAAGGCAGCTGCTTTTTTGGCATTACGCAAGCGCTTCCATATGTCTATTTCCCAAGAAGCATAAGCCCCCAGCTCGAAGTGCGAAAAAGGCTCGGGAAACACCTCGCCCGGACGTATGTCCAACTGTTTCTCTACGGCTCCGTAGCGGGTGTACTCTCCCACTTTGTCTACTTCGGCGGCGGCGCCCAAGCGTACGAAAGGCAGGTATTCCCCTTTTCGAGCAAGCACTTCATTCTGAGCGATGACGATTTCTTGCAGCAATATGTTCAACTCTCTGTTGTGATGGAGCGCCGAGTCGATGAGTGCCTGCAGCTGTTTGTCTTCAAAGAAAGTGCGCCAGTCGGGCTGCACCGTAGCAAGCGTATCGGCAGTTTTGCCGAAAGTGGCAGGCAACTGCACCCGGCTATCGGGCAGGGTGTAGCGCGGACCCACACATGCCCCTGCCAATACAAGCCACAGCACCGCCCACACATATATTTTCACCTTATGCATTGTCTTCATCGTCTTTTGAATTGTTTTTGTTTTCACTTCTGCTTTTAGCCTTGCGTTCGGCAGCTTTCCACACCACATCCAAATGCATCAACTTTTTCAACATGCTGGCTTTGCGTGCATCTTCTACTATTTCCTCACTCAGGGGCGATTCTTCTTGCTCTTGAATGAGATGCTTGCCTTCGGTCATCTTGGCAAAGAGATAGTAAAGCCCAGGAATCACGAACACGCCAAAGACGGTACCTATGAGCATGCCTCCCATGGCGGAGCTCCCAATGGTGCGGTTGCCTACGGCGCCGGCGCCATGAGCAATCACCAGAGGTATCAAACCTGCCACAAAGGCAAAAGAGGTCATCAAGATGGGGCGGAAACGCACCTTTGCCCCTTCAATGGCAGCATGTAGGATGCTCGTGCCTTGTTGATGCTTCTGGACAGCAAATTCGACTATCAACACAGCGTTTTTGCCTAAGAGCCCCACCAGCATGATAAGGGCTACCTGTGCATACACGTCATTGGCTAAGCCCATGAGCTTCAAGGCAAGGAAAGAGCCGAAGATACCCACTGGCAGCGACAGTATCACCGCCAACGGCAAAATGAAGCTTTCGTATTGAGCAGCCAGCACCAAATACACAAAGGCAATTACAATGATGAAGATATAAAGCGCTTCATTCCCTCGGTTTGCTTCGTCGTAGGACAAACCTTCCCATGCTATGTCGTACCCTTTGGGCAAGGTTTTAGCAGCTACTTCTTTGATAGCCTCGATGGCATCGCCAGTGGTATAACCCGGCGCTGGCAAGCCGCGAATCGCTGCAGAGTTGTAGAGGTTGTAGCGTGTCAGCTCGTTGGGACCCTGCCGCTTCACCATGCGCATGAAAGCCGAATAAGGCACCATCTCCCCTGCTTCGTTCTTTACATACAGGTTGAGCAAATCGGAAGGGAAGCGACGAAACTCCGGCGCTGACTGCACATATACTTTAAAGAAACGCCCAAAGCGAATGAAACCCTGCTCGTAGGTACTGCCTATAAGTATGTTCAGGTTTTCCATGGCTTTGCCAATAGAAACGCCCTTTTGCATAGCCACCTGATTGTCAATCATCAGTTCGTATTGCGGATAGTTGGCAGCAAAGAAGGTAAACAAACCAGTAAGCTCTTTTCGCTTGCGCAGCTCATCCATGAAGTTTTTGACGATGCGGTCAAACTCTTGATAATCGAAAGAGCCCGTTTTGTCGAGTAAACGCAGCGAGAAGCCGCCAGAGGTACCAAAACCGGGCACTGCGGGTGGTTCAAAGTATTCTATAATAGCCCCCAAGCCTTGCGACTTTTCTTCGAGCTCCTCCATGATTTCATGTACTGAACGTTTGCGCTGCGACCAGTCTTTCAAGTTCACCAGCACAGTACCAGCATTAGAGCCCCGCCCCTCGGTCATGATTTCATAGCCAGCCAGTGAAGTAACCGATTCCACTTCGGGGATTTTCTCACATATTTTTTGCAGTTGCCGCGCTATTTCGTTGGTGCGCTCTAGTGTAGAACCGGGCGGTGTCTGTATGATGGCATAAATGGTTCCTTGGTCTTCATTGGGCACAAAACCGGAAGGGAGTACTTTGTTAACACCCACGATACCGGCACTAAATGCCAACAACACAGCGAGCGTTACCAGACGACGGTCTACTATTTTGCTAAGGATGCTCACATATCTGCCGGTCAGGCGCTCAAACCAACGATTGAATTTATCGATAAACCACTCGACGGGTGTTTTTTTCTTTGCTGGTTTCCAATGGGGGTTTTTCAAAATCATGGCGCACAGCACCGGCGTAAGTGTAAGTGCCACGAATGCCGAAATGATGATGGAACTCGCCATGGTGATAGAAAACTGGCGGTAAAAGACGCCTACGGGACCCGACAAGAAGGTAATGGGCACAAATACCGATACCATCACGAGGGTAATGGCAATGATAGCCCCACTGATTTCGCCCATCACTTTCTGCACTGCCTGATAAGGCGACAGATTGTCGTGCTCCATTTTGGCATGCACGGCTTCGACCACCACAATGGCGTCGTCCACTACAATACCAATAGCCAGCACCAAAGCAAAAAGGGTAATGAGGTTGATGGACAAGCCCAGCAGAGAAATGACAAAGAAAGCCCCAATAAGCGACACAGGCACGGCGATGATGGGAATGAGCGTAGAACGCCAATCGCCCAAAAAGAGGAATACGACCAGTGCCACCAAGATAAAAGCATCGCGTAGGGTGTGCACTACCTGCTCAATGGAGGCATCCAAAAAACGCGACACATCATAGCTAATGCTATATTTCATGCCGGGCGGAAAATCTTTTTCCAGCTCTTTGAGCTTGGCTTTCGTCTGCTCGATTACCTCTTGTGCATTACTGCCTACGGTTTGTTTGAGCACAATAGAAGCCGACGGGCGCCCGTCTAAGCTGGAGTAGATGTCATAAAACTCAGAGCCCAGCTCTACGCTTGCTATGTCTTTGAGGCGCAAGATTTCGCCTTCTTCGGTCGCGCGTATGATGATGTTTTCGTATTGCTCCGGTTTGTTGTATCTATCTTGATAAATCAAGACGTATTCCAGCGACTGAGCCTGTTTGCCAGAACTTTGCCCCAAGCGCCCCGGGCGGGCTATGATGCTCTGCTCCATCATAGCTTCCATTACCTCTTCTGCCGACACATTGTAGGCACGCATGCGGTCGGGGTTGAGCCATACCCTGATGGCATAGATGCGGCTCCCCAATATTTTGGCACTGGCAATTCCTTTGATGCGTTGAATCTCCGGAATCATCCGGGTATAAGCGTAGTTGTAGAGGAATTTCTCGTCTGCTTCTTTGTCTGTGCTATATAAGTTCACATACATGAGCATACTAGGCTGAATGGGGGTGATAATCACCCCTTCGCGCTGTACCAAAGGAGGCAACAGAGGCATTACTTGGTCTACACGCGTTTTGACCCGCACCATCGCGTCGTTGGGGTCAGTACCCGGTTCAAAAATTACTTGTATAGTACCCTCACCGGCGCTAGTAGCGTCGGAGGTAATGTAACGCATGCCCTCTACCCCGTTGATGGCTGTTTCTAAGAGAATGATGGTGGACTTGATGAGCACGTCGGCACTAGCGCCCGGGTAGGCAATGAATATATTCACTGTTGTGGGGGCTATTTCGGGAAACTGCGATACTGGTAAACGATTGATTGCCAACAAGCCCGCAAACACTATGATGATAGACGACACTATGGCAAGTACTGGTCTATGGAGGATTCTGCTAAACATCTTTTTTCTTGTTTTGAAAGCTTACACCATCGAGCCTATTCGGCATACAACTCCAACTGTTTCCATGCTTCTGCTGGCGGAAGATATGCCGCCTTGATTTTTTCGCCTTCACGCACCTTGTTCAATCCATCGAACAGTAGGCGGTCTTTTTCGCTCACGCCTTCTACGGCATACAGATGCGGAAACTCAGCCACTACTTTTACAGGGTGTGCTTTCAAAGTGCCGTCTTTTTCTACCAGATACACATATTTTTTATCCATCACTTCGAAGGTACATTTTTGAGGGATGAGATGTACTCCCCGCAAAGGAATAGTTATCAGAATGTTGCCAGTTTCGCCATGACGCAGCAAGTTTTTGGGGTTGGGAAAGGTAGCACGGAAAGCCACCGTACCGGTTTTATTGTCGAACTCAGATTCTATGGCTGTTATCTTTCCTTTTTGGTCAAAAATTTGCCCATTAGCCATGCGCAACTGCACCTCCCGCGTATTGGCATTATTCGCTCCTTGCATGTAATCGAGATATTCAGGTTCTGGCATGTTGAAATACACCCACAATTGGCTTACATCCGAGAGGGTGGTCAGCAGTTCGCCTTCTTCGAGCAGCGAGCCCAAACGCACATGAAAGCGCCCGACCAAACCATCGAAAGGTGCTGTGATTTTGGTGAAAGAAAGATGCGATTGCGCCAGTGCCAGCTCGGCTTGGGCTTTCTTTAACTTGGCATACACCAGTGCCAGCTGTGCCGGCGAAATGATGTTGCTGTCGGCAAGCGCCTTCGCATTGTCATATTCTACTTGGGCATAATACACTTCGGCTTGTGCCTTTTGGAGTTCTGCCTGATAGACTATCGGCAGAATCTGAAAGAGCAATTGCCCTTTTTTCACCGGCATCCCTTCGTCTACATATATATTTTGCAGGTAGCCCTCTTCGAGCGCTCGCACTTCGATGTGTTGTATGGCGTGTATTTGGCAAACATACTCCCGAACGATGGAAGTGTCTTTGCGCAGAGGAGAAGTAACTGGCAACTGCACCACCTCCCCGTGGTGTTTTTTGTGCTTTTCACAAGCAGCGAGGTTAAATAAGAGTGCTATCAATACCCAATAAGTCCATTTTCTATTTTTCATGATGGGAAATGATTTTTTTAAAGTACAAAGGATAAAGAACGACAAAACAAACTGATGCACTTGCTTTTTTGGAAAAAGCAGTTACAGCCTGTGCCAGCCGAATGATAAAGGGGGTGGGAAAGCTACTAAGGGGCTTCGCTAAAGGCATACCATAGGTAGAGACGGAGAAAAGCCCGATGACATGGCTTGCTTGTAAGGGAGTTTTCATCGACCTTATTCTCTACCGGCAGTTTTCTGAAGGTAGAAAAAGCAGGGTGTGCTTCAGCGATTCCGCGGTACTTTTCCTCTTCTTCTTTCTCTTTTTCTTCGCCGGTGGTGCTGTCCTTGCTACCTATAAGTGCTACAAGCTCGCCTCGGGACGCATGAGGCAAAATGTCAGCATGATGAAAAGACTCACCAATGAATGCCTCGGCAAGGGCAGGTAGGTCGAAATCAAAAACGTGTGCGTGAGTTTGGGCAATAGGCACCAAGCTCAAAAGCAAACTCACAACCAACATGACAACTTTTCGCCCCATGCCCTGCATTTGTTTTTGGCGGCATGATTTAAAATGCCTTATTTTAACGTGTCAAAGGTAAAGATAGTCTCTCAAATATAAAAGTATTTTCATGTTTTTTGCGAGATGCTCACCTCTTTGTTATCTTTCTTTTTTGCTGAGGCTTGTAATTCGTAAAATCATGAGACGTTTTTTCTACATCTTATTGACAAACCACCTACTGTTCAGCATCTTATGGGCAGGCTATGCCCAAGCGCCTTTGTATGACTTAGACGAGGACTATACCCACCTGCTGCGCCGCTATGAGCTGAAAGGCAAGCACTGGGATACGCTTTGGCACTACAGCCAACTACCGGCAAGCAGGCAGGCAATACTCAACCTACTGCAAGACAGCAGCCGCTTTACTTCGGCTGCCGACCGCTTCAATCGTCATTATCTGCAAAAAGACAACTGGGAGCAAAGCGACAGCCTCGCCCAGCTTTACGAAAGAAAGACCGAACAAGGCTTTTGGGGGCAGTTCTATCGTCAACCGGCGGCGCTCTACAGCGCACGTGTGCCCAGCTTCTGTGTGGTCGTCAATCCGGTATTGGATTTACAGGTAGGCAAAGACAGCCGCCTTGAAACGTGGACATACCAAAATACGCGTGGGGTGCGCTTGCGCGGCACTATAGACCGGCGCCTCAGTTTCTTCACCTACCTGACCGACACCCAAGCGCGCTACCCCCTGTATGTGCAAGAATATGTGGACCGCTACCGGGCACTGCCCCATGAGGGCTATTTTAAAGACGGCGACCGCCCCTCGCCTACTACCTACGATTTCTTGACGGCGCGCGGCTATGTTGTTTTTCGCCTGCTGCCTTCGGTAGAGCTACAATTTGGGCACGACCGCAATTTTATTGGCTACGGCAAGCGCTCGTTGATATTGTCGGATTTTTCTGCCCCCTACACTTTTTTGAAACTCACCACGCGCGTGTGGAAGCTGCAATATCAAAACTTGTTTGCTGAAATGGTTGCCGACGTGTCGGAAGCCGACGGGCTACGCCCTAAAAAGTATTTTGCTTTTCATCGTTTGAGCACCCACCTAAACCCGCGCTTAGAAGTAGGGTTGTTTGAAAGTGTAGTTTTTGGGCGGCAAGGGGGCTTCGAGCTGCACTACCTCAACCCCATCATCTTTTACCGCAGTGTAGAACAGCATGTAGGTAGCCCCGACAATGCAATTTTAGGGGGGGACTTCCGTTGGATGGCGCTGCCTCGGCTGGCGCTCTATGGTCAGGTGGTCATCGATGAGCTGGTGGTGTCGGAAATACGCAGCGGCAAGGGCTGGTGGGGCAATAAGCAGGCGGTGCAGCTGGGGCTGCATTATGTCGATGTTTTAGGTATTGACAATCTGGACCTGCAAGCCGAAGCAAATATGGTGCGCCCCTATACTTACACCCAAGACGCTCTCACCAAGGCATACACCCACTACCGTCAACCATTGGCACACCCTGCGGGTGCTAATTTTTATGAGCTCTTAGGTGCGCTGCGTTATCAGCCTTTGCCTCGCTGGCGCTTCGAAGGGCAGGTGTTTTATATAGTGAAGGGCGAAGACCGCAGGGGTGAAAACTGGGGCGGTAATATTTTACTGGACAACCGCACCCGCATGCAAGAATATGGCAACCGTTTGGCGCAGGGTGTGCGCAGCACTACCACTTTGGCAGAGCTGCGTGCCAGTTATCAGCCCTACCAAAATGTGTTTTTAGAGGCGTCGTATTTGTGGCGACAGTTCAGCCAAGAGACAGGCACACGCAGCCATACTTCTTTTGTATCGGTGGGTTTGCGCGTGAATGCTGCCCGGCGGCGTGCAGACTTTTAGTTTCTGGTTGAGGCAAGCCAAAAGAGCGCTTCTCTCGCCTTGCTGCTTCGTCTCTGCGGGGGGATGGCTTTTTGTTTTGCCCTTGCGGTCTTTTTCTCCGCTTTGTTTTTCGCTCTTTTGTTGGGGATATGGCGGGGCAGCTTTGGGCTTCGGTTGGCTGCGCTGTCCCGCCATAGAAACCCATGGGCACTACATCAAAGGCGGCAAGCCCAATTCTTTGAGGTATTCGTTGTGCTTGTCTTTTGCTTCTTTTATTTTCCGCTCTATTTCTACCATCTTTTCATGCACTTGTAGCAAATCGATGGGTTCTTCGGCTACTGCTGTGCTTACATAGCGCGAAATGTTCAGGTTGTATTCGTTGGCGATGATTTCATCCATGCTTACCCTACGCGAGTAGCGCTCTTCTTCTTTGCGGTATTGGTAAGTAGAAACAATTTTTTCGATGTGTTCGGGCAGCAAGGTATTTTGCCGCTTGCCTTTTTCGTAGTGCTCGGCTGCATTGATGAACAGCACATCGTCAAACTTTTTGCATTTTTTGAGTACCAGTATGCAAACCGGGATGCCGGTAGAATAAAACAGGTTGGCAGGCAGACCTATGACGGTGTCGATGTGGCCATCTTCTAACAGTTTTTTTCTTATTTTTTCTTCTGCACCGCCTCGAAACAACACACCGTGCGGTAAGATAATCGCCATGGTGCCCTCTTTGCTTAAGAAGTGAAAACCGTGTAACAGAAAGGCAAAGTCGGCAGCCGACTTGGGCGCAAGCCCATAGTCTTTAAAACGGAAGTCTTCTGCCATGGCTTCGGTGGGCTCCCAGCGATAGCTAAAGGGCGGGTTGGCTACTACGGCATCGAATTCTATTTTTTTGGCGGGGTTTTCTTCCCTTAACAAGTCCCAATCATTGAGCAGCGTATCGCCATGGTAGATTTCGAACTCGGTGTCTTTCACGCCGTGCAACAGCATGTTCATGCGGCATAGGTTGTAGGTGGTAATGTTTTTTTCTTGTCCGTAGAGCTTGCCGATGGTTCCGCCCGAGTCTATCATTTTTTTACGCACATTCAACAACAACGAGCCCGAACCGCAGGCAAAATCTAACACGCGTTCTATCTTTTTCTTTTTGCCCTTACTTGGGTCTTGGCTGTCGAGCGTTACAATTTCTGAGAGGATGGTAGAAACCTGCTGCGGGGTATAAAACTCACCTGCTTTTTTGCCCGAGCCTGCTGCAAATTGACCGATAAGGTATTCGTATGCATCGCCGAGGATGTCGGTATCTGTTGAAAATTGCGCCAGCCCCTCAGCAATTTTTTGTATGATGTTGCAAAGTTTTTTGTTTCGCTCGGTATAGCTCTTTCCTAATTTTTCAGAATCGAGGTTGATTTCTGAAAACAAGCCTTGAAAGGTGTTTTCGAACGATTCGTTTTCAATGTATTTAAAACCTTCTTGCAAGGTGCTGAGCAGCTCGTTGCTTTGTGTTTTAGCCAAATAGACAATGTGGGTCCACAGGTATTGGGGCTTGATGACATAATGTATTTTTCTGCGCATGAGTTTTTCAAATTCTTCCACATAGTCGGGGTTTTGTTCGTACCAAATGGACAGAGGTGTTTTGCCCCCATTGCCGTGAAGGGTGGGGTATTCGTTTTTTAGTAATTCTTTGGCAGCTGCTTCGTAGTTGTCGCTCAGGTAGCGCAGAAACAAAAACGAAAGCATGTAATCGCGAAAATCGTCTGCATTCATTGACCCTCGCAGTTCGTCTGCAATTTTCCAAAGGGTTTTGCCTAAGTTTAATTGAGAATTGAAAGTTGAAAATTGAGAATTGAGGGTTGAGGGTTGAGGGTTGTTTTTGGTGGTATTCATTTTTTCCATGTTTTAGTTGAGAGTTGAGAATTGAGAATTGAGAATTGAAAATTGAAAATTGAGAATTGAAAATTGAAAATTGAGAATTGAGAATTGAGAGTTGAGAATTATTTTTTCATTTTTTTAAGTTCTTTTTTGATGACTTCACAATACTAACCAACAGCTTTAGCAATTCTTCGGAATCGGAATAGATGGATTCAAATTCTTTTTCACTGATAAAATCACTATCTTTTAGTAGGTGAAGCCAATAAGCAGTTTCATTCGCTTCTTTCAAAGCTATGTTCATTTTACTGATAAAATCGGCTTTTGATTGGGCGTGTTCACTTTCTTTGATTAAAGCACCGATGGCAGTGCCACTTCGTAGAAGCTGCTTACTTAAAACAAACTCCTTCTTTTCAGACGTTAAGTATTTATACAAATTGATTACCCTCAACGCAAAAGCGTAAGATTTATTCATTACAATATTTTCCCTTACCCTTTCCATTTCAATTTTCAATTTGAAATTTTCCATTACAAATTACAAATTCTCCATTATCCATTCTCCATTTTCCATTTTCCATTCTCCATTCTCCATTCTCCATTCTCCATTCTCCATTCTCCATTTTCCATTTTCCATTCTCCATTATCAATTCTCAATTATCCATTCCCCACTGGAAACAGCCCCTGCAACAGCCCCTTTTTGTGCTGCTCCAGCAATTCAATTTTTTCCGTTTGGGCAGCGATGAGGTCGTCTAAGGACGAGAGGCAAGCGGCGATTTTTTGTTGTTCGGATTTGTTTTTTGGGAATTTGATTTTAACATTTGAAATTCTTGTTGCTGATATTCCAAACACTTTTGCACCTTGTGCCTCTTTTTGAATTTGTTTTCTAACCCATTCTGATTTAAAGAGATAACCACCAAAACCAATGACTAAAAGATTTTCTTTTTGTCGAGCAAGTAATGTATGTAAGCCTGAAACGACTTTTTCATTATTCAAATTTATGATTTCAATGCTTTTGCCAACATCATTTAAGTCTTCTGATGCATCTGCAAAAATTATATCTCCTTCTTTACAATAACTTTCTTCTTTAATTTTTTCAATCGGTAAATATGGGTTTATAAAAGGAACTTTTTCTTTTGAAATGTCAAAAAGGGTATCAAACTTCGTATGAATATCTCCATAATGAATGTTCTTTACTAAACCATTTTCATAATTTAGACAATCTCTGGAGAAGGAATTTGTTGGTTTAAATTCATAAACCTCCCCCAACCTCTTCACCTCCCACTCTCCTGCATTTTGGAATTCCGGGAAGCGGAGGCGGGGCACGGTTTCGCCCTCTTGTGGGAAGAGCTGTTGCAGCAGTCCTTTTTTGTGTTGTTGCAGCAGGGCTAACTTTTCCCGCTCGCCTGCTATCACTTCATCTAAAGACGAGAGGCAAGCAGCGATTTTTTGTTGTTCGGGGAGGGAGGGGAACTGCACAATTATTTTTTTAAGTGCTTTTATAGGAAGAGCAAGCCTTGTTCCGCCTTGTGTTAATTTAAAAATTTGATTTTTTACTACTCTGGAAAAGTTAAGATAATAATACAAGAATAGTCGATTTGTATTTTTTTCTGAAATATAAAAGACAGGATATGCAGGAGAAACAATTCCTTTTTCTAATATACTCTGAATATTAAATGTAAAATCACCAGAATCACTCATTGAACGATAAGTAAAATCATTCCTGAAAATTATTTTATAACCAATGTTACTAAGACTTGCAATTTGTTTGTCAAAATACTCTTCTTGAAGGAAAATTCCTTTTTTGCTGGATGTAAGAAGAGGATATTGATTTTTTATAGTTGTTCTTTCGTTTCTTTCTTCTATTACCTCCCCCAACCTCTTCACCTCCCACTCCCCTGCATTTTGAAATTCGGGGAAGCGGAGGCGGGGTACTAGTTTATTTTGGTTGTTCTTACTCATGGGTTTTTGGGTTTTTTGTTCTTACTGTTGCTGGTGTTGTCGCTGCTGTTTCCTTCGCCGCTGCCGTTTCCTTTGCCGCTGCCGTTTCCTTTGCCGCTGCCTTCGACAGGCTCAGGCAGCGGCGAGGGCTCAGGCAGCGGATTATTTTCACCGGTGGCTGAGTTTATCGTTTTCCCGGTGGCTGAGCTTGTCGTTTCACCGGTGGCTGAGCTTGTCGAAGCCACCGGTATATTGCTACTGCCGCTGCCGTTTCCTTTGCCGCTGCTGTTTCCTTTGCCGCTGCCTTCGACAGGCTCAGGCAGCGGCGAGGGCTCAGGAAACGGCTCAGGCAGCGGCTTGGTATAACTCCTCGAAAGCTGTTTTAACAATTCATAGTCGCCTCTTATGAGGGCTTCTTTCTTTTTTCTGCTCCAGCCCTGCACTTGCTTTTCTCTGTAAAAGGCATCTTGTATCCGGTCGAAGTATTCACAATAAACCAGCTTCACGGGCAAGCGTTTTTTGGTGTGGTTGGCACCCTCGCCTGCCTGATGTTGTGCCAAGCGCCGTTCAAGGTTGGTGGTGCTACCGGTATAGTAGCTTCCATCGGCACATTGTAATATGTACATCCAACCGCCCTTCATCGGCTTTGCTCATAGGCTCTCAATCCACTAATTTCCCGACCTTCGGCTTTCTTTTTCAACCAAGGAATCAAATCTTGCATCAAGGCGGATTCTCTTTTAGAGAGTTCTCGCCAGTCAAGGTCTAAGGGTTCAAAGAGTTTGGTGAGTGCACCGCCATCAAGAATCATGCGGTCAAGGATGCTGTCGGTAAATTGCTGCAAAGTGGCAAGCTCCAAACCATGTTTGTGCGCTATTTCGGCTAATTGCTTGGCTGTTTTTTCTTCTTTAAATCTTTGATAGCCTTCTCTTATTTGTTGTTCATCGAGCGGCTTGCCTACTTCCAGACTGTTGATGTAGTCAATCATATCGTCGCGTTCTTCCATCAGGTTGGCGCTGCTGCTCAACAAACTAATGAGTTGTTCACGGGTCATTTGCTGCTTCTTGGCTGTGCCTTGCGTGTATTTGGCAATGAGTTTCATGATGTAGTCGTAGTCTACCAGCGCAGAGGCGAACAGCACAAATTCGAAGTCTAATTGCTGAATGTTCTCGGGGGCTTGGTTGCCTTCTTTTTGCTGAATGTCGCGAAGTTGCTTGGCAATTTCCAGATACGAGCTGCGGAAGGCACGCAATTGCTCTTCGGGCAACAATTGCTCAATTTCGGCTTTTTGTTCGTAGGTCAAGTCGGTGTATTGGTCAAGTTTTGTTTTTAGCCTTTGCACTTCTTTAAAGCGATTGATGAATTCGGCACGGGCGGCATCGCCTCTGATGTTGTACACCTCTTGTGGTTCGGCTACCATATCTTGTGCTGCCATCCATTCTTTCATTGCTTTTACAGCCTCCCGGTATTTTTCAATCACTTTGGGGGCGGGTTCAACCAGCCAGATTTCCTTAGAACGCTCGTCGTTTTCTCCGCTAAAAAGGACAATGGCTTTTTCTACTTCGTTCTGTTGTTGCCTAAAGTCTAAAATGTTTCCGTGAGGTTTGCTGCTGTTCAACACGCGGTTGGTACGGCTGAAGGCTTGAATCAAGCCGTGGTATTTTAGGTTTTTGTCCACATAGAGCGTGTTGAGGTATTGGCTGTCGAAGCCTGTGAGCAGCATATCTACCACAATCACTATATCAATTTTGTTCTTGTGCGGGTAGTCGGCATTGCTGAATTTTTGGGCTTTGATGCGTTGTTGAACATCCTGATAATACAAGTCAAATTCTGCAATGCTGTGGTTGGTGCCGTACTGTTTATTGTAATCGCTGATAATGGCTTCCAGAGCCTTTTTCTTCTTTTCGGGTTCTACTTGGTTGTCGGCTTTTTCTTGCTGTAAATCTTCCTGCAGTTGTGCTACATCTTTGTTGCCATCGGCGGGTGGCGAAAACACACAAGCGATGTTTAAAGGAATGAAGTTTTCATTTTCTTTGGCTTTGCGTGCCTGAATGTCTTTGAACAGTTCGTAATATTCAATGGCATCGTTGATGGAAGCAGTGGCAAAAATGGCATTAAAGCGCCGTTGGCTGGTGGCGGCATCGTGTTTTTTCAAAATGGTATTCACTACAGCTATTTTGTGCTCCCTACTTCCAATGGGCACGTCTTTTTCAGGCTTGAAATACTCAATGTGAAAGCGCAATACGTTGCCGTCTTCGATGGCGTTGGTGATGGTGTAGCTGTGCAGTTGTTTTTCAAAAATATCCTTTGTGGTTACATAAGAGCCAACGGTGCCGTCAACTTGCTTGTAGGTGGCATTTTCTTCGAAAATAGGCGTGCCGGTAAAGCCGAACAGCTGTGCTTTTGGGAAAAATTCTTTGATGGCTTTATGATTTTCGCCAAACTGCGAACGGTGGCACTCGTCAAAGATGAAAACGATGCGTTTGTCGCGAAGCGGTTGCAAGCGTTCTTTATAGTCATTCTTGCTTCGTGCTGAGCCTGTAGAAGGACTTGAGTTTAGCGCCAAACCTAATTTTTGAATGGTAGTAACGATTACTTTGTTGGCATAATCGTCCGAAAGCATTCGTCTTACCAGCGTTTCGGTGTTGGTGTTTTCTTCCACACAACCTTCCTGAAACTTGTTGAACTCCTCACGGGTTTGTCTGTCTAAGTCTTTGCGGTCAACCACAAACAAACATTTTTCAATGTTTGGGTTGTCTTTCAGCAAGGTAGATGCTTTAAATGAAGTGAGTGTTTTGCCGCTTCCGGTGGTATGCCATATGTAACCGTTGCCCCTATTTTGCTCGATACAATCTACAATGGCTTTTACGGCATAAATCTGGTAGGGTCGCATCACCACGAGCTTTTTTTCGCTGGCAACCAACACCATGTATTTGCTTATCATTTCGGCTAATGTGCACTTGCTCAAAAACTTTTCGGAAAAGTCGTCGAGGTGGGTAATTTTTTTATTGGCTTCATCGGCAAATTGATAGATGGGCAGGAAACGTTCTTCTGCATCAAAGTTAAAGTGTTCTGAGTTGTTGTTGGCAAAATAATAGGTATTGGTGCGGTTGCTCACAATAAACAACTGCACGAAGCAAAGCAATGAATTGGTGTAGCCATTACCCGGGTCGCTTTTGTAGTCCACAATTTGTTGCATGGCTTTGCGCGGGTTGACGTCAAGGCTTTTTAATTCAACCTGTACGACCGGAATGCCATTTATCAGCAATATCACATCATAGCGGTGATGACTGTTTTTGGTGTTTATCCGCAGTTGATTGACAAGCTCAAAATCGTTTTTGCACCAATCTTTCAAATTCACCAGCTGATAATGCAGAGAGGTTCCGTCATCGCGCAAAAAGGTGTTTTTCTCTCTTAGCCTTTTAGAAGCAGCAAAAACATCTGAGGTGGTTATTTCGTCTACCAACCTTTCAAATTCCTTATCGGTCAATTGTACCTTGTTTAGTTTTTCAAATTTTTCTCTGAAATTCTTCTCTAAACTTTCACGGTCACGAATATCAGGGCGGTAGGTATATTTCAGCTCGTCTTGCAGTTTGTCAATGAAGCGCTGCTCTATGTCTCTCTCTTTCATTGGACTAAGGGTTTATTGTGGTTCAACCGAACAGAAATAGACAGCTTAATTTAGCGATAAAACAAAAAAAAATCCTGCTTGCAAGCTTGTCATTGAACGACAAGGGCAGGCTTTTGGAAAGCGTAGCCAAATGGATGGAGGGTATTTTTTCGATAAAAACCACCCTAAAAAGCGCCCTTTGGGCAGATGTTTGATGAGGTTCATACCGGCAAAGCCTCCGCCAACAACCAGCAGACGGGGCAAGTTGGAAGCGGGCAAGCAAATGGGTTGATTGGGGTAAGCCATAGCTGTGATGGTCATGACTGTGATACCATAAATAAAATAAAGCATTGCCATGCAAGACAGGCTGCAGGCGCTGTGAGCAATAACAAGCCGAATAGGTAGTTCATGAGGGTTGAATGTATTTCTCAAAACAAGAAGCGGCAGGGAAGTATGTTTCCTGCCGCCTTGAGCTTGCCCTATGCTGTTTTGGGGGCTTAGTCTTTTACCTCTACTTTCTCCAGAGGCATACCGCAAACTGGGCAGTCGCCTTCTTCGTCGTACATCTTGTCTTCTTCGCACTTCATGGGGCACTGATACATCACCCCAGCTTGCTGCATGTGCTTTTTGTGCGTGGGCGTCTGCCCGCTTGATTGTTCTTGTTCCTGCTTTTCGATAGAGCAGGCAGTCAGGCTCATGGCAAAAGCCACGGCAAGGACTACTGCAATTTTTTTCATCATAATTTTTGTGTTTTTAAGGTTTAAAGATTTGAAAAAGAAATATGCTTAGCATCAGCAGCCCCAACAAGAGGCTAATGATTTGATTGAGCCAGTGCTTCCATGCCTTTGGGGGCTTGTGGTGGTGCAACAACTCTTTGCAACAGTCTTTCATCTATCAAGTGCTTTGGGTTTTATTTTGCGGGTGTAAGTGTCTGCTTCACCGAACCACAACGCAACATAGTGCTGCCAAAGTAAGGATTTTGTATGTTTTTTTCACGGCTAAGCCAATAACCTCCCTTGTTGTTGCTTGCCATAGGGCAGTACTGCAGGTATAAGGTATCTTCGGCTACGGGCAAACGGCTTGCCCAAGCAATAAAGGCATCTGAAAGCGTCAGGAAAGCCCGGCGCATGTCTTCTATATTTTGGGCTTTGGCGATGGTGGTGGCTGCCTCTCCGATGCGCTCAGCCTGTGGCATCCCAAAACGATGCATCTCTTCCTCCCATGTTTCCATAGGCACTTGTTTGAGATGATTCAGCATGCCTTGTGCTGCTTTGCGGGCAACCGCGGGTTTATCCTCTACCAAAGCATTTTTCAATTGGTCGTAGTCATCGAGCAGCTGCCGCAAGGGCTCCCTTAAAGCAGAGGGGACTGCTTGGCTTGTAGTGGAAGGTGTCGCCCCATGGGTACCGCCATGGTGCATATGAGGGCTAAGCATCACGCCTCCTTGGCGATTCATCATACTGGGTTTTCCGGCAAGTTGGGCTGCCGCATCGATGGCAAAGGTAGCATGAACGACCACCTCTTCGCCTTCTTGCAAGCCGCTTTCTATTTCGTAATCATCTCCCAAAGAAAGTCCCAACACTACTTCCCGCATTTCGAAATAAACCGCCTCTTGGCTACGGCTCATCACATACACCAAAGAGCGCTTGCCGGTCCACATCACAGCCGTTTTGGGCACGATGAGGGATTGAGGCGCTTGCTTGTGCCCGGCTTGCCCCTCTGCCACCACCAGCATGCCGGGCTTCAGTTGCCCGCCCGGGTTGGCTTGCACCACACGGGCGCGTGCCACACGGCTTTGGGGGTCTACCACCGGGTCCACGTAATCAACCGTACCTTCGAAGGTATTGCCCGGCAAGGCTTGTACATGATAACTGAGCCGCATGCCGGGCTGTATCCATGGAAGGTCTTCTTCATACACATCCAGCAGTATCCAAACGGTAGAGAGGTCGGCAATTTCAAAAAGGCTTTGTCCGGTGTTTACATAATCCCCCACATTTACCTGCTTGCGTAGCACATAACCTGTGGTAGTGGCAAGTACGGGAAAGACCGTTTGCACGCTGCCCGCTGCCAAAATATGGGCTATTTGCTGGTCGGAGAGTTTCCAGCTACGCAACTTCTCTTTGGCTGCCTGTGCCAGCGGCGAGGCTTCGCCCTGCAAGCGCACTGCCTGCAGCAACTCTTCTTGGGCACTTATCAACTCGGGCGAATAAATATAAGCCATCACCTGTCCACGTTGCACATACTGCCCAGTAAAGTTCACCAGCAGGCGTTCGACGCGCCCCGGTATGTGAGCCGGCTGGGTCGCCACGCTCTGCTCATTGACGGCTACCTGCCCGTTAAGACGCAATGGCTTGAACAGCTTCCCTTTTTTCACCTTGAAAGTCTGCACCTGTGCCAATGCCATGGCTGTGGGCGTCATCTTCACGGCATAAGCAGAGGCGTGCCCACCATCATCAAGCGCAGGGGCAGGCACCAAATCCATACCGCAAAGGGGGCACTTGCCCGCTTCGTTTTGGCGTATTTGGGGGTGCATAGAACAGGTCCACATTGGTGCCTGCGTGTGTTCGTGTTCCTCGTGGGCAACAGGCTCCTGAGCAGGGGTTGAACGACTGAGCCAATACCCTACCATCCAACCGGCAACAAACAAGAACAGAGCCTGCAGACGGCGACCTTTCAAATATCGAAGTATGGTTTTCATGACCAATGCCATTTTGCTTGTTTTTTCAATAATTGAGCATTCAAAGCAACCATAATGGTGCGTTCACACATTAACACAGCCCCAAAGGCAGCATGCAACATGATAGCAACACAGGCAACAACCAAAGCAAGTGCAGAGTAGGTATCAAAAGCAATCCCAAAGCGGTACCGGAAATCAGATGCCATCTGGGCATGATGGTCGTGCTCGTGGCAGGGCTCTTTTGCATCTCTATGAGCATGCCGTGGGTAGTCCTTGTGTTTAGAAGTGTTTTGATTCATGGCTTTAGTAGGTTTGTGTGTTCAGATACTCCCATTCGGCTTTGGCTTGTTGAAAGCGCACATAAGCCGATATTTGTTTTTTCTTGTATTCAAACAGCTGCTGCTGCAGACGAAGCACCTCCTCGAAATCCTGACCGCTTTGAGCATAGCTGCTTATCAAGAGCTGCAAGGTGGTATTGAGCTTCTCGATGCTACTGGCATAGAGGTAGTACCAGCGATAGCTTTCCCATAATTCAAAGCGAACCTCTGCCCAATTGCTTTGCAATTCATTGACCGTTGCCGTCAGCTCGTACTCCAGACGTTGCTGCCAAGCAATACTTTCCGCTTCGGCTGCTTGGTAGCGTTTCCCCCACAGAGGCAGCGACACCGACACCATAGGCATGAGTATGTCGCGCCCGTTTTGAGGCGGATTCATGTCCGATAGTTTACTTACCACCACATAGTCCAAGCCTACTCCCAAGCGTGGTTTGCGCAGCAGCTTAGCCAAAGTTCGCTGTTCTTCTGCCGCTGTCCATTGATGTTGTATTGCCTGCACTTGCGGATGGTCGTTCATCATCTGGCTATCGACCGCTAACCAAAGGCTATCAAGAGGGAATAAGGTATCGGGCGGCACGATGGAAGTGCTGTCTGGACGGTCGAGCATACGGTTCAACTTCACCTGCCACGGATAGACTTTCTGCTTGAGTGCTTCCAAAGCAAGGCGTACCTCTTGTAGACGCACATCCAAACGCAAGTAATCTGCCATAGAAGCCGCGCCAGCTGCCAGACGGCTGCGCAGTATGGGCTCGAACTGTTCTAACCACTGCAGGTTCTGCTCTTCGATGCTGTACCATGCCTGCCACTCGAACCAACTCCAATAAGTTTTGCTGAAGGTTGCCCATTCGCGTGCTGTTGCTGCTTGCAGGCGCATCTCTTGGCTATGATAGGCGGCGTCGGCAAGGCGGCGTTCAGCTTTTAAGCTGCCTGCCCACGGCAGCGTTTGATTCACTGAAAGGCGCAGACGCTGCGCGCCCAAGCGTGTTTCGACCGGCAGCAAAAACCAACCGGCACTCAAAGTGGGCTCCGGCAAATAGCCGCTTTTCAGACTGCGTTGATAGTAGGCTTCCACGCTCTTGCGTTGGGCTTGCAGTACAGGGCTGTGTTCGGTCAACTGCTGGCGATAGTGTAGTGGTATTTGAGCCCAAACATTGCCAAACAACAAGAGGGCAAGCAACAGCAGATGCAATCTATGTTTGATTTCGTTTTTCATCTTTTTTCAGTTTCAATGATTCGTGCCAATACACCAAAACAGGCACCAGAAAGTAAGAGCTGATGTCGATAAGCATACCCCCTATAGTAGGGATAGCCATGGGAATCATGATGTCGGCACCGCGCCCAGTAGAAGTAAGCACAGGCAGAAGAGCAATCACGGTGGTGGCAGTAGTCATAGCACATGCCCGGATGCGGCGAGCCCCCCCTTCTATGACTGCCTTTTTGAGGGCTTCCATGCTGACAGGACGGTTCTTTTTCAAAGACTGCTGCAAGTAGGTGCTCATCAATACGCCGTCGTCGGTGGCTATGCCAAACAGGGCAATGAAGCCCACCCATATGGCTACACTCAGGTTGATGGGATGCATGCTAAACAGCTGGCGAAGATTCTGCCCGAACAAACTAAAATCGGCAAACCAAGGCTGTCCCCAAAGCCAAATGAGCACAAAACCACCGCTGAAAGCTATTGCCACGCCGGTAAAGACCATCAGGGTCATGGACACCTCGCGCAGCTGCCAATAGAGAATCAGGAAAATAAGCAGCAAAACCAGCGGCACAATGACAGTAAGGCGCTTTTCGGCACGTACTTGGTTTTCGTAGCTCCCCGAAAATTTAAAACTCACGCCAGCAGGCACTTTTAACTCTCCTGCCGCCATGCGTTGCTCAATAGCCCGGCGGGCAGCTTCTACCACTTCTACCTCAGAGAATCCTTCTTTTTTATCAAACAACACGTAGCTCACCAAGAAGCCATCTTCACTCTTGATTTCTTGCGGTCCTTGGGTGTATGCTATCTCTACGACCTGCTCCAGAGGTATTTGTGCGCCTGTGGGGGCAGCAATCAACATCTTGGCGATGGATTCGGGCGTATCGCGCAACTCCCGCGGGTAACGCACCCGCACCGCGTAGCGCTCGCGTCCTTCAACTGTGGTGGTCAGGGGCATGCCTCCAATAGCCACTTCTATATACTGCAAGATGTCTTCTACCTTCAAACCGAAGCGAGCGGCTTCTTCGCGCTTGATGCGCAGTTGCAAATAAGGCTTGCCAATCACACGGTCGGCAAATACGGTCTCTGGTTTCACCAATGGTACTTGCTTAAGTATTTTTTCCAGCTCGAAGCCAAATTGTTCGATTGTCGGCAGGTCTGGACCATACACTTTGATGCCCATGAGCGCACGCATGCCTGTCTGAAGCATTATCAAGCGTGTTTCTATGGGCTGCAATTTGGGAGCGGCAGTGAGCCCCGGTATTTGCGTGCGTGCCACTATCTCTTGCCAAATGTCATCGGGCGATTGAATATGGGCACGCCAGTTGCGAAAATACAAGCCTTCATCATCACGAATGAGCTCCTGTGGCGACACCCCCGCCTGCAAGGCTTCTTCATGGGTGTATCTTTTGCCCGAGCGGGTGATGAAACGCCCCGCTTCATCTACCTTGAAACGCAGGCGATGCCCTCTTTCGTCGGTTACATATTCCGGCTTATAGTTGATGATGTTTTCAAACATCGACAAGGGGGCGGGGTCTAAGGCAGACTCTACCCGCCCGGCTTTGCCCACTACCGACTCCACTTCCGGAATGCTGGCTACCAACCTATCGACCTGCGCGAGTACCTCTCGGTTGTGTTCCACACCGGCGTGCGGCATGTTGGCAGGCATCAGCAAGAAGCTACCTTCATCCAACGAAGGCATAAACTCTTTGCCTATACCGGGAAAGGCATGCCACATGGTGCTCCACAGGGTAGTGGTGCGTATGTTCCACCCCACAGCATCGAAACCACGAGCCACCCACCCAAACAAACTTTCAAAGCCCAGCCACACCAGCAAGCCCCAAAGCAACAAAATTGAAGGAACTGCCAGATAAATATTTTTGTGTTCTATGCACCACGCAAGCATGGGACGATAATAGCGCTCCAGCAGCACAAACAACAACAACACACTGCCTGCCATCAAAGCCACCATCAACATATTTTGCCAGAAGGGGCGCGCAGCCCCCAAAGGCATCCAATAGTCTGTTAACAACCACAGCACCGCAAAGACGACAATCAAGAGGGCAGCATATTGGCGGTTGAAGGCGCTCACCGCCGAGGGAAGATACTTTTGTAAGAAGGGCAGTTCCAAAAGAGTGCGAAAAGCAAACAAAGACAGCACAACGGCAGCCCAAACACTTGCCCCCCACCAAGCAAGCAAAGCTACGGGAAGCAGCAGCAAGCGCCCCCAGCGCAATTTTCTTTTATCGAAACGTACACCAAAGAACCAATGAGCAAAGGCAGGCAGTATAAGCAAAGCCACCAAGAGGGAAGCCAGCAGCGCAAACGTCTTGGTATATGCCAAAGGGGTAAATAGCTTGCCTTCAGCCGCTTGCAAAGCAAATACCGGCAAAAAACTCACCACCGTAGTGGCGACGGCAGTTACTATAGCGCCCGAGACTTCGATAACCCCTTTGTACACTGTTTCGCGCATGCTTTGCCCCGGCGGTGCCTGCTCCATCTGCTGAATGATGCTCTCAGAAAGCACGATACCCAAATCGACCATGGTACCAATAGCAATGGCAATGCCCGACAGCGCCACAATGTTGGCATCGATGCCAAAAGAGCGCATAGCAATAAAGCACATCAGCACGGCTATGGGCAGTAAAGATGCAATCAGCATCGACGCCCGCAGATTCAACACCATTACCACTACCACCAGTATAGTAATAAGGATTTCGAGCGTCAGCGCTTCTTCCAAAGTGCCAAGGGTTTCGTAAATAAGCTTCGAGCGGTCATAAAAAGGCACGATGGTGAGCCGACTCACACGCCCATCTGACAACTCTTTTTTAGGCAAGCCGGGGGCTATCTCTCGTATCTTTTCTTTTACTTTTTGAATCACTTCCAGCGGATTGGCGCCATAGCGGGCTACTACCACGCCCCCCACCACTTCGGCACCCTCTTTGTCAAGCAGACCACGGCGAGGTGCTGGACCAACGCTCACCCAAGCCAGTTCTTTGAGACGGATGGGTGCCCCTTGTCGAACCGTTACCACAGCTTCTTCTAAATCCTTCACACTTTTGACATACCCCAAACCCCGCACCAAATACTCTACGCGGTTCACCTCGATGGTTCGAGCGCCACCGTCACGGTTCGAGCGTCGCACCGCTTCCACCACTTCTTCCAAAGCGATGCCATAAAGTTTCAGCGCCGCAGGATTCACTTCTATTTGATACTCTTTCACAAAACCACCAACAGAAGCTACCTCCGATACGCCCTCTACCGAATTCAAGGCATAGCGCACGTAGTAATCTTGAACACTACGCAGCTCGTGCAAGTCCCAACCTCCTGTAGGGCGCCCCTGCTCGTCGCGCCCTTCGAGGGTGTACCAAAAAACCTGCCCCAAAGCCGTGGCATCGGGTCCCAAGGCAGGTTGCACACCCGGCGGCAACAAACCTGCGGGCAGGGCACTCAGTTTTTCCAAGATGCGTGCCCGCGACCAATAAAAGTCCACCTCCTCTTCGAAGAGGATGTAAATACTCGAAAAGCCAAACATAGAGGTGCTGCGAATGGTCTTTACGCCGGGTACCCCCAACAGATAGGTCGTCAAGGGATAGGTGATTTGGTCTTCCACGTCTTGTGGGGAGCGTCCTTCCCACTCCGTAAATACAATTTGCTGGTTCTCGCCTATGTCGGGGATAGCGTCTATGGGCACCGGGTCGCGCGGCAAAGCACGCATAAAATCCCAGTCGAAGGGAGCAGTGAGCATCCCCCACCCCGTCAATAGCAGTAAAAGAAGGACAGTAAATAGTTTATTCTCAATAAAAAAGCGAATCATGGCGCTTAGCATACGTCTGTCTGTTTAGTTGAAACCACAAAAACAAAAGCATAGCCCGCAGGTAGCAAGTACCCGCCAGCTTAGTCAGACGTATGCCAGCTTATATTCTCCAGCAGCAGATATGAGACAACCAACGCCTACCCTTTCGCCGCAAATTGGCAGAAACGACAGCAGGCGGCAGTACTCGCGAAAGAGGGAAGACAAGAAAGGAAGGGAAGAAAACAAGCAACAGCAAGACCCACACCGGCGCACTGAGGGGCAACCCTGCCAATGCAGGTGTGTAGTCTTCCTTCAATTGAAAGACCATCAGCTCATTGCTGCAGCAGTGGGTTTTGGTAAGAGCTTCGCCCGAACAGTCTGCTGCCGCCTTTACTTGGCTTTGTTCCATGCCGCACCCCTTAGGGTGCACGACGATGCCCACTTGCTCATTTACCAGCCGAGTGCCGCAATAATGACGCGCCACACTCAAACCTATCTGGCTGAGCAGCGTCATCACGGCAAAACATATGGACAAAAAGGCTTTCATGAGCGAATGAGCAGAATGCTTCACTTTTTCGCGAAATTAAAAAATGTCGCACTTAGTTGCAAGATAACAACGAGCACAGGGCTTAGGTTTGTATATATACACAGCCATAAAAACCAAAGAAAGCTTTGTTCTTTATAGAAGTCTGGTTACCTATACAGTTTTTTTTCTAACTTTGATAAGGGTTCCATCCTCAAAATCAAAACCGTAACTATGCACTGGGTACCTCGATTGATTATGATGTGCGCCTGCACTCTTTTGTTTGCGAGTACCGCTCAAACGCAAACCATACGCCTGAGCGGCGACAGCTGGGAGCTTACCGAAAAACGCGGCGTGGGGCGTATCACCATCACTTATATAGAAACCCCTTTGTTCATTTACACCAACGAAGCAGGCAAGCTCAGTGGCGTGTGTGTCGATATACTCAAAGAGTTCCTTCTGTTTTTGGAGAAAGAAAAAGGAGTGCGCGTGGTGCTTTCTATCTACAAACCCAACGACGATTTCAACATATTTCTCAGCAATGTCATCAATGCCGAAGGTGGCGTGTTTGGCTTAGCCAACATCACCATCACCGATGCCCGCAAGAAAGTGATGAAGTTCACGCGCCCTTATATCAAAAACCGGGCAATGCTTGCCTCTCATAAAGACCTACCTACACTCTATAACTTGGACGACATGCCCAAAGTATTTGCCGGCTGCACTGCCTTTACCGTACGCAATTCCACTTTTGAACAAGACCTGCTAGAGTTGAAGCAAAAATATTTCCCCGACATGAACATAGAGTATGTGAGCTCAGCGGGTAGTTTGGCGTATAAAATAGCCGAAACACCCAAGTCTTTCGGTAAGATAGATTTTCCTTATTATGTGGAAGCCATACAAAAAAACCTGCCCGTGAAAGCACATCCTGTGGGCAGCTCTTATGAAGATTTTGGCTTCATCATGCCCCTCAACAGCGACTGGAAGTCGGTCTGGGATGAGTTTCTCGAGGCTTTTGTGCGCAGCGCGCGTTATCGTCAACTGCTCATAAAGCATTTTGGCGAAGCCCCCACCGACCTTTTACTAGGTACTGCCCAACCATAAAAACCACCGATTCGATGCCTTATACCTACGACTATCCACGCCCCGCCCTCACTGCTGACATTCTGTTGCTGGGTATCGCCCAAGACCAAACAGCCCACTTGCTGCTCATCGAACGGAAACACCCCCCTTTTGCTGGCTGTTGGGCACTGCCCGGCGGTTTCATGGACGAACAAGAGCCTATAGAAACTACTGCGATGCGGGAACTGAAAGAAGAAACGGGTTTAGAAGGCGTGCCGTTGTATCAGTGGCGCACCTACAGCACTCCCGGGCGCGACCCGCGTGGGCGTGTCGTGTCGGTAGTGTTCATAGGTGGTTGTCTCATAGAGCAACACCCAACCGTTGCCGCCGATGATGCCGCCGCTTTACGCTGGTGGTCCTTGCATGCCTTGCCTGCTATGGCTTTCGACCATGGGCAAATCGTGCGTGAGGCATTCGACTACCTGCGGCAATTGTCAGAGAGCAGCCTGCAATATCTCTACCCTGCCTTGGCAGTGCATCGCCACAGCTGGCTGAAATCTATTCGCTAAAAGGAAGAAAAATAAAAAGAGGACACTCCATTTTAAAGTGCCCTCTTTGCAGTGGAACGGGGCGGACTCGAACCGCCGACACAAGGATTTTCAGTCCTTTGCTCTACCACCTGAGCTACCGCTCCCTTTTTTGTTCGATTTGCCATGCAAATTTAGAGCAAACATTCTATATTTACAAACAATTCTATGCAAAAAAATTAACACAAAACTAAAAAACGTTGGCTATGAGTTATTTACCCCAAATTCTTTTTGTGCTATGTTTGAGCATAGCCGGCTTCTTTATCTACAAAAGGGTAAACTTTATCCGAAAAGCCATCCTGCTGGGCAAAAAAAAGTCGGTCAATGACAGAAAAAGCGAGCGCCTGCGCCATATGTTATTGCTGGCTTTTGGGCAGAAAAAAATGTTTGACAAACCACTGGTGGGCGTCATGCACTTTATTATCTATGCTGGCTTTTTAATCATCAATATCGAGGTGTTGGAAATTGTACTCGATGGCATCACTGGCGCACACCGCCTCTTTGCCCCCTATTTGGGCGAAGCTTACAGCTGGCTCATCAACTTGTTTGAGTTGTTTGCCGTAGGGGTGATTGTTACTTGTGTTATCTTCCTTATCCGACGCAATGTATTGAAACTACCCCGCTTTTGGTCGGCTGAAATGAAAAAGTGGCCCCGCTTGGATGCCAACCTCATTCTCATCTTCGAGATTACGCTTATGTGGTTTTTCCTTAGTATGAATGCAGCCGATTCTATTCTGCAAAGCCGCGGCGTAGAGCACTATGTGCAAGTAGGTAGCTTCTGGTTTAGCCAATGGCTGCAGCCATTGTTTGCTAATATGCAGACTTCAAGCTTGGTTTTTTATGAGCGTTTTGCATGGTGGTTCCACATCTTGGGTATTTTGGGCTTTGCCATTTATATTACCTACTCCAAGCATCTGCACATAGCCCTTGCTTTCCCCAACACCTACTTTGCCTCGCTGGAGCCCAAGGGCAAAATACCGAATATGGATGAGGTAACTAAAGAGGTTAAAATAGCCCTGGGACTAGCTCAAGCCGACGACAGCCCAGCCCCTGAGCGCTTTGGTGCCAAAGACGTAACCGACCTCAACTGGATTCAGCTGATGAATGCTTTCAGCTGTACCGAGTGTGGGCGTTGTACTGCCAACTGCCCCGCCAACATCACCGGCAAAAAGCTATCGCCTCGTAAAATTATGATGGATACCCGCGACCGTGCCGAAGAGTTTGTGCGTCAACTGGAGCAGGGCAAAGCAATCGAAGAGATTAAGAGCGAAAAAAGCCTCTATGGTGATTATATTACCAAAGAAGAAATCATGGCTTGCACCACTTGCAATGCTTGCGTGGAAGCCTGCCCAGTGAGCATCAATCCGCTGTCTATCATCTTGGATATCCGCCGCTATGTGGCTATGGAAGCAGGCGATACGCCCAACGAATGGAATGTGGTGTTCAACAATCTGGAAACCAGTATGTCGCCATGGAAGTTTCCGCCTACCGACCGCTTCAACTGGGTGGAATTGGTCAATAAAGACTAAAGCGGACGTTTTGCAATCCTTCATTCCTATTTTCAACTTCATCAAACTGAATTTAAAAGACTTGAATCATGAGCGAACCAATAAAAGTACCGACTTTAGCCGAATTGCAGGCACAAGGCGAGAGCCCCGAAATCGTTTTTTGGGTAGGCTGCGCCGGCTCTTTCGACGAACGATACAAAAAAGTAACTGCCACCCTCTGCAAGATACTGCACAAGGTGGGCATTAAGTTTGCCGTACTGGGCACAGAAGAGAACTGCACCGGCGACCCTGCCCGTCGTGCTGGCAATGAATTTTTGTTTCAGATGCAAGCCATCAGCAATATAGAAACGCTCAATATGTACGGGGTGAAGAAAATCGTAACCGCTTGCCCCCACTGTTTCAATACCTTGAAAAATGAATATCCCGACTTGGGCGGTAATTATGAAGTAATTCACCATACACAGCTGCTGCAAGAACTGATTGACAGCGGCAAACTGCGCATCAAAGAGGGCGGTCCCTTCAAAGGCAAGCGCCTTACTTACCATGACTCGTGCTATTTGGGGCGTGCCAATGATGTGTATGAAGCCCCCCGTCAAGTCATCGAAAGCTTGGATGCCGACCTTGTAGAGATGAAGCGCTCGCGCCGTTTCGGTCTGTGTTGTGGTGCCGGTGGAGCCCAGATGTTTAAAGAACCGGAAGAGGGCAAAAAGGATATCAACATAGAGCGTATAGAAGAAGCCTTGGAAACCCAACCCGAAGCGGTGGTTGCCAACTGTCCTTTCTGCTTGGTGATGCTCACCGACGGCGTGAAAAACAAAGAAAAAGAAGACAGCATCAAAGTATATGACTTGGCAGAGCTTGTTTGGATGTCGCAAGAATAGACACACAAGACAAGCAAGCTGTCAAAACGCAAAGCCCGGATGCTAAGCCGGGCTTTTGTTATGCCAAGCATAGAAGCCGCTTGACTTTCTGCTATTACACAGCTTTTAGGCTCAGCTCGCTGCTTTTTACGAAATGGGCACCTTGTGCCCTCAGCGCTTCGTATATAGGTTTTGCCAAATGCCCCAGCCCTTCCACATCGGACATGCAGTCTTCTATGATATGCAGTTTTTTGACCATCGCAGGACGATACTGCATGATTTGCTTGAGGCTGGTTGCCACACAATGCGATTTGGCTTCGCCGGCTACCCATAAGTGGTCATAGGCATCGAGGGCGTCCAAAAAAGCTTCGTTCAGTTGGGTCTCAGGCGCATCGGCACGGGGCACCTGCGCCCGAAATACCCCAAAGTGCTCGGTAAGCGGGTGCGTACCCTTCACCACCACTTCGTAGTTCTTGCCGCGGTGCCGCGCCCATATGGTGCAGGCTTCGGCTACGGACGGATACAATGCATTTCCTTTGGTGCCCCACAGACAGTGCTCGGGCCAAATAAAATGCGGGTATTCGCCCTGTGCTTCCAGCTGCTCAAGGTATGCCAACGCCTCATCGGGTGCAAAACGGGCTTTCCATTGCCCTGCTTTCACCTCGGCAGCCGTGATTTGTGTAAACGGCTTGGGATGGTTGCCGTGCGCATCTATCCAAAAAGAAGGATGCGCGATGTCGTTGACGTGGTGGGTGTCCAGCGTGATGTAGATGCCATCGATATGGTCGATTTCATGCAGTATGAAATTGGCAAGACGGTTCATGTCTTTATCGGCACCGGGCACATACAATGTCCCTTCGGGTGAACAAAAGTCTTGTTGTGCATCGATAATCAATAGCAAATGCTTTTTGCTGCTCATGGAGCTGTAGGGTTTTGAGGGTAAATTGGTACTGAAATTTACAAATTCAAACGGATATTAAGTTCACCTTTTGCTAGAAAAGTTACCAATAAGTTATCGGGTGTGATGCCTGTCTCATAGGGCTGCAATTCGTTTACCTTGCCATTGACCATCAACATTTCATGTGGTCGGTAGTTGCTCAGCAGAGTGTTTATCTGCCGGCGGGCTTCGGTCAGCTCGGAATCCAAAGAAAAACGGCAATAAGTTTCTATCTTTTTGCGCAAGTTGCCGTGCAACAACCAGTCGGCAGACTTCACCAAAAAGTTTTTGGTCTGCAAATCGAAATCAACCCCTTCCAGAAAAATCTCTTTGCTTGTGGCATCATAAGCCGGCTTACCTCTCAGATATACTTTCCCGTTGTAGCTACCTTCCATGTCCAAGACCACAATCAGCGCCCCATCGCTACCATAAAGAGCGATGTCGCGCATCTTGACCGACCTGCGCCCACTGCTGAAGGTTTCGCCTACGTATCGACTGCGCAGCAGCTCGGTTGCTTTCGTTAAGGAAATACCTACGGGCAAGTATATCTCAAAACGATTGTCTTGACTACTGAGATTTAAAAGAGGTGGCAGTGGCTTGCGTGCCGGTGCCTTAGGTTTCTCGCCTATGACCGTCTGCGAAACGAAACGGAGGCTAAAACTGCTGCTCAAGCCATGGGCACGCGCTTCAATAGGGGCTATGGCTATCGAACGGGGTTCTACTACTAACCATGCACTGTATTCAGGCGACAGCTCAAACACGCCATTCATAGCCTCCCAGGCGGGTTGTATGTATTCTTTCAGTTGTATGTTTTTTTCTATTTCCTCGTCTAACAAACGACTCAACTCTGTTTGCTGCTCTTCAATGAGCTTTCCGATGGGCTCTTCAAGCGAAAAATTCAAGCCAGCAATAGAAAATACCGGTTTTTCTACCCAACGAAAGCCATTGGGGCGCGTTTGGGCATCGGTAGCCCAGCCGGCAGTAAACGAAAGACGGGTAACAAAAGAAAGGTCTAAGGCAAAACTTAAACTCTTGGAAAGCGCCCACGCACTCACTTGCGCATGGATACGCAAGGGCACTGTAGTGATAATCTCCTGCCCTTTGCCATAAAAAGAGATGGGGGCACGTTTATATACTTGCAGATAAACAGTTTCTACGCCTGTTTGCGAAAAACGATTTTCGTAAAGCAAGGCAGGCGTTTGCGCATTGACAAAAGACGCCAAAGAAGCAAAGGGCAATTCCAGACGCGCACTTGCTGTAGAAACCAACGGCTCGACCGTAAGCTGCCGGTAATAAGAAGCAGGCGGCGGGGGCGACAACACTTGACGCTTCGAACGACACTGTGTCATAAAAAGCATGACACTCAATAGTAGCCATATCCATTTACCGTGCTTTGGCATAAAAGTAGCTGCAATCATGAGAGCGTGTTTTTGCCTTACAATTTCTTACATTTGAGTATTAAAACCAAAATCGGCAAAAAGCCTTAAAGGCTGATAGCTATGAGTAAACTTTTACGCAAACTTTCTTTGTGGCTGCCTGTGTGGGGGGGGCTTACCTGCCTGCTTTCGTTTAGTAGTATGGCGCAGCAAATCACCTTGCGGGGAAAAGTAATAGATGGCGAAAACGGTCTGCCCATGCCTGCCTGTAATGTGTATTTGAAAAACCACCCCTATATAGGCACCTCCACCGATGCAAATGGCACTTTTGTCCTTACTTTTGAGTTTGTGCGCGACACCTTGCTCATTGAGTTCATTAGTTACCAAACCATAGAATACCCCCTACTGAAAGCGCAGTCGCAAACGAATTTAGCTTTTAGCCTGAAACCCGATGTGCTCAGCCTTGCGGCAGTCGTGATAACCCCCGGCGAAAACCCGGCTTACCGTATCATACGTGAAGCCATCAAACGTAAGAAGCAACACGACAAGCGCCAATTAGAAGCCTACGAATACGAATCATATAACCGCATTGAGGGCTATGTTAAAAGCAGCGATAAAGGCATCAGCAAACTGCGTTTTGTAAAAGACATGCGCCGGGTAGCTGCTGGCTACGATATGCTACGCACCACCGAAGGTGATACGCTCATTCCCGTACTTGTCAACGAAGTAGTGAGCCGGGTATATATGAAACACTCGCCCTACAAACGCCGCGAAGACATTGAAGCCCAACAACTGTCGGGAATAGGTATAGAAGATGCGCCCACCCTGCAAAATATCCTTTCCAACACCTATCTTACGGACTACAACTTTTACCGCAATCAAATCAATATACTGGGCAAATACTTTCCTTCTCCTTTAGCCAATGGCTGGCGCTTGGTATATGACTATGAACTGGAAGATAGCCTCGAAGTAGGCGGATATGTCTGCTACCAATTGAAGGTAATTCCCCTGCGTGAAGAAGACATAGCCTTTACCGGCAGAATATGGATTACCAAAGAGGATTATGCCCTGCGCAAAGTGCAACTGCATATTACCCCCAATGCCAACATCAATTTTGTACGCTCACTTAGCATTGAGCAAGTGTTGGCGCCCACCCAGAGTAGCGTGTGGTTGCCAGAAAGTATGTTTTTTGAAGTCGAAATATCGGAATTTACCGACCTCATTCCCAGCATCGTGGCGCGCACCTATTCTCTTTACAAAAACTACCGCCTCAACGAAACCTATCCCAACAGCTTTTATGAAATCAGAGAGAACAATTTGCCCTCTAACAAAGTGCAGGAGGAAAAACTCATGGCATTTCGCGCCTTGGAAGGCGACAGTATCGGTTTTCGCCCGCAGATTCACTATTTGATAGATACCCTCAATCGGGTGCCCTCTGTCAAGCGTTACACCGGCATCATCAAGGTGCTTTCTACCGGTTATCTGCGCAAGGGAGGGATTGACTTCGGGCATTATGCCCGCTATTATGCATGGAACAACATAGAAGGGCACCGCATAGGCTTTGGCATGCGCACCAACTACCACTTGAGCCCCAAGTGGATGTTCAAAAGCTATGTGGCTTACGGTACTCAAGACCAACGCTGGAAGTATGACCTTCGTCTTTATCATGTGCTCAGCCGCAAACGCTTTACGATTGTGGGGCTGCGTCATCTGGCAGACATAGAACCGCTCATTCAGTTAGACCAAAGAAACGACCTGCCGGAGCTGTTCATCGCTTCTAACCGCTTTTTTGACCTCGCTGGGCGGCGTCCTTTCTTCCACACTGCCAATAGCCTTTGGATAGACAGCCGCCTGTCGCAACTTGTGCGCGCACAACTCACTTTGCAGCAAAACACCTTAGACCCGCTTTACCCCTTTGCTTATTATCCTACGCCCTCCGACACCCAAACACGCAACAGTAGCATTCATACCACCGAAATCATAGGTATGCTACGACTGCAACGAGCCGTGCGGCTCACACGCGATGCCAACTTCGACGAGATAGACATAGCCAACCGCAACCCACGCCTCACACTGTGGACTATTTTCGGTTTTAAAGGACTACTCAATGGCGACTTTCAATACCAAAAAGTATATCTGGAATTGGCACAAAAAAATGCCAATGTGTTAGGCATCGGGCATGCCAACTACAGCATCACTGCCGGCTATATCTTCTCAGATGTGCCCTATCCGCTACTGCGTACACATCTGGGCAACAACACCCCTATCCTTATAGAGCGCGCTTTCAACCAAATGAATGGCTTTGAGTTTGTAAGCGACCATTTCATAGCCGTACACTACGCCCACTATTTCGAAGGCTTCATATTGAACAAACTGCCGCTCATCAGACGCCTCAACGATAAGCTCGAATGGCGACTGGTAGGCTCGCTCAATGCCGTATGGGGTGGCTTGCGAGAAAGCAACCAAGCGCTCTTAGCGCAACAAACGGAGGATGGACAGCCCGTAGAAGGTTTTTCCAAGTTGGATTTGTACAAGCCTTATGTAGAGGTAGGCTACGGCATAGATAATATTTTCAGGTTCTTCCGGGTGGATTTCTTCCACCGCCTGACTTATCTCAACAGTCCGCAAGCCAAGCCTTTTGGTATTAAATTTTCCGCCGAAATCAAGTTTTAGCGGGCAATTGCAAGTGCCAAAAAGAATGCTTTTCTTTGCTTATAGTACACAGTCTGTAAAACATGCAAGTAGCTATTGTAAAATACAATGCCGGCAACATACAATCCGTTGTATTTGCGCTGCAACGTTTGGGTGTGGAGCCCATCATCACCGACAATGCCGAGCTGCTGCGCAGTGCCGACCGCGTCATTTTTCCGGGGGTGGGCGAGGCTTCCAGCGCCATGCAATACCTCAAAAGCAAAGCACTCGACAAAGTGATTCGTTCCTTGCATCAGCCAGTATTGGGCATATGCCTTGGCTTGCAGCTGCTGTGCCGCCATTCGGAAGAAGGTAATACCGACTGTCTGGGTATCTTCGATGTAGAGGTAAAAGCTTTTGACCGCAAGGGTAGCCTGAAAGTCCCTCATGTGGGTTGGAATACTATTGAAGAGTTGCACAGCCCCTTGATGATAGGCATAGAGGCACCCGCTTACATGTATTTTGTGCACTCTTACTATGCCGAGTGGGAGCCACGCTATGCCATCGCCCGCTGTGAGTACGGCGTGCCGTTTAGTGCCGGCTTACACAAAAACAACTTCTATGCTGTGCAGTTCCACCCAGAAAAAAGCGCTGAAGCTGGGAGTCAGCTGCTCGAAAATTTCCTAAAAATGCCTTAGGTGTATTGTTAAATGAGCTCTTTTTTGTCTTTAATCATGTCGAAAAGGAGCTCACGCGCTCGGTGAAGCTGCGCCTTTACGGTACCCAAAGGCAGGTCAAGTTCATCGGCTATTTCTTGATATGCCAGTTCCTCGAAATAACGCAGGCGCACCAAACGGCGATACTTGGAAGGCAGCTTGTTGACCAATTCCTGTATGATTTCAATTTTTTGTACTTTGATAACCTCCTCCTGCGGGTCCAAGCCGTCGTCTTTGATGTCTAAATTGGAGGTTTCGCCGTCTTTGTCGGTATAAAAGTCCTCGATGCTGGTCGTTTGTAGGCGTTTTTTACGGATAAAGTCAATACAGTTGTTGGTGGCTATACGAAAAAGCCATGTGCTGAACGTAAAGTCTTTTTTGAATTTATCTAAGTTCTTAAAGGCTTTGGCAAAAGCCTCCATAGTCAGGTCTTCGGCATCATCTACGTTGCGCACCATCTTCAAAAGCATATGAAACAAAGAGCGATTGTAGCGCTCCATCAACTCGGCAAAAGCACTTTGGTCGCCTTCCAAGGCTCTGTCAACCAGCGAAAAGTCATGCAATGCTTTGTCCGAGAAGTCTTTTGAAGCAAATTTATCTAATTCCATTTTTCCACTTTAGTGAGTAGTGCCCATAGTCCTATTACGCTAATATACAATAGGTAGGACAAATCTAAAAATGGCAACCATAAAATTGGAAGCGAGCTGCGCAGTTTTTTTGCCAACAGAAATAGACAAAGGGGGTGTAAGACAAGCAGCAAAACTACTTCCAGCGCTATCAGCTGCAGAATACCAAAAGAAGCCACGCCCCGCATATGCATCACGACCCACACCAGTGCCACGTAAAAACTCACATGAGATAGGAAAAGTAAAGCCAACAGGGCACGGTCTTGCAACTTATAATATTTACCCACACTCAGGTGGCGGCGCTTTTGGCGCCACCAGTCACGCCAGCGCTGCTTGGGCTTGCTTATGGTAATGGCATCGGCATGCAGGCACAAAGCCGTATTTTTGGCTGTTGCCAAGCGATTGACCAGCAAATCGTCGTCGCCACTGACCAAGCGCTGATGAGGTCCGAACCCTTTGTTTTTCAAGAAAAAACTGCGGCGATAAGCCAAATTGCGCCCTACACCCATATAAGGCATGCCAAGCAAAGCTGCTGTGGCATATTGCCATAAAGTGTAGAGCGTTTCATAACGAATCAGTGCATTGAGAAAGCCCGAACGCTGCTCATATAAAGAAGCCCCCAAAACAAATTGCCGCTTTGCCTTCCGGATAAAAGGCGCTACCATATAGCGCACCCACTGTTTGGAAACAGGACGGCAGTCGGCGTCTGTAAGCAGCACAATATCATATCGAGCAGCCTTCACCCCCATAGTAATGGCAAATTTCTTATGTGTGATGTGTTCGGGTGTTTGCTCTACACGCACCACGCGTAGCTGTGGATGCTCTGCCTGCAAATAATACAGATATTCATAAGAGTCGTCCCATGAGCGGTCATCGACAACAATCACCTCCAAAAGGGGGTAGTCTTGCGCCAATAAAAGGGGCAAAAGCTCGCGCAAATTGAGCAGCTCGTTATGAGCAGCTACTATCACCGACACCCCGGGCAGCTCGTCCCCTTCGGCAGGGCGTGAACGGTGGCGCACAAGCCACAGGCTCAACAGGTGCCACAGAATGCCTATACCAAGCAAAGACGCCAAAGCATACATAAAATAGAAAGTCCAATGCATAGTGATGCAGGTTGTAGTTCCGCACGCAAAAAAATAGAAATTTAAACAAAGGCAAAAGCATTGGCAAAAAAGTTCCTAAATTGCATGCCCGTTTGTTTGGTCAAAGCCATCAGCCGATTCTGTCTTTTCTCAACACTCGCCATAAACCAAGAATACATAGAAAGCATGCAGTTTGAAGTAATTGCACAAGACCCGAAGAGCAAAGCAAGAGCCGGTAAAATAACTACCCCCCATGGGGAAATACTTACCCCTATTTTCATGCCAGTAGGCACTGCCGGCACCGTCAAGGCAGTACACCAACGCGAACTGGAAAACGACATCAAAGCGCAAATCATATTGGGCAATACCTACCATCTTTATTTGCGCCCAGGCATCGAGCTGCTCAAGAAAGCCGGCGGCTTGCACCGTTTCAATGGATGGAAACGCCCCATCCTCACCGATAGCGGTGGCTATCAAGTCTATTCATTGACAGAGAACCGACAAATCACTGAAGAGGGCGTGTTTTTCAAGTCTCACATTGACGGCAGCAAGCACTTTTTCACTCCCGAAAAGGTCATGGACATAGAACGGGCTATAGGTGCCGACATCATCATGGCGTTGGATGAGTGCACCCCCTACCCCTGCGACTATGCCTACGCCAAGCAGTCGATGGAAATGACCCACCGATGGCTGAAGCGCTGCATCCGCCGCATCGAAGAAACCGAACCGCTCTATGGCTACGAGCAAACGCTCTTCCCTATTGTGCAGGGCAGCGTGTACAAAGACCTGCGCCAAGCTTCTGCCGAATTTGTGGCTGCATGCGAGTGCGACGGGAATGCCATTGGGGGGCTGTCGGTAGGCGAACCCGCCGAGCTGATGTATGAAATGACTGAGCTGGTATGCGACCTCTTGCCCAAAGACAAACCTCGCTATTTGATGGGCGTAGGCACCCCCGCCAACCTATTGGAATGCATTGCCTTGGGTGTCGATATGTTCGATTGTGTAATGCCTACCCGCAATGCCCGAAACGGTATGCTCTTCACCACGCAAGGCATCATCAACATACGCAATAAAAAATGGCAGGAAGACTTCAGCCCCATAGATGAGCCACTGGGCGGCTATGTAAGTACTTTTTACAGCAAAGCCTATTTGCGACACCTTATCATGAACAAGGAAATTTTAGGTGCACAAATTGCCAGTGTGCACAATCTTACTTTTTATCTTTGGTTGGTGAACCAAGCCCGTGAGCACATCCTCGCCGGCGACTTCTATGAGTGGAAGAAGCAAATACTACCCATCGTCTCGCAACGGCTCTAAGCCATCACAAAAAATACACAACCCAATACACCCCATGAAACTCATCACAAAATATTTCCCGGAAATAGACGACCTTCAGCGCAGCCGCTTCGAGGCATTAGAGCCTCTATACCGTGAATGGAACACAAAAATAAATTTAGTCTCCCGCAAAGACATTGACCACCTCTATGAGCGCCACGTACTGCACTCGCTGGCTATAGCGCGTGTCATTGCGTTTAAGTCTATGACTACCATAATGGATGTGGGCACCGGCGGTGGCTTTCCCGGCATACCGCTTGCCATCATGTTTCCTAAGGTAGAATTCCATTTAGTTGACTCTATCGGCAAAAAAATCAATGCCGTACAACACATCGCCGAAGCCCTGCAACTCGACAACGTAACTCCCCACCACAACCGCGCCGAAAAAGTAAATGTAGAGGTCGATTTTGTGGTAAGCCGCGCAGTGGCACCCGCCAAAAAAATATACAACTGGACACAAAGTAAAATTTCACCTAACAGTTTCAACAAATTTAAAAACGGTTGGTTTTTGCTGAAAGGGGGAGACCTCACCGAAGAACTACAAGAACTCAAACGCAAGCGCTACAAGATTTTTGAGCTGTCGAACTTCTTCGAAGAGGAATTTTTTGAAACGAAAAAAATACTTTACTTTCCCAAAGGATAGTATGTCTCAAAGCTACGACTATATCATTATCGGAGCGGGGGCGGCAGGGCTCAGCCTTGCCTACGGTCTGTCGCAGCACCCACAGCTATCTAAAAAACGCGTGCTACTCATAGACAAGGCGCACAAAATACGAAACGACCGCACTTGGTGTTTTTGGACTACCGAAGCGCCCCCTTTCCATGAGGTCATTTACCGCCGGTGGCAGCAGCTTGCTTTTCATAGCATGCACGGCAGCCGCCAATTTTCTATTGCCCCCTTTTTCTACTACATGATTCGTGGCATCGACTTTTACCGCTATTGCTTTGAGCACTTGGCTCCCAGCATTGACTTTTGTGTGGGGGAAGTATCGGAGGCAACCCCTGCAGGAGAGGTAACCCTACACGACGGCAAGCAATTTCGTGCCCAATGGGTCTTCGACAGCCGCTACCTTCTGCCACAAAAACCCGCAGAACTGCCCTACCCTTTTCTTCTGCAGCATTTCAAAGGCTACGTATTGCATGCCCCCCACGATATATTCGACCCCCATACGGCTACTTTGATGGATTTCCGTATTCCGCAAGGCGGCGAGAGTCGTTTTATGTACATCCTGCCTTTTTCGCCTAAGGAAGCGCTTGTAGAATTCACCATCTTTGGCAAGAAGTTGTTACCATCCAGCACCTACGACCACGAACTGAAGGCATACATCGAGCAGCACTATGGCGTTCTCGAAAGTTTGGAAATCAAAGAAAAAGAGTTCGGCGTAATTCCCATGGCTGCGCAAGGCTTCCGGCGTCCTGAAGGGGCTCTTATACCCATAGGTACGGCTGCCGGTTGTGCTAAGGGCAGCAGCGGCTATGCTTTTATCTTCATTCAAAAACATTGCCGCCAAATCGTTGAAGCCCTTGCCCACAACCAAAGACCGCCGGCTTACCGTCCGGCATGGCGCTTTCGCCATTACGACCGCATATTCCTTAATGTGCTCTATCATGAACGCATGGCAGGCGCCGAGCTTTTCAGTAAGCTTTTTTTAAAACTGCCACCTCAAAAAATTTTGCGTTTTTTGATAGAAGAAAGCAGCCTCTTTGATGAGCTTAGCGTGATATATAATCTACGTTCTGTTGCTTTTGTACAAGCTGCCCTACACGAAGTCCTGTCTTAGTAGTATCCCCTCCTCGCTCATGGATGGCTTCCCCTCTGTTGGTTTCTGGGCAAGCAAAGCAAAAAAAGCGGCAAGGCGCCGCGCATAGATGAAGAACAAAAAGAAAAGCAGAGCAATCCTCTGGGGCAGCTTAACAAAGCAGCCCAAAAGAAAGTAAGCCCCTTCGCAAGGCAAAGGGGCTTATCCTGTAACCTATGATAAGATGTTGGGCGAGCAAATCAATCGGATAGGTTGCATTAGAAAGTAGTTACATATTCTTCGGGTGCCACATATTGGTTATCTACCCTTGTTTCTATCACATCTTGAATCCACTGCGGCACATTCGACAAAAAGTTGTAGCCGGTCAGCCGCTCTACGTCGCGGATAGATACTCGGTAGGCGGTCCACGGTTTTTGATTCACATCTTGCGTGTTAGGCATAATCACGGCAATGGTACGGGTAGAGGTATTGATACGGCTCAGGTCATTGGAGCCTTCGGGAAGTACTACTATCACTTTCCACAGATGAGAAGGCACCGTAATGTTGCCATTGGCAATGGTACGTGCATAACCATTGCTGCCCTCACCACCCGTACCGCGGTTGCCAGCAATGATATAAAGCTCATAGCCTTGATCGACCAAGCGGCGGCAGTAGCTCTCGAGTTGCTCCCACGTTTGGCGGTTGTTGTTGGGGGCTTGTGGCAATATGTTGGTCATCAAGAAAGTGGCGGAGTTGTCTTCCACACTGGCAGTGCGGTCGGCTGAAGGGCACATGTGCCCCCTATCAAAGCCGCTATATTGGTAATCATTGGGGCTGGCACGATACCAGTCAGCTGGTAGAGAGGTATCGGTGCGGAAGTCGTTCTGGCGTGATACACTGCCCAGCCATGCTTTGTTCAAGTGCCAGCTCACCCAATTGGGTGTCGCTCGGTAGCGGTGATACGACATGGCATATTGCGGGCGCTTGATTAAGTAGTTATGATGGGCGGTGCCAGCACCACTGGGGTTGCCCAATGCCATGTTGTCTTCGCGTGCAGGTGCGCTGTAGCTTGTTTCCTGCACCGACACAGGCGAAACAAAAGTAGTACAAGCCGCCAAAAAACTAAGGAGCAAAACGTAAATGTAAAGTGTAAAAAAGCGCATAAGCGTTTGTTTTTTTAGGTATTACAAATGCCACAAAGCTAAAGACTTTAGTTGCCTGCATCTTCAACAAAACATGAACCTTGTGTTAAAAAATTGTGAGCAACATAGCACATATTTATTGCCGGCAATCGTGTGTGTTTGCCGATATTTTTTCGTATCTTTGTAATTCTTATCAACATTTATTTCCATCAAATTTTCATTTAATTATGCGTACAGCAAAAAATGGCGATGTAGTGAAAGTTCACTACACAGGCAAACTCACCAATGGTGAAGTATTCGACAGCTCGAAAGGGCGTGAGCCTCTCGAATTCAAATTAGGCGAAGGAGAAATGATTCCCGGCTTTGAAGCCGGTATAATAGGCATGCAAGTAGGTGAAAAAAAAGTCATCAACATACCGAAAGAGGAAGCCTATGGCGACCCACTGCCTCAACTGATTGCAGACTTCCCGAAAAGTGAACTTCCCGAAGGTTTTCCCATGGAAGAGGGTGCACAAATAGGCGTTACTTTGGCAGACGGGCGTCAGATTCCCGCAGTAATCACCGCAGTAAAAGAAAACAGCATAACCATCGATGCCAACCACCCCTTGGCAGGCAAAGACCTGATTTTTGAAGTGGAGCTTGTTGAAATAGGCAGTTCCTTGATTTTGTAAAACCGCTTAAAAAAAATTCACATTGCCACAGCTGAAAGCGACACTACATATGTGTCGCTTTTTTTATTACATTTAGCGGACTAAAAAAGTCTATCAAAACATGCGGCAAGTCATCATTATAGTGCTCTCTATGGTTGCCAGCATTGCCCTGTATGAGTTGGTACGCCAGCAATGGCAGTACAAAGGCAAGGTACCTATCGAAGCCCAGCACGACTTGATTTTGGAACAAGTGAAGCGCATAGGCAAGCTTGAACTGGTACGCTATCAACTCAAAGACATCGTGGAGGTAGCTCCCGCCGAGGTAACGCTCTTGGAAAGTTTTCTGATGAGCCAAGGGCTATATGAGCACAGCCGCGCCCTGCTTATCGTTACGGGCGAAGCGGTAGGATGCATAGACCTGCAAAAAATAAAAAAAGAGGATATTGTAGAAAACGACAGTCTGGTAGTGGTGCATTTACCCCGTCCTGAAATATGTTATGTCAAAGTAGACCATCAGCGCTCGCGTGTGTATGACATAAGGGTAGGATGGCTCGCTTCAGTGCGCGAGTCGTGGCTTGTGGAAGCCGGCTACCGTAGCGCAGAGGAGAAAATAGCACAAGCAGCGCGAGAGAGTCAGCTGCTGGAACAAACCAAAGAAAATGCATCGCTTGTTTTGCGCCCTTTCATAGAACAGCTAACACACAAAAAAGTAGTGTTTACCTTTGAAGACTTAGAAGGCAGCAGTATTCCTGACCGCTAATGAAAGCATATAAATCAAGCTGAGAGCGCTCCTTGTTGCTCCAACAACTCATCAACCGAGCTTTCTATCCAACCGCTGCTGCTCAGTAGTGCTTTCAATACTTTGCGCATCTCCTGCAACGTAAGGTCACGGTATATTTTACCATCCACCACCAGTGATATCTGTCCGGTTTCTTCCGATACCACCAACACCACCGCATCGCTCACTTCGGTGAGCCCTATTGCCGAGCGATGGCGCAAACCCAGCTGCGCTGGTAACTGGTCGTTTTCAGTAACCGGCAAGATGCAACGCGCCGCTATGATACGTCCATTGCGCCCCACAATCACCGCGCCGTCATGCAATGGGCTGTATTTATTGAAGATAGCCAATAACAAACGCTTCGAAAGCAGGGCATCGAGACGGTCGCCCGTATCGGCATAGAACTTCAAGTCGTTGCTCCGGCTCAGTACAATCAAAGCGCCCGTGTTGGTTGCCGACATGGCTTTAGCCGCTTCCAGTATTGCGCCTAAGTCCAAGCCGCTATCTTGTTTTATGCGCCACCACATCCACGGGCGTTCTTTGTTGAAGGTACTACGCCCTATAAAAAGCAAAAACTTACGTATCTCGGGCTGAAAAATAACGATGGCAGCCAAGCCCCCTACCCCTAAAAACTGCCCCAAGATGCTGCTGAGCAACTCCAAGCCTAAAGCATCTACAATAAGATAGACGATGTAAAGCGAAAAGATACCCAGCAGAATGGGTACGGCTATGCTGCCTTTCACCAGTTTGTAAAGGCGAAAGATTAGAAAGCCCACCAACAGAATGTCGAGGATATGAACAAACTTTATCTCTAAAAAACCAATAGCAAGTAAAAGCATAGTCTGTTTTAGCAACTCTGTATTTAAGACAACTTCAGGTAGTCGAATAAGGTAACAATTTCTTTGGCTTCTTTTACGTCATGTACCCGCAAAATTGATGCCCCGGCACATAGTGCCCAGCTATTGAGCGCAGTGGTTCCATTGAGCGCTTCAGCGGGTGTTATCCCAAGTGCTTTGTATATCATGGACTTGCGCGACACCCCTACCAAAATAGGAGCACTCAACTGCCGAAAACATGATAAATTACGCAGCAGCTCGTAGTTTTGTTCAAGTGTTTTGGCAAAGCCAAAGCCCGGGTCCACGATGATGTCATGCACCCCACAAGCCCTGCAGCGTGGCATGCGTTCCGAAAAAAAACGCAATACTTCCAGCGTTACGCCTTCCGGATAGTCGGTCATCTGTTGCATGGTTTGGGGCGTGCCTCGCATGTGCATCATCACATAGGGCACGCGGTGCTGCGCTACCAACTCCCACATGGCTTCGTTGCCCCCGCTGATATCGTTTATCATGTCGGCACCTGCCTCCAATGCCGCACGAGCCACCTCCACACGGAAAGTATCGACCGATACGCACACCCTACTGCCATACTCTTTTTTCAATGCTTCCAACACAGGCAGCACACGTTGTTTTTCTTCTTCGGGCGTTATGTCCAGCGCTCCGGGGCGCGACGAATACCCGCCCAGGTCTATCCAGTCAGCCCCCTCTTTGAGTAAGTGGGCTGCGCGTTGCAGCGCTTCCTCGACGCGCCGATAGCGTCCCCCGTCAAAAAAAGAGTCAGGCGTTACGTTCAATATGCCCATCACTTGCGGGCGCTCAAAGGTTTTTAGCTGACCACGAACACAAATAGAAAGATGCGTTTTTGAAAAATTCATATCTTTGACAATCGTAGAAATTCATGTGTAAACAACGATGACCAGCATTATTGAGTGTATGCCAAAACATGAAAATACCTCTTTCCAGCATACGGAAAGCGAATATAAAGAGAGCATCAAAGAATGTAAAAAAGTCTTTGAAAAGAAGTATCACGATTATGGTACGGCTTGGCGCATCTTGCGCCCCAGCTCTTTGACTGACCAGATATTTATCAAAGCCAAGCGCATACGGTCAATTCAAGAAAAAGGTACACAAGCCATTGAAGAAGATATTAGACAAGAGTTCATTGGCATTATCAATTACTGTGTGATGGCTCTTATTCAGTTGTCCTTGCCGCCCGATGCCCCCTTGTATATGGATTACGACACCATCAGCCGCTTGTATGACAAGCAAATAGAGGCTACATGGGAATTGCTGCGCCGTAAAAACCACGATTACGACGAAGCATGGCGGCAGATGCGTGTCAGCTCCATGACCGACCTCATTTTGATGAAAATCTTGCGAATCAAACAGATAGAAGACAAGCAGGGGCAAACGCTCGTGTCGGAGGGTGTGGAAGCCAACTACCAAGACATACTCAACTATGCTGTCTTTTGCTTAATAAAACTAAAAGCAGATGAAAAAGATTGACAAGCTCATCATCCTGCTGGTAGGGGCTCTGTTCATATTTTCGGGACTTATCAAGCTCAACGACCCGGTAGGTACCCAAATTAAGCTGGAAGAATACTTCGAGGTATTTGCTCAAGATGTGCGCCCGAGCAGTGGTCAAGACAATTGGGCAAGCCTCTTCTTCGAGCGCTTGATTCCTTATGCCCTCTTTTTGTCTGTAACGCTCAGCGCTCTGGAGGTGATACTGGGCGTCATGCTCATCAGTGGTTACCGGCGGCGCCAAGCCATCGTTGCGCTGCTGGCAATGATTGTGTTTTTCACCTTTCTCACTTTTTACTCTTGGTTCTTCAACAAAGTAACCGACTGTGGCTGCTTTGGCGATGCCATCAAACTCACCCCCAAAGAGTCCTTCATCAAGGATGTAGTCTTATTGCTGATGATTGCCTACTTGTTTTTGCGTAGAACCAACCTACCAAGCCACACCAGCCGCAAGGGCTTACTGGTTACTGTGGGCAGTATGGGTGCAAGCGTAGGGCTGGCATTGTATGCCATCGCTTATCTACCCCCTCTGGATTTCCGCCCCTACCGTGTAGGCAATCATATCCCTTCTTTGATGAAGCCTTCGGCGCCTTTTGAGTATGAATACATCATGGAAAAAAACGGCAAGCAGTATCGCTTTCGGGAATACCCTACCGACACCACCTACCATTTCGTGGATATGAAGCTACTCAACCCCGAAGCATTGCCCAAAATCACAGATTTTAGAGTATATGAGGGCGAAAATGACATTACCGACAGTCTTTTCCGCGGCACCTGCTTCCTTGTGGTGATACATAATACCGACGACAACGAGGCACTGGTTCGCAGACTTAGCAAAGCCAAAACTGTCATGGATGCACTACTCGAGGCGCAAGTACAGGTAAAAGTAGTAAGCCCAGCTGACCCCAATGCTCTGCAGCAAGTATTGACGCAAGCCGGCTGGAACCGGGTGACAGTAGCATCCATAGACCACACCGTAGCCAAAACGATGGTGCGCAGCAATCCAGGGTATTTGCTCCTCAAAGAAGGTCGTGTACAGGGCAAATGGTCTTTCCGGGCTTTGCCAGACTTCCACACGCTACAAAGTAAACTAAAATAAATCGTTCGTGCGGATAGAATTTTTGGGTGTATGAAACTGATAAAAAAACTTTTACAAAAAGGCTATGGCTGGGGCTATAATCTGCTAAACCCAGTATTTTGGCGTTATGTGATAACACATCTTCTGGAGGGTGTGTTAGTCATATTTGGGGTAATCATTGTGGTTTTTCTTCTTTACTATGCCCTGCCCGGTGACCCAGTCAGTATGATTGCCGGGCAACGCACCGATGTTATGACCAAGGAAGCAATCAAAGCAGAACTGGGGTTGGATAAGCCACTCTTCACACAGTTATACCTCTACTTACGCGACCTGTCGCCTGTTTCTATACATGAAGATACCCCCCAAGAGCGCGAGAAATACGATTATGTACCTCTGTTTCATGTAGGTGAGCAGGTGCTTGTGCTTAAGGCTCCCTATATGCGTCGCTCATTTCAAACCAAACGCCCAGTAAGCGAGCTTATCCTGCAGAAGCTAACGCTCACCATTGTTTTGGCGATAGCAGCCATAGCTTTTGCCACCGTCGTAGGTATTTTTTTAGGTGTATGGGCTGCCACCCATACCAACTCTTGGGTCGATAATGTTATTATTGGGGGCTCGGTAGCAGGCATATCCACGCCTTCCTTTGTGTCGGCAAGTCTCATCTCTCTGTATTTGGGATACAAGTTGGGTCCCTACATAGGCTTGAACGGCACGGGCAGCTTGTGGGTAGATACCATCTATTATGGGCGGCAACTGCAACTTCAAAACCTAATTTTACCGGCATTGACGCTGGGCATACGTCCCTTGTCTATCATTGTGCAGCTTACACGCAGCTCCATGCTCGATGCCCTCTCGCAAGACTACATACGCACGGCATACGCCAAGGGCTTGTCGCGCCGACAGGTTATCTGGCGTCATGCCTTTCCCAATTCCTTGAACCCTGTGATTACGGCGATTTCCAATTGGCTGGCTTCGCTTATGTCCGGGGCGTTCTTTGTAGAGCTTATTTTCGACTGGAAGGGCTTGGGCTATGAAACTGTACAAGCAGTGCGCACCTTAGACCTGCCGGTGCTTATGGGTGCCACCATCGTGATTGCAGCTATCTTCGTAGTCATCAATCTCATTGTCGATATACTATACGCTATCATCGACCCGCGCGTAAGCCTGCAATAAGCAGCATAAAGCATTCACAGTTGTATTAACGAATCATCGACAGGCAAAAAAACCAAAAAGGAGCGCATTCCTCCGATACGCTCCTTTTTTACCGGCTACTGTTTCGCACTCTTAGTTGTAAGGATTTTTGTCGTTATCCGGGGGTGTATCAATTCCTCCTATGCTTTTACGCATAGAAGTATCGGCTTGTATGTTTTGCATACGCAGATAGTCCATTACGCCCAAGTTGCCTGCACGCAATGCTTCGGCTATGGCTTTGGGTATTTCGGCTTCGGCAGCTATCACCTCAGCTCGTGCTTCTTGGGCTTTGGCTTTCATTTCCTGCTCCAAGGCAATAGCCATGGCACGCCGCTCTTCGGCTTTGGCTTCGGCTACTTTCAAGTCAGCTTCGGCTTGGTCTTCTTGCAGCTTGGCACCTATGTTTTCGCCCACATCGATATCGGCAATGTCTATTGAAAGAATCTCAAAAGCAGTGCCTTCATCTAAGCCTTTAGAAAGCACTAATTTTGAAATCTTATCGGGGTTTTCCAGTACTTCTTTATGGCTCTTGGAAGAACCAATAGAAGTAACAATGCCCTCGCCCACACGCGCCAGGATGGTGTCTTCGCCTGCCCCACCTATCAAACGGCGAATATTGGCGCGTACAGTCACCCGCGCCACGGCTATCAGCTGAATGCCGTCTTGGGCTACTGCAGCCACCTTAGGTGTGGTAATCACCTTAGGATTCACCGAAATCTGTACTGCCTCGAACACATCACGCCCAGCAAGGTCAATGGCTGCTGCCTGCTCAAAACTCAACTCTATATTGGCTTTATCGGCAGAAATCAAAGCACTGATGACTTTTTGAACATTCCCTCCTGCCAAGTAGTGCGATTCCAAGTCGTTGCTGGTAATTCCTTTTAGTCCTGCTTTTTCGGCAGTAATCAAGGCATCTACTATAACCCTTGGGGGCACCCGCCGAATACGCATGAAAGTCATATCCAAAAGACCAATCCTTACTCCCGAAAACTGAGCAGTAATCCACAAACTGATGGGGAAGTAAGAGATGAAGATAAAGAACAGAACAACTGCTACTGCAACTATAACAAGAATTTCCATATGGTTATTTTTTTATTGGTCTATTTCCTTGTTTGTTCCTTTGAAGAGGGAACGGCTCTTACAAGATAATATTTTTTTTCAGCTTTGACTACCTCCACTTCATTGCCGCTGGAAATATAGCCACTCAATGAGCGTGCATCATACTGCCCGCCATTGGGCAACTCTATGCGTCCGTAAGGTTTCAAATCAGAGATAGCCAGAGCACTGCCAAGATAAGACGGTATTTCGGCAGGTGTATCTTTGCCACTGGGCAGCGAGCTTTTCAAACTAAAGCGCTTGAGAAGGTGCGAAGTAGGGAAATAGCGAAGTCCTAATGCGCCCAGCAAAAGACTGCCTACAGTTAAGGCAGCTCCCCACTCCGGCGACTCCATAAAAGCCCACACCACGGCAGTAATCCAGCTCATCAACGCAAGAAGGGCAGCGATGCTGGTGCCGGGAATCACAAAGATTTCTAACAAAAACAGCAACAAGGCAACCAGCAGTAAAGTAAAGATAACAATCATAGAACTTGCTTTGCAGTTTCGTAAGTAAATATAAAAAAAAGAGGGCAATAAGCCCTCCTCGAAAAAAAATTACGGGTTACTCTATTTTGACTTTACCGAACTGACGCCCAGTTTCTTCAGCACCAAGTCAGAAATATCGCCAGCACCATCCTCCGGCTCATACAACAAAGCCTCACGACGCAGAATGTAGGTGTAGCCATTTTCTTTTGCCACTGCCACAATGGCTTCTTCTATTTTTTTATAGATGGGTGCCAAAAGGGCATTTTCTTTCTTTTGAATAGATTCGGCTGCACTGGATTGAAACTCCTGCAACTGCTCTTGCAACGAACCCAATTCTTTTTCCAAAGCTTGACGGGTAGGCTCGGGCATCGAAGCCCCTTCGTTCAGATACTTTTGATATTTGGCTTGCAACTCTTGCTGCTTGGCTTTAAAATCTTCTTCCAACTTGTTTTGATAAGATTGCAACTCAGACTGAGCCACTTTGAAGTCAGGCAGTTGAGGCAATACGTAGTTCAGGTCGAAATAACCGATTTTTTGCTGAGCCAAGGTAGCAGAAACGCTAAACAGCACAAAGCAAAGAACGCTGAATACAACAAACTTTTTCATCATAAACTTTCTTTTTTATTTATTGCTGAAACGGATTTCAATAACTATACCAAAGATACAAAATTAACGGTTCGCTCTTTCTTTAGGATTGTCTTCTGGGTCGCCCAATCCCAGCTCTTCAAGCACATAATCGGTGTAATCGTGGCGAGGGTCGAGATAAACCACCACAAAATCGCCCGACTTGTCGTAAATTACCTGCAGCTGATGCCGGCGAGCCACCCGCTCTATTGCTTTGTTTAATTTTTCACGCAGTGGGGTCAATAATTCTTGTTTTTTCAAGAAAATGAGCCCTTGGTGTCCGAAAGTTTTGTGCTGCAACTCCCGCGCTTCCTTTTCTTTTTTTGCAATTTCTTCAAGGCGCTCGCGCTTCATTTCGTCGGTCAGCAAAAGCTCTTCGCTGTTGTATTTGCGTTTCAACTCCTCTACTTCTTGGAATTTGGCTTCAATCTCTTGCGTAGCTCTTTGCACAAAGCGGTCAAAGTCTTGTTGCACTTGTTGGTATTCGGGCATCTTACGCAAGATGAAATTGATATCCACAAAACCAAATTTCTGCGCATGAGCTACATGCAGGCAGACAAAGAAGAAGAGCAAGCAAAAGAAAGGCTTCATACTTTATCGTATTTGTTGACCGATGGTAAAGTGGAATTGCCCCCCATTGGCACCCGGGTCGCCGCGCACCTCGTCGAAGCCCACTGCATAATCGATACCTATCATACCAAAAGCAGGCATGAGCACCCGCGCCCCAATACCAGCAGAGCGGTAAACATTGAAGGGGTTGAAGCGCCCGAAATCTGCCCAGTTGTTGCCCGCTTCCACAAACGATAAGACGAAAATGGTAGCTGCCGGATTCAACGAGAGCGGATAGCGTAACTCCATCACATACTTGCTGAATACCGTACCACCAGTGCCGGCATTTACCCCCGTAGAGAAAGGAACTATGGAGCGGTCTTTATAACCACGTAAAGCGATGATGTCGGAACCCAACAAGAAATTGAAACCCGACAAGCCACTACCACCCAAGATAAAGCGTTCAAAAGGTCCTACCTCTTTTTCTTTGCTGTAAGTTTGCAAAAAGCCGAAGTGTGCGCGAGTATTCAATACCAGCTTGCCTACTATGGGAGTAAAGAAAGAGGCGTCTAACATCCATTTATGATACTCAATCCATCTAAAACGTTCCTGTGGGCTCAAGGCATCGTAGTTTGCTCTGCCTTCTATGTTATCGAACAGAGAGAAAGGCGGTGTCATGGTTACACTCAATGATATGTTCGAACCAGTGCGTGGGAAAGTAGGGTTATCTATGCTGTTGCGTGCCAGTGTGGTGCTAAAAGTAATGCTACGAGAAACCCCGTTGTTGTATCCCAAGCCCGCATTGTAGTTGTCAATGGTGTACTGGCGGAAACTCAAGGCATTGCTCAAAACGAAGTAGTCATCAGGGAAGTTCAGACGTCGCCCCAAGCTCATAGTAGCACTCGTAACTTGCAAGCCCCCCAACACCCGGTTTCTAAATACATTACGCTGCACCGAGTGGCTTAAGTTGACCGAGAAGGCATTGGGTTTCTTACCGCCCAACCAAGGCTCGGTAAAGGTGAGCGAGTAGGTTTGAAAAGCACGCCCGTTGGCTTGGATGCGCAAGGCAAGCTGCTGCCCATCGCCAGCAGGCACCGGGCGCCAGTTGCTTAACTTGCCAGCTTTACGCAAGGAGAAGTTGTTGAAGACAACCCCCACAGTGCCAACAAAGCCAATGCCACCGCCCCAACCACCGGAAAGTTCCAGCTGGTCACTGGGTTTTTCTTCTACGGTGTAATTAATATCCACGGTTCCAGTTTCCAGATGTGGAACCGGCTCGATTTGTATTTTTTCAGGGTCGAAATAGCCCAATTGACTCAGTGCCTGATTGGTACGTATAATCTCGCGGCGGCTGAACTTACGCCCTGGTATGGTACGTATTTCACGTAAAATCACATGGTCGCTCGTGCGTGTGTTGCCATTGATAAAAATGCTGTTGATGGTTGCCTGTGGTCCTTCATAAATACGCATTTCGATATCAATGGAGTCGCCCTCCACCTTGGTTTCCACAGGGGTAATCCGGAAGAACAAATAGCCATTGTCCATATACAGGGAGCTGATGTCCTGCTCTGTCAAGCTAAAATTGAGGCGTTTATCCAGTTCTTCACGGTCATAAATATCCCCTTTTTTGATGCCCAACACCTGCGACAGGTATTCATCCGAATACACGAAGTTGCCTTTCCATGTGATGTTGCGATAATGATACTGCGGTCCTTCGTGTAGTTTCATGTATATGTTTACCCGATTGGGCTTTACAAAATACACGCAGTCTTCCAATATCTGCGCATCGCGGTAGCCTTCTTTTCCATACAGCTTAATAATCCGCTCTTTGTCTTCTTTATATTTTTTGGGTACAAACTTCGAAGAGGTAAAAATACGCGGAAAGCGCTTTTCTTTTATTTTCATACGCCGGTGCAGGCGCTTGTCCGATACAGCTTGGTTGCCTTCAAAAATAATTTCGTCTGCCTTCACTTTCTTACCTCTTTCCACTTTCAACTTCAATATCACACTATTGGAGAGCAGCGTATCTTTTGGCTGAGTGGCATTGACCTTCACGGCATAAAAGCCTTTGTCTTTATAGTACTTTTCTACTGTAATCAAGGCATTTTTCACCAGTGGGTCGGAAATAATTTTGCCCTTGATGGCTTTGATTTTATCTTGTAGCTTATCGGCATCGCCCTTTTTCACCCCTTCAAACTGAATGCGTGATACTCGAGGGCGTTCTTGCAAATACAGATTCAAATAGACCTTGTTGCCTTCAAACTTGGTAGCTGTAATTTCCACATCCCCGAAAAGCCCTGTTTCCCAAAGCTTTCTGATGGCTGTGGCTGTGCGCGTACTGGGAATTTCCAAAGTATCACCTACTTTCAAGCCTGCCATATTGAGCAGGGCATTGCTGTCGAGAAACTTGATACCACTAATATTGATGCCAGCAATGACATACTCGCCGGAGCGGTTCTGTGCATGAGCCAAGCCACTCAGCCACAAAAAGCACACAACTACCCGAAAACTCTTCAAAAAACGCTGCATTGTTTTATTCTGATTTTACTTGTTCACTGATTTTCCCAAAACGCCGTTCTCTTTGTTGAAAAGAACGAATGGCTTCAAACAAATGTTGTTTGCGGAAGTCGGGCCACAAGATGGGCGTAAAGTAAAGCTCGGTATAAGCCAGCTCCCACAACATAAAATTGCTGATGCGCATTTCGCCACTGGTACGAATCAGCAGTTCGGGTTCTGGCATGAAGGAAGTAGAAAGATACCGCCCGATGGTATCGGCAGTAATGGCTTCGGGTTGGAGGCGTCCATAGCGTACATCCTCCGCCATGCGCTGCATGGCTTGAGTCAGGTCCCAGCGTCCACTATAGCTGAGCGCCAGCGTGAGAGTAAGTCCGGTGTTATGTGCCGTCAGCGCTATGGCGTCTTGTAGTTCTTGTTGAGCGGTCGGCGGCAAGTCGCTCAGTTGCCCTATGGCTTTCAGACGCACATTGTTTTCATTCAGCTTTTTCACCTCTTGGCGTATAGTAGATACCAGCAGGCTCATCAAGGCATTCACCTCTTGGCGAGGGCGTGCCCAATTTTCTGTAGAAAAGGCATAAAGGGTAAGAAACCCTACCCCCGCTTCGCCGCATCCTTCTACAGCTGCACGCACTGCCTCAACAGCATTTTGATGCCCAAAAACACGGGCTGCTCCCCGTTGTTTAGCCCAGCGCCCGTTACCATCCATGATAATAGCTATATGCTTGGGCACTGCCTGTTTTTTAATTTCTTCTAATGAAACCATTCGTTTGTATTCTTAGGAATAAGCCCGTACCCAGTCTCTTGCTTCGTTAAGAGGCTGCAATTTAGCAAGAATCTGGCATTTGTTCTTAGCGATTTTAAAACTTGTAAAAAGAAGGGCAAGGCTTAGCGTAGAAGGTGTAGGTCAAATGAATTGCTGAAAAAAAGTACCAGTCTTTGTCATAGGTGTTGCCGGTGTAGTACTTAGCAGGGCGAACAGGTAGAAGCCGCTCATTGGTATAGAGGTCATCGAGGTAGTCTGTAAATGTCTTTCTAGCCCCAACTTCAGCATTCAAATTCCAATGTTTACCCAAAACCACTTTCATGCCCACCCCCATGGGCACTGACAGCTGGTAAAGGCTATAATCTGGCGATATATTTTGAGCAGGATTCATGCGAAAAGCAGCAACGCCCATCAATAAATAGGGGCTCCAGCCTTGAAAATGGCTGGGATTTCGGTAATAAAAAAAATTATATTCTAAAATGGCTGCCAACTCAGTCAGTTCTGTTTGAAAGCTATATTGACGACGACGTGCCAAGGGGGTATTTAGGTCACTGTCGTGGGCTTCGATGTTTCCATAACTAAAGCTCAAGCGCGTGGAAAGGGCTTCATTCCAATTCTGACGCCACAAGACCGAAAAACCCAAGCGCGGCGATTGATAGTTGATATAAGGTGCCAACTCGCCTTTGTAATTCCAAACGCCCACACCGGCACCTAACTCATGACGCTGCCCGTAAGAAGGGGCAGCGCCAGCCAGCCACAACACAATAAAAACAAGTATATTTAATTTCTGCATTGGTAAGTGTGTTCTTTTTCAATGAGACAAAACCCAAATGCCTGTGGTAGCGCCTTGATACAACGGCAGAGATTAACGGAACTTAGGACAGCGCACCTTGCCGGCAAAGATATAGGTAAGTTTAAAACCTAAGGTGATGACTTTGTCCAACTCCTTGCTGTTTCCGCGTTGGTCACCGCCTCTACCGAAGCCTACCACTGTGGGGTTACCCAGCTCGTCGGTAGTCAAGCCGCCGATACTGTCTGCTACTGGTCGAAAGTCGCGAGTTTTGCCGGTGATGGGGTCACGCGTTTCGGTGGTGCGGTTTGCCATTATCACTGCCAAAGGACCTACTTGGTCCAAGAGGTCACGAGGGTCGGCATAGTTGCCGCTTACGTCGTCGAGGTAATCAGTAAAGGTGTAGTGATATACAAACTCAAAGCTCAAATCGAAGTTATCGTTCAGCTTATAGCGCACACCAGCACCAAAAGGCACTGAAAACTGAATCAAAGAGTAGGGCTTGCTCGGATATTTCAGGTTGGGGTTATAGTTCGGTGTCAATCCTTGCCCTTCGGTGCGCAGCGGTTGAAGAGCTACCCATTCGCCATTGGGCGTCATCCCTTTGGGATTATGATAGAAAGCCCCTACCCCAGCAAATACATAAGGACGCCACATGGGACGGCGATAAAAATACCCCCGTGAAGGAATCAAGTCAACAGCCAAGCGCACAGACAGTTCAAATATATCGTTACGGAAGTTGGCATTGCGCAAGTAGCGATATTTGTGCTGTTGGTCATTAGGGTCAGCATTTCTGAAGTCCGATGCCATAATGCGCAGATAGTCAAATTCTGCCTCAAGCTGCATGCGGCTATTAAAACGGCGTGCAACGCCCGCCATTACACTGGGACGGGTATAGGCTATGTTGGTACTGGCAGGGTTATCGTCCGGAGCCAGGTCTCCGAAATAGTTGGCGGCGCCCAAACCGCCATAGATAGCCCAATAATCGCCTCCGCTATTAATTCGTTGTGCCTGTGCACCCCAAAGGGTACCTGCAACACAAAAAACCACAAAACAGAATTTGCGCATCATTTTGTTTTTAGGTTAAAACTCTTCAAAAATTGTGCCTTCTCACTATACGAGTTTTTGAACAAAAACCTTCTCATTCAAAGGTATAAAAAGAAAGGAATAAGTTCAAGTATTTCTATTCAAAAACTTTTATTTTCAGCATAAAGTATTAAATTGATTGAATTCAAAATTGAACAGAGTTATGAATAGACTGCTCACAATACTTATTTTAAGCCTGCTGTGCAGTGGGCTCTATGCCCAAACGCCAGCTTGTTGCACAAGTGCTACTCGAAGCTTTGCTGCTTTCGCCTCCGACAAAAGCTTCAACAGCCAACACGAAATCCCTCTCCCCTACCGACACAATAGCGACATAGGCAAAGACATCACCTTTCCGGTTGAAGACGGACAAGCAGCGCATGCCTACGAGCTACGTGCCCAAAAGCCCTCGCCTCTATGGCTTTTTGTCTTCCATGAATGGTGGGGGCTCAACGACCATATCAAAAAAGAAGCGGAGAAATTATACAAGGACTTAGGAGGCAAAGTAAATGTACTGGCATTGGACCTTTATGACCGCCAAGTAGCCACTACACGCGAAGAGGCTGCCCAACTCATGCAAAGCGCACAAGAAGCCCGGATAAGAAGCATCATTCGTGGAGCTGCACAATATGCAGGCAAGAAAGCCCATATTGCCACCATCGGATGGTGCTTTGGGGGTGGCTGGTCAATGCAAGCAGCGCTCATGCTTGGCAAGCAAGCGCATGCCTGCATCATCTATTACGGCATGCCGGAGCAAAACATAGAAAAATTGAAAAGCCTCCGGGCACCAGTGTTGGGCATCTTTGCCACTCAAGACCGCTGGATTAACCCGGAAGTAGTCAAGGCATTTGAACAGGCAATGAAGGCAGCGGGCAAGGCATTAGAAGTGTATAGCTATGACGCAGACCATGCCTTTGCCAACCCGAGCAACCCTCATTATCAGAGTGAAGCTACCGCCCAAGCTTATGATAAGACTTTAAAGTTTTTGCAGCGCCATCTGCTTGGCAAAGATTAAACAACGGAGGAAAACCACAGCGTAGCCTTCCTGGATATTTCACAAATAACTTCAGGAATTACTATACATACAAAGCTAACGAAAACGAAATGGATTAGAATAAAAAAGGGAGCCCAAAAGGCTCCCTCAAAAGTTATGATATAGCTTCCTATTGCTCTGAAGCACTTGCCTTCACCGCGTTGAACAACACCATACGTAATTCGTTATCACGCAGGGTATTGGTCACGTCGCTTACCACGCCCATTTTCACATCCTTATCTACTTTGAGCGAGACAATCATCCTTGCACGTTTTTCCAAAGGCAAGGCAGCCTGCTCTTCCAGCAACAAGGGGGCAATGGCATTAGGCTCGAGCAGCACGTCGTTCACCTGCACGCGCGGCTCAGAACCAAAAGCCGCTTTGTTGATAGGCGGTCCGATGTACACATAACTCACCACGGTAGGGTCATCTACCTCTTGTATTTGGCTTGCATGCGGCAGTTCTTGCTCTACAAGTACCTGCTCAGGCTTCAACTGAGTGGTTACCATAAAGAAGAACAAGAGCATGAAGATGATATCGGGTAGTGCCGCCGTGGGTATCTCCTGTTTTGCTTTTGTTTTCTTCTTGAAATGCCCTTGCATGATTATTTCTTTTTATTCGGGTCAGCAATTGAAATCATCATCGGGATGCGCTCCTTCACCTGCTGATATTTTTGTTTCATATCGGGCGGGAGCTTATCCTCTTTGATAGCCAAGTATTGCTCTACAGTAATACCCAAGGCTTCTGCTCTGGCTTCATGATAAGCCTGCTTTACCCTGTCCAGTACTTTGATGTACATATCGTAGCTGGTACCACGGTCCACTTTTATGGAAACGACCGCCTTTTGAGGGCTGTCTGAAAGTTTAGGGTCGCGCCCGTTGTTAGTAATATGACGCTTCACCGCCTCTTTCAGGTTTGCCAAATCCATGATTTCATCCTCTACCAGCAGTTCGTCGTTACGGTTCACCAGTATTTTGAAGAGGTTGCGGTCGTTGATTTCCTTCTGCAGCTGTTCCTGATTGGGGTCTTTCTTGGGAGGCAAGACCATAGGTATCCCTTCTTCGGCGGGGAACTGGGTGGTCACCAAGAAGAAAATCAGCAACAGGAAGGCAATATCTGCCATGGCGCCTGCACTAATCTCCGGTGCTTGTCTTTCTTTTTTTGCCATGATGCTGATTATCTAAGGGTACGTAGTACTTCGGTCAATATGATGCTAAGGAAAGCAACTGCCAGCAAGATGTAGAAGGTGATGATAACCCCTCCATATAGTTTGAAAGCCCCAGCAGTTACGCCGAAACGCTCTACCAATTGAGCCGGTACATCAGAGCCAGCTATTGCCCAGCCAAGAAGGAATATCACGCCCAGCACCAACACACCGATACCGGTTTTTGCCAGCTTTTTGGGGTCGGGGTTGGTCACGATAGGCAAGAAGATAGCCAGCAATGCTGCCAAGCCAATGGCAATATACGCCAAATAAATCAGAACAGAAACAAAGCCGGGCACTTCTTCTCCTCCTTGTGCATAAGCGAAGTTCGGTATATTGGATACGCCCCAAAGGGCAAGGATACTCAAAATTCTTTTCATAATATCTTGGGTTAAGATTTAGAGAGAAACGGAAGCATGTATTACTTCAACAAACCGGCTTTATGACGCACCAAGAGGTCAACCAAAGAGATAGAAGCATCTTCCATTTCATTGACCATGCTATCGATTTTCGATACGCAGTAGTTGTAGAAGACTTGAAGAATCACCCCTACAATCAAACCGCCAATGGTAGTCAAAAGCGCCACTTTGATTTCACCGGCAATCAAGGAAGCGTCGAGGTTACCGGCTTGCTGGATTTTGTCGAAAGCAGCCACCATACCCAATACAGTACCCATGAAACCAAGCATAGGAGCAATGGCAATGAAGAGCGATACCCACACCAAGCCGCGCTCCAATTTACCCATCACTACCGAGCCGTATGCCAATACCGACTTTTCTACCATTTCGATGCCTTCATCCACACGCATCAAACCTTGTGCGAACAGAGAAGCCACAGCACCTTTTTGATTTTGAGCTACTTTCAAAGCGCCATCGGTACCTTGTGTTTTCAAAGCCTCTTCAATTTCGGTCAACAGTTTCTTCGTGTTGGTAGAGCTCAGGTTCAAGTAGATGATACGCTCGATAGAGATAGCCAAACCAAGAATCAAACAGATGAGGATGATGGACATAAATTCCACGCCACCCTCGATAAACTTCTCAAGAACAAATTGATGAAACGATTGTTCTTTAGCTGCGTTTGTTTCTTCCTGCACAGTAGCTTCTTGTGCTGTTGTTTTTGTTTCAGCCGGAGCCACCTCTTCAGTAGCAGCAGTCGTGTCGGTTTCAGTTTGAGCAAACACTGGGGTTTGCACATACAAAAGACCAGCTAAGGCGAAAATAGAGAATAGCTTTTTCATACTCAACACTTTATTAGTTGCTTAAATGTTTAAATTTTGAAACCATTGATTTGCTTAAAAAAATAGCAGAGAGGACGGGATTCGAACCCGCGATCCCGGTTTTCCGGGATACACGCTCTCCAGGCGTGCGCCTTCGACCACTCGGCCACCTCTCTGTACTTTCAAAAGAAACCCGAAACAGAAGTGATATAGCCCTGTTTCGAAGCTTCCGATGCAAATATGATTATTTTCCTAATTCCATGCAAATTTTGTTTGGTAGTATCTTCATGTACCATCATTTGGTGATTTCGCCGCGCAAATTCTCTTTGATTAGTCTTTTTAGCTCTTCTTTAGGGCTTTCTTTTCCGAGCAAAAACATGAGCTTGGTGATTGCCGCCTCTACTGTCATGTCTTCGGCACTCAAAACGCCTATTTTTTCCAAGGTGTAGCTGGTTTCATAGGCGCCCTGTACCACCCGCCCGCCATAACACTGCGACACATTCAACAAGATTTTATCGGCTTGCAAGGCTTTTTCCAAAAGTCTTAAAAAATGGGCATCGGTAGGGGCAGTTCCCGAGCCGTAGCTTTGTAAAACCACTGCTTTGGCTGCCGGGTGTAACAATACTGCTTCCATCAACGACAGGGGCATGCCGGGGTACAAACGCACCAACGCCACGGCAGGGTCAAAGTGCTTATGCACCTGCATCGGCTTTTCCGAAGGGTGCGGCAAGATGTAACTATCTTGAAAACGAATGCGAATGCCTGCTTTTGCCAGAAAAGGATAATTGGGCGAATCGAAAGCATCGAAATCTTCGCTCTCTACCTTTTTTACGCGATTGCCACGCCATAGGTGGTAGTCAAAATACACACAGACTTCGGGCACCCGTGCGCGCCCATCGGTGTGCTTCATAGCAGCTATTTCGAGAGCGGTAATCAAATTGGAGCGGGCATCGTTACGGGCTTCACCTATAGGCAACTGTGCACCTGTAAAGATGATGGGCTTAGTGAGGTTCTCAAACATGAAGCTCAATGCCGAAGCACTATACGCCATAGTATCGGTGCCATGCAAAATCACAAAACCATCATAAGCGGCGTAGTGCTCTTCAATAATAGAAGCCCACTCTTGCCAGTGTGCGGGGGTGATGTTGGCAGAGTCGAGCAAGGGGGTGAGGGTAATGACCGTAATCCGAAAGTCGAAACGCCGCAATTCGGGCAGGCGTTCCAGCGTTTGGCTGAAATCGAAGGGTACTAAATATTGCCCGGAGGGGTCGTATTGCATACCTAAGGTGCCACCGGTGTAAAGCACCAACACATGGGCACGGGGTGGCTTAGGCAGCGCCGTATCTATTTCTATGACTTGATGAACAGGCATTTCTTATGATTTTTGGTCAAAAAACAGGCGTTGCACGTTTTCTTCGGTTTGTGCAGAGAGTTGCTCAAGAGAGCAGCCCAGCAGCTCAGCCACTCGCTGGGCAATAAGTGGAATATATGCTGGTTCGTTGCGTTTGCCTCTGTAAGGCACAGGGCTTAAATAAGGCGCATCTGTTTCCAGCAAAATGCGGGCGGGGTTCAGCTGGGGCACTACCCGCTCCATCCCTGCTTTTTTGAAGGTAGTTACTCCTCCCAGCCCTACATAAAAGCCAAGTGCTTCGATACGCGCTGCCTGTTCGACCGAGCCGTTGAAACAATGAAAAACGCCTTGCAAGCTACCGTCTTGCAATTGTTCGAGTAAGTCTATAGTTTCATCCATCGACTCGCGGCAATGGATAATCAGCGGCAAGCCCATTTTTTTTGCCCAATTGGCTTGAATCTTAAAAGCCTCCACTTGCTGCTCCCAGAAGGAAGTATCCCAATAGCGGTCGGTACCCATCTCCCCTATTGCCACAAAAGGACGGCGGTGTAGCCACTCTTCTACCAGACGCAATTCCTCTTCAAAATTTTCTTTCACGGAACAGGGATGCAAGCCCATCGCAGCAAAACATTGCCCCGGATAAGCCTCTTCTAAGCGTAACATACTGCCAATAGAATTGCTGTCAATATTGGGCAATATGATGCGGTGCACGCCTTGTGCAAGGGCAAGACTGACTACCGCCGAGCGGTCGTTTTCAAATTCTGGTAGATACAAATGACAATGTGTGTCGGTCCAGTGCATGCTCAAAAAGGTATTTTATTTTCGAAAAAGCAAATAAAACAAGAACTGCCGGTGATTCCTACCGGCTCACTTTGTTCTATTGCTTATTCGAAGCGCAGATGCTTCACCGACTCACCCGAAATAGCCAGTTCTGTAAGCGAATCGATGCCTATTTGCAGATGGATGGGGGCAAACTGACGCGTCACGTACTTGTCGCTTTCAGAGGTTTTCACACCTTCCGGAATCATGGGCACATCAGACACGAGCAGGAGCGCCCCATGAGGTATTTTATTGACAAAACCTACAATAAACAGGGTGGCAGTTTCCATGTCGATGCCCATCACACGCGTTTTGCGCAAATACTCTTTGAAGTTAGTATCGTGTTCCCACACTCGGCGGTTGGTAGTGTACACTGTGCCCGTCCAGTAATCCAAGTTGTTTTTCACAATCATGGCAGACACCGCCTTCTGCAAACGGAATGAAGGTAAGGCAGGAATTTCGGGCGGCATATAATCATTGCTTGTTCCTTCGCCTCGTATGGCGGCAATAGGTAGGATGAGGTCACCCACGCTAATGTCTTTCTTCAAACCGCCGCATTTACCCAAAAATAAAACGGCTTTGGGAGCTACAGCAGAGAGCAAGTCCATGACGGTTGCCGCCATGGCACTACCCATACCGAAATTTACAATGGTAATCAAGTCAGAGGATGCTGTTTGCATGGGTTTGTCAAGCCCACGAATAGGTACATTGAATTTCTCGGCGAACATTTCCACATAGCTGTGGAAGTTAGTGAGCAGTATGTAATCTCTAAACTCCTCCAGTGGTGTGCCTGTATAGCGCGGCAGCCAGTCTCTTACGATTTCTTCTTTTGTCTTCATACGATGTATTTTTAGGTTGAAAATAAATGAGTAAGGATATGCCAAAACCTCCCAAGAACTTCCAGGGAGGTAGTACAAACAAATATGCGCAATGTCAACTATGCTTGTTTGCTTGCTTCTTTCTTCCAGGCACGTGCCATCAGCCACAGACCAGCCAGCACAGCCGGAACACTCAAAATCTGCCCCATATTCAGTGGCAGCTGGTCTTCAAAAGGTACTTGATTGTCTTTGACAAATTCCACTAAGAAACGGAAGCCAAAAACCATCACCAAAAACAGCCCCAACAAAGCTCCGTGGGGCAGCTTGGTTTGGTATTTTTGATAGAGACGCCAAAGAACATAAAAAGTAAAGAAGTAAAAGAGCGATTCATAAATCTGCGTCGGGTGGCGGGCAAAGTCTTCTCCGTTGCGCACAAAGATGAAGCCCCAGGGTAGGTCAGTGGGTTTACCCACAATCTCCGAGTTCATTAAGTTGCCCAAGCGCACAAAAGCGCCGCCCAGTGCCACGGGAATCACCACACGGTCGGTAACCCACAAAAAGGGCTGACTGGGGCGAGAGCGGCTGTAGAGGTACAAAGCCGTGAGTATGCCTATGGCAGCTCCATGGCTGGCGAGTCCCCCCTCCCATATTTTCAGAATCTCCATGGGGTTTGCCAAATAATAGTCGGGCTGGTAAAAAAGGCAGTGCCCCAAGCGTGCCCCCACGATGGTGGCTATAATCACATAAACTGTAAGCTTATCTAAGTCTTTTTCGGGCTTTCCTTCTATCTTAAATATCTTGGCAAGAATATTTGACCCCAACAAAAAGGCGATGGCAAACATCAATCCGTACCAACGAATTTCTCTTCCAAAGACTTCCACTATGGCGGGGTCCACATCCCAGCGGATAAAAAGCAAATACATAGGCAATTCTTTTGCCCAAAGATAGCAGTTCACAGACAAAAAAGAAAAAAACAGCATGCCTATGCTGGCAACTGCCACAGACTACTCGTCTTTTTCATGGAGATGACTCAGCTCTTCTTTAGACACAAAAACCACTTTTTCGGGATGATTCAACCAAGTAGGAAGTAGCGCTGCGTAGCGTGCATAAATAGCTTTGCGCCGTATTTTCATGGTGGGCGTTAGCAGCCCATTTTCCACAGTCCATGCCTCGGGCAAAATAATTACCTTTTCTATCTGCTCTACATCGGAAAGCTCTCCGTTTATCCGGTTCATGGTTACTTCCATGCCCACTTTCAGGACAACATCGGGTTCTTTTTGCCCTTTCTCCGACAAAGTAACAAGTGCTACGGGCTTTAACAACCCTTCACCAATCACACACACCTGCCCTATGTTTTCATTCAATGCAAAAAGAGGCTCTATCACATTAGGGTTCACAAATAACCCTCTCACTGTTTTGAATTCATCGCTCAGGCGCCCTTCCAAGACCAGGTGCCCGTCTTCGGTGAGGTGTCCACGGTCACCGGTATGATACCACCCTTCGGCGTCTATAGCTTCGGCAGTCTTGCGACTGTCGCGATAATACCCTATGAACATCCATGGTGCCTTGACAACAATCTCTCTGCTATGGGGGTCAATACGCAGTTGTACCATAGGAAAGGGCTTGCCCACCGTGCCGGGGCGTACATCTCCTTTTCGATGTATGCACACAGCTGCTGCCATCTCCGTAATTCCATACACTTCTTGTATTTCGAGCCCCAACTCACCAAAAAAACGATGGAGGTTGGCAGGCATGGGCGCAGCGCCTGTAATCACCATATGCGCTTTGTGCAAACCCAAGCCTTGCCGTATTTTTTTCTTCACCAAACGATTGAGTAGCGGTATTTTCAGAAGCATTTTTAAACGCGAGGCAGGCATCTTCCTCACAATGCCCTCATAGAAGCTCTGCCATACGGCAGGCACTGCCAAAAAATGGGTGGGTGCTGCTTCACGCAGGTTTCTTAAAAACGTTTCGCGGTGCTCGAAAAAAGACACGGTGCCCCCACTCTCTAAGCTAAAAGCCTCCACTGCGGCGCGCTCTGCCGAGTGAGCCAGCGGCAAGTAAGAGAAAAAGCGGCACTCGCCTTCTAACTCCAGCAAAGAGCGATTGACTTCCAAACAAATGGCAACAGCAAAGTGGGTGAGTTTAACCCCTTTGGGGTTCCCTGTAGTGCCAGAAGTGTAAATAACCGTAAACAAATCGTCGAAATCAACATTTGGATAGCCTTCGATGGGTGAGTAGTTATTGCGGATGCGTTCCCAGTTTTCGAGCCCCATAATGTTGGAATCGGGCAAGGCAAGGATGTGCTTCACCGCGAATTGAGCATCATAGAACAGCTTCCAGTTTTCGAGCTTGCCCACCAACAGCAGCTTAATGTCGGAATCTCGGATAATATATTCCAGCTGTTTGCGGCTTATATTCGGATAAATAGGTACTGACACATACCCCCCCATCATAATAGCCAGGTCTGCAATAATCCAATAGGCATGATTCTTGGCGATGATGCCGATATGGTCGCCTCTTTTCAAGCCAAGAGAAGCAAAATAAGCCGCCATGCGGCGCGCCTCCTTGCCTACTTCGGCAAAGGTCATTTCTTTCCACTTCTGCCCATAGGGCTGGCGAAGATACACGCTTTCGGGACGCTCCCGCTCCCATTTGTAAAACTTGCCTAAGAGTGTTTCCTTAGGCTTGATGCCCTCTATAAAATTAGGCACGCTGTCGCTTGTATGAGATGCCTCTTTCATATATGTTGCTTTTTTAAATAGTTACCTTTTACCTTTAAGATAAGGTATTTTCTTTGTCTATACAAAGAAACTAAACCAATAGTTTAAAACATGGAAGCAATCGACGAAAAGCAAAGAAAACAAGCCCAACGGGCGTGGGTGCTCTACGACTGGGCAAACTCGGTTTTTTCGCTGGTCATCACCTCTACCATATTTCCCATTTATTACGAAGCCATCGTGCAAGACCATGTGCCCACTGTTTTTGGGGTGTCAGTATCCGGCTCGGCACTTTTTTCCTATACCGTATCGCTTGCTTTTTTGATAGTAGCCCTCCTTTCGCCTTTTCTGACAGCCATTGCTGACTATAGCGGCTGGCGGAAGCAGTTTATGCAACTCTTCTGCTATTTGGGCAGTGCTGCCTGTATGGGGCTTTTTTTCTTCAAAGACCTCGATACTTTGTACTGGGGGCTAAGCGCTTTCTTGTTGGGACTGGTCGGCTTTAGTGGTAGCATTGTCTTCTATAACTCCTACCTACCACGCATTGCGCCCGAAGAAGCCTACGACCGTTTGAGTGCCCGCGGCTTTGCTTGGGGCTATGTGGGTAGTGTGTTGCTGCTCATCATTTGCCTGCTGCCCATTTTGAAGCCAGCATGGTTTGGCAACATAAGCAGCAGCATGGCCTCGCGGCTTTCGTTTGTACTCACCGGCTTATGGTGGATGGGGTTTGCACAAATCACCTTTCGAGGGCTGCCCAACGACCACAGCCAGCACCCGCACAGCAAACGCTGGATACTCAACGGCTTGCGTGAATTGCAGAAGGTCGTGGCAGAAATCAAATATCAACGCTTACTCAAGCGCTTCGTGGTGGCGTTTTTCTTTTTCACTATGGGTTTGCAGACGATTATGTATGTAGCCACGCTTTTTGGCACCAATGAGCTGAAACTGGCAGCAGACAAACTCATCATCACCATTCTTATTTTGCAGCTTATTGCAGTACCCGGAGCGCATCTGTTTTCTTTCCTTTCTTCCTTGTGGGGCAATGTGCGTGCGCTGCAGCTGGCTCTTATCGTATGGGCAGGGGTTTGTGTGGCTGCTTATTACACCTACACCGAAAGCCAGTTTTACGGCTTGGCAGCAGTAGTAGGTTTGCTTATGGGGGGCACGCAGGCATTGGCACGGGCTACCTACGCCAAACTGATGCCCGACGATACCGACGATACCGCCTCCTATTTCAGCTTTTACGACATCAGCGAAAAGCTGGCTATTGTGCTGGGCACCTTTACCTATGGCTTTATAGACGACCTCACCGGAAGCATGCGCAACAGTGCGTTGGCACTCATGTGCTTCTTTTTAGCCGGCTTTTTCTTGCTGTGGCTGATTCCTTCACGCAAAGTTTACCGCTTCAGCCTGAAAGACATACCCACCCAAACGCCGAAATAAAAGCAAGCCAACAAGAAACTTTTTTGTTTGTTCAAGGTTTAGTTACTTTGTAAAAGCAATTTACTTTTTCAACCGACCATCCTTAAAAAAGGACCGATTATTATGGCTATAATGATAACAGAAGAATGCATCAATTGTGGTGCATGTGAACCCGAGTGCCCCAATACCGCCATATATGAAGGAGGCGTAGAATGGCGTTGGGCTGATGGCACTGCCCTCGAACAGGTAGAGCTCGAAGACGGCACGGTAATCGATGCACACGAGCCGCAGCCCCCCCTCTCCGATGAGTTTTATTATATCGTATCTGGCAAATGTACCGAATGTATGGGCTTCCATGAAGAACCTCAATGCGCGGCTGTATGCCCCGTGGACTGCTGCGTGGAAGACCCCGATTACGAAGAAACCGAAGAAGAACTGCTTGCCAAAAAGGCATGGTTGCACGGAGAGTAAAGCCATTCGCTTTAGTTTTATCACATATACAAAGGCGGCTTTTTTGAAAGCCAGCCTTTTTTTATTTCCTTTCATCTGCTTTTTCTTCTAAGTTTGTATGTCATTTTTTTTAAAACGATACCCCTTATGAAAATACTGGCAGTAGGTAAAAATTATGCAGCGCACATCGAAGAGATGCAAAGCGCTTATGACAAGTTTTCAGGCGAACCGGTCATTTTTTTAAAACCCGATACCGCCCTCTTGCGCAACAATGCACCTTTTTACTATCCGGACTTCAGCAAAGAAATACACCACGAAGTGGAAGTGATTGTGCGCATATGCAAAGAAGGCAAACACATAGATGAGCAGTTTGCGCACAAGTATTACGATGCGGTGGGGTTGGGCATCGACTTCACCGCACGCGACATACAAGCCAAACTCAAGCAAAATAGCTACCCTTGGGACATAGCCAAGGGGTTCGATGGCTCGGCGCCCATCTCGGAGTGGATTCCGAAAGAAACCTTTGCAGACCTGCAAAACCTCCACTTTCACCTCGAAGTAAACGGCGAAGTGCGTCAACAAGGCAATACTTCCCTGATGATATTCAAAATAGACTTTCTGATAGCCTACCTGTCGCGCTTCTTTACACTCAAAACCGGCGATATTATCTTCACCGGTACGCCGTCGGGCGTAGGTCCTGTCAAGATAGGCGACCGCCTGACCGCTTACCTCGAAGGACGCAAAATGCTGGACTTCGAAATAAAGTAATACATATCTGAAAAGCCTATGCGTTTTTCTTTGCTTGTGCAGTGCCTGCTGTTGCTGTGGCACCCGGCGGCTTTCAATAATCTCTTGAGCGCGCAGCCCTCGGAATACAAACAGGATTGGCTGTACCCTTTGCCCAAAGAGTACAGCTATCTTACGGGCAATATGGGCGAGCTGCGCAACAATCATTTTCATGGTGGCTTAGACATACGCGCACCCATAGGCACGCCTGTGTATGCTTCTGCCGACGGTTATGTGTGCCGAGTGAAGGTATCGAGCAGCGGATATGGGCAAGTGGTGTATTTGCTACACCCCCAAAGTAGGCACATGAGCGTATATGCCCATCTAAGTGCCTTTGCCCCTAAAATCAAAACCTATGTGCGTGAGGCACAATACGCCCAAAAATCTTTTTTTGTGGAGTTGTTTCCCTTGCCCGGCGCTTTGCCCGTGAAAAAAGGCGAAATCATAGGTTATGTAGGCAATACAGGCTTTTCGTTTGGTCCACACTTGCACTACGAGATACGCAATGCCAACGACAATGTGCTGGACCCACAACGCTTCTTTCCTTGGCTCATGCCCGACCGGCGTCCGCCCCATGTGCAGGCAATAGCCATCATGCCCCTGCGGGCACACAGCCGTGTGCAGCAGGGCATTGAGCGGCGTGTGTTTGGCTTGGTGCACAAAGGAAACGGGCGTTATGAGCTGCCCAATGCCGTCGGTGCCTATGGCGACATAGGCTTGGAAGTAAATGCTTGGGACTACATGACAGCCGCCCAGCACCGCTACGCCGTACGCAGCCTGCATGTAGAGGTAAACGGAAAACGGCTCTTTGCTTGGCGCATAGAAGATTTTCCTATGGATGAAACCTTTTCTATCAACCGGCACCTCAACTATGAGGTTTATTTGAAAAGCAGGGCTTTTTTTCAACGTGCCTACCTTACACCCGACAATCGTTTGGGCATTTATGAAGGCGATGGCATTTTGCACATAGAAGCGGGCAAAAGCTATCGGGTGC